>JANPJV010000049.1:0-14964 GCA_031425695.1 Rhodanobacteraceae bacterium | reverse complement strand
ATACCTGAAGCGATACAACGCGGACCCCAAGCCATTTGTCTGGCGAAAGAGCGCTGACCAGATCATAGAAAGCGTCGGCCGAGCGGCCGGAAAGCTTGTCTGACTTAATTATGCTTATTTCTGACACACCACACTAGCAGGATGCTGCAAAAGTGCTTTCCTGCACTTTTGCAGGTCACGAGTCCGGTGCACGCCCGGACTCGCTTACGACAAATCAACCACTTACGTGATCGATTTGCGGGCGCGACATGCCTGTCGCGCACCAGCAGGGTGTTTTGCAACACCCTGCTAGAGTCCGCCCCAGGGTATCGGCGTCTGAGGGAGACCCAATTAATCTCGTAGGGGTTTTTCCTCATTGAGTAATGAATACTGCGATTACTATAATCAACTAGCCGAGAATTGCGTGCTCACGAATATAACGGGGAGTGTGTAAACAGAAGCATATATTTCTCCGGAATGTGAAACGGCGCAACATTTTCCAGCTGCGCTGGTTGCATTCTCACTCCACGCCACTAAAGGCATCGGTTATGAGGCTGCAATGAAAATCCTGGTTGCGGACGATAACGACGCATTTCGGCTGCTGCTTGGCAACCGGCTGCAGGAGCTCGGGCACGCGGTGACGTTGGCAAGTGACGGCGCGGAAGCGGCGGAGCGGCTGGCAAATGCTTCATTCGACATCCTGATCTCTGACTGGATGATGCCGCACCTGGATGGTCCTAGCCTGTGTCGGCATATTCGTAGTCAAGGCGGGCTGGACTATCTGTATATAATCCTGGTGACCTCCAAATGCGGAGAACACGATTATCGAGACGGCATTTCCGCAGGTGCCGATGATTTCATGAACAAGCCTTTTGAGCCTGAGCATCTCGAAGCGCGTCTGCATGCCGCGGCCCGTATGCTGGCCTTGCACAAAGAATTACGTGAGCTGGCACTGCATGACCGGCTTACCGGGCTTCTTAATCGAGGCGCGATCGTTGACGGACTCAACCAGGAAATTCATCGCAGCGCTCGCGAGGGCATTGGATTGGCGATCTTTCTGGTGGACGTCGACCATTTCAAGGAAGTCAACGACACTCATGGACACGCCGTCGGTGACCTGGTGCTGCAGGAAGCCGCCAAACGCATGCTCAGCAGCTTTCGTCCCTATGATCGCGTCGGGCGCTACGGGGGAGAAGAGTTTTTGCTGGTGGCTCCATGTGCGAGCGCACGCCAGGCCACGATGCTGGCAGAGCGCATTCGCCGGGTCATGGCGGAACGCCCGATCCCGTTGGGCGAAAACGATATCCCCGTGACAGTCAGCGTCGGCGTCGTGGCCACCCGCGCCGAAGACGCGGTAGACCCGCAAGCCCTTATCGCCATCGCCGACGCCGCCCTGTATCGCGCCAAGCACGCCGGCCGCAACCGCATCGAGGTCGTCAACCATTTCCCCAAGTCGGGCCGTGGCGGAGTTCGTCGCGCGGTCGGTTGAACTCTTGCAGGCGAGCAGAGACGCAAGAGCGATTGGCCACCAGAAGATACAAAAGTAGCGGATGAAAAAAAGCGATGGCGGACCAAGCGCGCTTGCCATCGAGCGACCGGCGGGCCCAGCGCAGAGCCCCGGCCGTCCGCGTTCAAAGCTCTTTTTTTGTACCCTTTGTGCCTTTTGTGGCCAATCGCTCTGCCCAGCTTTGTTTCTTGTTAAAGACGCTCTGGCGGCGGCAAAAGCCTTCAGCCGCCGTCCTCGAACCCGTTGGCGAACAGCGAGACCGCTTCTGGGCAGAAGGTCGGGATGGCGCCTTCGAACTCGCCTCGGGGGTTGTTGTTGGAAAGGGTCGTGAAACCACCATTTTCCAGGCTGAAGAGACCGAACCGGTTCTCGCCGGAATTGAGCATCATGAATACGTAGAGTTCGCCGGTGCTGTTGTCGAAATCCATGCCCTGGGCAAAGTTGGCGTCGAGGCCATGGGACCCGACGAAGCTGGCGATGGCGGTGTTCCGGTTGATCACGTACAGCGAGTCGTCGGTGATGTTGTGCCCGTAGAGACGCCCTTCGCAGTTGATCGCGATGGAGATCATGATGGTGCCAGTGGTCTCGTTCGTCGGGGCGTCCACCACGCCCACCAAAGTCGAGGCTCCCGTGTTCACGTTGACGGTGAACAGGCGTGTCACCGGCGGGCTGCCACCACTGGTGGTGAGATAGGCAACGCCGCTGCGCGGGTCGATCGCGAATCCGTTGATGTTGTCATTGACCGGCACACCGACCAGCTCGCCCTTGAGGAAGAAGGTGCCAGCGTTGATCAGTCCGATCGACCGCGGAAACTGTCCGGCGCTCTCGGAAATGACGCCGTAGAAACCGAGGCCATCGGGCATGAAATCAGCGCCGTAGATGAAAGGCTGGGAGCTGTTGTCGAACGTCTGGTTGGCGAAGTTATTCAGCGGGAAGGTATACATGCGATCCCGCGGGCGGGTATCGCTGCCGAAGATGTCGATTGCATAGCCGAGGTCGGTCGGCTGCGCGCGATCATTGGAACTGACCGAGGTCGACGGCGCGGGTACTGCGCAGGCAAGCGCATAGTCGCGCGGCATCACCGACCCGCTGTTCACGAAATCGGCGCAATTGAGCGGGGCGGCCATCGCGTCGGCACAAGTGGCGCCGAGCAACAATGCGATGGCGAGATTAAGCGGGCACTTGAGCATGCGTGTACTCCGTTGACGATCCCCGCAACGTAGTTGCAGGGCCGTGAGGACAGCGTGCGGTTTCATGCACATTTTGGACGCGCGGGGTGCGCTTCGCAGCTGGGGTTCAGTTTGGTGCCTCGGATCCATCAAGAACGTACGTTGGCGTACAAAGTCTGCACATCTACGGATGCATTCTTTGCCACAGGCCGAGCTGGGCGTGTGCGCTCGGCGTCGGCGCCCAAGGCTTTTTCGATCCGCTCGAGTCCCCAGGAGAACCCGCATGACCGTTCAATCCGTGATGACCACCAATCCCGCCTGTTGCACGCCAATGACCTCCCTGCGTGATGTAGCCAAGCT
Organism: Rhodanobacteraceae bacterium; assembly: GCA_031425695.1. Classification (GTDB taxonomy): domain Bacteria; phylum Pseudomonadota; class Gammaproteobacteria; order Xanthomonadales; family SZUA-5; genus JANPJV01. Next base: position 11,949 of record JANPJV010000049.1, on the reverse strand, counting down.
CATGCTGGACAATGACTGTGGACAGATTCCGGTGATCGACGATGTCAGTTCGCATCGCCCCGTCGGTGTGATCACCGACCGGGACATAACCGTGCGCATGGTCGCCCATGGCCAGAATCCGCTGGAATCAGTCGCCGGCGAGTGCATGTCGACGCCGTGCATCACCGTAACGTCGGACACCACCCTGCGCGAATGTTGCGAAGTGATGGAATCGGCCAAGATCCGTCGCGTGCCGGTGGTCGATTCGACCGGGCGTATCTGCGGAATCGTCTCGCTCGCGGACGTAGCGCGTTGCGCCGACGCTGCTGAAACGGTGGAGGTGGTCAAAGAGGTTTCGACTGCCGCTTAAGGATTTCCGAAATATAATTCCTGACTGACGATGGACTTCTACAAGCTGACCCTGGGAGTCCTCGGGCTGGTATTGATCGGGGCAGCCTGGTTGCCGCATCTGCTGAAGCGCCGGCTGCTGACTTTTCCAATCGTCTACGTGGCGATCGGCTTCGCGATCTACAGCCTTTCGCGCGGACTGCCGTTTGCAGATGCCGACCCGCGTTCGTACAAGGTTGGCATCGAGCGTTTGACTGAGTTGGTCGTGCTGATCGCGCTGACCAGCGGTGGCTTGCGCATCGACACGCCGATGGGCTGGAAGCGCTGGAACTCGACCTGGCGCCTGCTCGGCATCGCCATGCCACTGTGCATCGTCGCGGGAGTGGCTCTCGGCTACTGGCTGCTCGGGCTGGGCCTGGCATCCGCTTTCCTGATCGGCGCATTGCTGGCGCCCACGGATCCGGTGCTGGCTGCGGATGTCCAGGTCGGCCCTCCGGGTACTGGCAAGGAAGATCCGGTCCGTCTCGCGCTGACCTCCGAGGCTGGGCTCAACGATGGCCTGGCGTTTCCGTTCGTCTGGCTTGCAATTGCATTGGCTGGCGCGGCGGCCGGCGACTTCTCGTGGGTCGGCAAGTGGCTCTGGCTCGACGTGCTCTACCGCGTGGTCGCCGGTATCGGGATCGGCTGGGGTCTTGGCTATCTGCTCATGCATTTCATGTTCCGCATGAACGTGGGAACGCGCATCGCCCAGACTGAAGATGGCATCGCTGCGCTCGCGATCACCCTCTTGGTCTACGGCGTCTGCGAGGCCTTCCACGGCTACGGCTTCCTCGCCGTCTTCATCGCTGCCGCATCGATCCGTCACTACGAGCGCAGCCATGAGTTCCACGGGACGCTGAACCTGTTCGCCGAGCAGGTGGAACGGCTGATGATGACCGTCGTGCTGCTGCTGTTCGGGGCCGCGATCGCGAATGGCATCCTCGACGCGCTGACATGGCAGGCCGCGGTGTTCGGCCTGGTCTTCGTGCTCGTGGTCCGCCCGCTGGCCGGCATGCTCGCCATGGTCGGCAGTGCCTTGCCGTGGCGCGAGCGACTGGCCGTCAGCGCGTTCGGCGTGCGCGGGGTCGGGTCGTTCTACTACCTGGCTTTTGCACTCAACCAGGAAGTCTTCCCCGGTCCCAGGTTCCTGTGGGCCACGGTGAGTTTCGTGGTGCTGGTCTCGATCATCGTGCACGGCCTCACCGGCACCCGGATCATGCAATACCTCGATACCGAACGCCGCCGCGAGCTCAAGCGGTCCGGCGCCAGGATCCCGGACGAGGCACGCAGCTCGGCGTAAGGCGGGAGCTTTTCGTAGGTCAGGTTGCGCCCGCGTACCGATTGCTGTTCGCGCGGTGGCAAATCGGGCGCTACTTGACATCTGCGCGCCATCCCACGCATCGGCGTCAAGTAGCGCCCGATCTAGCAGAGTGCCCTTTCCAAGCGCGCGCGGGCGCAACATGACCTACGTTTGAGGCGGCGGTGGCCTCACCCGCACGCTCTCCTTGACAGCTTAGGAGAAGGCGCTAACATTCACCTAATCTGGTTAGGTGAAGCGCGATGCACTCTTCGGTTCGACCGCAGGATGGCCCGAGCCCGGTGCTGCCAGGCACACTCGACATGCTGGTGCTCAAGGCGGTTTCGCTCGGGCAGGAGCACGGCTATGGGCTGTTGCTGCGCATCCAGTCAGTGTCGCGCGGCGCGTTGATGATCGAGCAGGGCGCTTTGTATCCGGCGCTGGCGCGGCTGGAACACCAGGGCTTCATCGAGTCGACCTGGGGCCTTTCGGAAAACAAGCGGCGCGCCAAGTTCTATCAGTTGACCGTTGCGGGCCGCGCCCAGTTCGAGCGCAACCTGAGTGATTGGCGGCGCATGGTCGAGGCCATGGAGCGGTTGCTCGGCAGCGCACTGCCGGAGGGCGGCGCATGACCGTGCAGGTGTGGAGAAAGCTGCGCTCGCGGATGGCCGCCATGCGCAATCGGGGGCGCTTCGACGCCGAGCTCGACGAAGAGCTCGCGTTCCACCTGGAGATGCATGTTGAGACACTGATGCGGCGCGGGCTCCCGGAGACCGAGGCCCGGCGCCAGGCGCGGCTCGATCTCGGCATGCGTGAGCTGCACAAGGACGATGTGCGCGCGGCACGCGGTCTCGCCTGGATCGACCAGCTGAGTGGCGACCTGCGCTTCGCGTGGCGCAGCCTGCTGCGGACACCGAGCTTCGCGCTGACAGCAATGGCGACGCTCGGCCTGGCCATCGGCGTCAACGCGGCGCTCTACTGTGTGTGGAGCGCCTATGCCGGACGCGCGCCTGCGGTCCTCAATGCCGAGGGCCTGGTCGATATCCACGGGCTCGACGAGCAACATCGCAACGTCGGTTGGAGCCCGTCCGAGATCCGCGCGCTCGAGTCATCGGATCATGGGCTCGCGGCGTTGCTGGTTTCGCGCTCGGTACAGTTGCCGCTGCGTGGCGAACAGCGCTCCCTCCCGGCGCTCGGGCAGGCAGTGAGCGGCAACTGGTTCGCCGTGCTCGGCGGCAGCACGAGCTTCGGGCGGGTACTGAACAGCGACGACGATCGTCCCGACGCGCCGCCCGTGGTCGTGCTGAGCCAGGCCGGCTGGCGGCGCCTGACGCAGAACGACCCAGCCGTCCTCGGCAAGCGCCTGCGCCTGCAGGGCCGGGATTTCACCGTCGTCGGGGTAATGGGGCCCGAATTCGTCGGCATCGGCTGGATGCCACCGCATCTGTGGCTCGCGAACGCCGCCAACGACGCGCTGGCGCGGGAAGCCGGCAACGACCCGGAGCTCCTGCCGTACTACGAGCTCAATGGCGTACTCGACCCTGCCGTCGGCCGCGATGCGGTGCAGTCGGCCTTGAGCTCAGCGGTCGGGCATCTGCCACCTTCCGCCAACTCGGGGCGCAAGCTCGGCGGAGTCAACGTGGAGCGTCGGACCAGCGTCCTGCCAGCGGCCGACGTGGAGCAATTGCGGCCACTCTGGCAGCTCGGCTTCGCGATGGTGATCCTGCTGCTCCTGGTGGCCTGCGCGAATCTGGTGAATCTGTTCCTGGCACGGGCCAGCGCACGTCAGGGCGAGCTTGCCTTGCGCAGTTCGCTGGGCGCCTCGCGCGGGCGAGTGGTCGGTCAATTGCTCACCGAGGCACTGGCGATCAGCAGCGTCAGCGCCATGCTCGGCTGCGCGCTGTGCCTGCCGCTGGTGGACCTGGTGCACGCCCAGGCGCTGTCGGTTGCGACCGACATGGGGCTGCTGGTGCTGCCGCTCGCTCCGGATTGGCGCGTCGTTGTATTTGCCGCCGTGCTGGCGATCGCGGCCGGCCTGCTGCTGGGCCTCACCACTGCCCACCGGATCCTGCGGGCTGGCGTCAGTGTCGGCAGTGCCGGCGAGCTCGCTACGAAGGGGAGCCGCGGTCAGTCACGGATGCGCTCGTGGCTGATCACCGCGCAGGTGGCTGCGAGCTTGGCTCTGCTGGTGCTGTCGGCGCTGATCCTGGCGAACATGCAGCGCTCGGAGCAGGGCAGCCTCGGCTTCGACCCGCATCCTCTGCTGAGCCTGGGCCACCCGAAGCCCGATGCGCGCCTGCGCCAGAGCCTGGCGGCCTTGCCCGATGTCGAGCGCATCAGTGCCGTCGGTCTGTTGCCATTGGCTGGAATGCCGTCGCGCCTGGCGGCGCAGGTGGACCAGCGCAGCTTCGCGCTCGCGGTGCGCAGTGTCGATGACCAGTACTTCGCGACCGCCGGAATCCGTGTCGTCCATGGCCGCAACTTCTACGCCAGCGAAGCGCAGAGCACGCTGCCGGTCGCGATCATCAGCGCTGCCACTGCCCAAGCGCTGTGGCCGGGCCAGGATCCGCTCGGGCGCGCGCTCACGATTGCCGACGGACCGGAGCGCCTGCCGGCGCGCCAGGTGGAAGTGGTCGGCGTCGCCGCCGACGTCACCTCATCGCTGTTCTTTTTCGGGACCGACCAGAGCGCGCTCTATCTGCCGGCCGCGCTCGGCAGCCCGGAAGCGCGACAGCTGATGTTGCGGGTCAGGAACTCATCGCCGGCGACAATCGAGCGCATCAAGGCGGTGTGCCTCGAGCACGACGCCAGCACCATTTGCGACGTGCTGGCGCTCGACGCGCTGCTCGGCATCACGCGCATGCCCTTCGTAATCGGCAGCCAGGTGGCCGGCGGATTGGGCCTGCTCGCGCTCGCGATCAGCTGCATCGGCCTCTACGGCATGGTCAGCTTCAGTCTCGCCCAGCGCTCGCGCGAGCTCGCCGTTCGCCTCGCCCTGGGTGCCAGCCAGCGCAGCGTGGTACTGCTGAGCGCGCGCAGCTCCGTTCAATGGGCGCTGCTCGGCGTCCTCATCGGCCTGCCGCTCTGCCTCGTCATCTCGCTATTCCTGCGCACCCTCATCCCGACACTCGAGGTCTTCAACCTGAGCGCCTACCTGCTCACACCCCTGGCCCTCGCCCTGATCGCCACCACCGCCGCCTGGCTCCCCGCCCGCCGCGCCGCACGGGTACCGCCGATGGAGGCATTGCGCGAGGTGTGAGCGACCCTGCGCAAAAAGATCAACCTCAAAGCATCCACAGATTTACGCAGATAGAAGCAAAGGAAGAGCGGATAAGAGCGGATGAAAGCGGTCAGGGTTATTCGTCACAGGCTCCGGAAGCCACGCGATCCATAACAGGAACCAGCGCTTCTAATCTGCTCTTATCCGCTTTTCATCTGTGTAATCTGTGGATGCTTTGAGGTTGATCTTTTTTGCTATCCGGCGCGCGGTCGTCAGGCGTTGAACCGCCCGCCACTCTCGGCCAGTCGCGCGAGGAGCGGGGCGGGTTGCCAGAAGGTGGTGTCGGCGCCGGGCAGGGCAGCGAACTCGCGCATGCGCGTGGCGACGTTGGCGAGGCCGATTTCGTCGGCGTAGAGCATCGGGCCGCCGCGGTGGAGGGGGAAGCCGTAGCCGTTCAAGTAGACCATGTCGATATCAGAGGCGCGCTGGGCGATGCCTTCCGCGAGGATGCGGGCGCCTTCGTTGACGAGGGCGTAGACCAGGCGATCACGGATTTCGGCATCGGGAATTTCACGCACCCGCGTGCCGTCGGCGACGCGCATCGCGCCGATCAGCGCATCGACCTCCGGGGCCGGGTGTGCGCTGCGGTCGCCGGAGACGTAGTTGTACCAGCCCTTGCCGGTCTTCTGGCCGTAGCGACCCAGTTCGGCGAGGCGGTCCGCGATGACTTCGCGGCGCATCGACGGGTTCTCGGCGTACTGACGCTTGCGAATGGCCCAACCGATATCGCCGCCGGCGAGATCGCTCATGCGGAATGGGCCCATCGCGAAACCGAAATTCTCCAGGACGCGGTCGACCTGGGTGGGCAGCGCGCCTTCCTCGATCAGCTGCATCGCCTGCGCGCTGTACTGGTTGATCATGCGGTTGCCGATGAAGCCGTCGCACACGCCCGACACCACCGGCAGCTTCTTGATGGCCTTGGCCAGCTTCATCACGGTCGCGAGCACGTCCTTGCCGGTCTTGGCGCCGCGTACGACTTCGAGCAGGCGCATGACGTTGGCGGGTGAGAAAAAGTGCAGGCCGACCACATCTTGCGGGCGACCGGTGAATGCGGCAATCCGGTCGACATCGAGCGTCGAGGTATTCGTCGCGAGGATCGCCCCCAGCTTGGCGACGCGATCGAGTTCACCAAAGACGGTGCGCTTGACCTCTAGGTCCTCGTACACGGCTTCGATGACGAGATCGACATCGGCGAGATCGTCATAGGAAAGGGTCGGCTCGATCGCCGCCATGCGCCGGTCGAAGTCTTCCTGGGAAAGCTTGCCCTTCTTGAGTGCGCCCTGGTAGTTCCTGGCGATGGTCGCCAATCCGCGCTCGAGCGCGGCTGGGCTCGTTTCCAGCAGCCGCACCGGAATGCCGGCGTTGACAAAGTTCATCGCGATCCCGCCGCCCATCGTTCCGGCGCCAATCACGCCGACTCGTAGGATGGGGCGCGTGGCGGTGCTTTCGGGAACGTCATCGATGCGCGTCGCGGCACGTTCGCCGAGGAAGACATGGCGCAGCGCACGCGATTCGGGCGATTGCAGCAACTCGACGAAGGCGGCACGCTCGTGTCCGATACCCGCATCGAAGCTCGCCAGGCCAGCCTCGACGACATCGATGCACTTTCCCGGCGCCGGGAAAGGCCCTGCCGCGGCCGCAACGCTGGCGCGCGCGGCTTGAATGGCTGACTGCGCATCCGGGTCGTCGATGACCTGGTCGCGTGCGCGCTTGAGCGCCCAGCCCTCGGCTACGACGCGAGTGGCGAAGGCGATCGCGGCGTGAGCGAGATCGCCGCCTACCACCTGGTCGAACAGCGCCGTGCCCGCGAGCAGCTTCGCCGGAACCGTATTGCCGGTGACGATCAGGTCGAGCGCCATCTTGACGCCGACCAGCCGCGGCAGGCGCTGCGTCCCGCCGGCACCCGGCAAGAGACCGAGCTTCACCTCGGGCAAGGCGATCTGGGCATCGGCGAGGGCGATCCGAAAGTGGCAACCCAGGGCGAGCTCCAGCCCGCCGCCCATGCACGCGCCAGAGATTGCGGCGATGACCGGCTTGCGGCTGCGCTCGATGGCTTCGATCACCGTCGGCAGGTTGGGCTCGGCGAACGCCAGCGGCGAGCCGAATTCCTTGATGTCCGCACCACCGGAAAACGCCTTGTCGCTGCCGATCAGGACGATCGCGTCGATCGCCGGGTCCGCGATGGCACGTTCGATCCCGGCGATGATGCTGCTCCGCAACGCCAGTCCCAGGCCATTGACTGGCGGGTTTCGCATGGCGATGACCGCAGTCCGGTCCTGCGTGGTGTATTCGCTGCATGGGTGAAGCGATTCGGTGGCGCTCATGAGGCTCCGGGGAAAAGGCGTTGCGTCGAGTGGCGAGCCTAGGCCGGGTCGCCCCATGTTTCAAATCTATAGACCGAATCGCCCGGCATGCACGGCATGCATGTGCCGGGATGCGCATTGCGCATTGGCCGATGCCTGCACGCTCGACTTATGCTGCCGGAAGGAAAGTTGTCACCGGGGACCCATGAGCGATGGGCCCAGTGGCCACGTCTGCAGCCAGGCCCGTCCCCGCGCGCCGACAGGTTGTCGATGTGATGCACGAGCGCGCCGGACCTCCCCACTGGCGTGACCTCGTGAATTCACGGAGCCCGACGCGGTTCCCCGAGTGACGACTGCCCACCCTTCCAGGAGACTCTGCATTGGAGCTTGGTTTTTCGCCCGAGATGCTGGCGTTTCGCGAGACGGCGCGCGCTTTCATCGATGCGCACCTGCCGGCCGATATCCAGGCACGGGTGCTCGAAGGTCGTCACCTGGAGAAGGATGACTACCATCGCTGGCATGTGATCCTCAACGAGAAGGGTTGGCTGGCTGCCAACTGGCCGGTCGAGTTTGGTGGCACCGGCTGGGACTCGGTCGAGCAACACATCTTCGAAGAGGAATGCGCCGACGCCGGCGCGCCGATCCTGTCGACGTTTTCAATGCGCATGGTCTCGCCGGTGATCATGGCTTTCGGCAACCGCGCGCAGCAGGAGTACTTCCTGCCGCGCATCCTTTCCGGCGAGCACTGGTGGTGCCAGGGGTATTCGGAACCGGGCTCCGGCTCGGACCTGGCGTCGCTCAAGACGCGTGCCGAGCGCGACGGGGACTTCTACATCGTCAATGGCCAGAAGACCTGGACCACGCTCGCGCACCATGCGAACTGGATCTTCTGCCTGGTGCGGACGGCGTCCGACACTCGGCCACAGGAAGGCATCTCCTTCCTGCTGATCGACATGAGCACGCCCGGGGTGAGCGTGCGTCCAATCATCATGCTCGACGGCGGTCATGAGGTGAACGAGGTCTGGTTCGACAACGTACGCGTACCGGTCGCCAATCGCGTCGGCGACGAGAATCGCGGCTGGACCTATGCCAAGTTCCTGCTGGGCCATGAGCGCACCGGCATTGCCGAGGTCGGTCGTTCCAAGCGCCGGCTCAAGCGGCTCAAGCAGATTGCCGCAACCCAGCCCGGTGGAAACGGTCGCCCGCTGATCGAGGACCCGCGCTTCCGCGACCGCATTGCGCAGGTCGAGATCGACTTGATCGCGCTCGAGATCACCAATCTGCGCGTGGTTGCAGCCGACCGCGAGAAGAAGCAGCCAGGGCCTGCAGCCTCGCTGCTCAAGATCAAGGGGACAGAGATCCAGCAGGCGATCAGCGAGCTCCTGATGCAGGCCGCAGGCCCGGCGGCGATCGCGCGCATCGACGACCCTGCGGACGTGGCCGAGCTCGAGCTCGCCAGCCTCGCCACCGGCCATTACCTCAACTACCGCAAAGTCACGATCTACGGCGGCTCCAACGAGATCCAGCGCAATATCGTGGCGAAGATGATCCTGGGGTTCTAAGAGCGGTTTCGGGGTCGGTTTTCGGTTTCGGAAGAAGCCCTGAAGCGCGTACCGGTATTGCAAATATCCCTTCCGAAACCGAAACCGACAACCGAAACCGAGCTCCATGGACTTCAACTTCACCGATGAGCAGGAACAGCTGCGCGAGATGCTGCAGCGGTTCGTGCGCCAGGATTACAGCTTCGAGCGGCGGCGCGAGATTCTCGAAAGCGCCGAGGGATTCAGTCGCGAGGTATGGGCGCAGTTGGCCGAGCTCGGGGTCCTGGCGATGACCTTGCCGACCGCGCATGACGGCCTCGGCGGGAATGCAGTCGATACGCTGGTCATCCTGGATGCGCTGAGCCGCGGCCTCCTGCTCGAGCCTTATGTGTCGACCGTGGTCATCGGCGCCGGCGTGATCGCTCGCGTGGGAAGCACGGCGCAGTGTGCCGAGGTGCTGCCTGCAGTGGCGGCCGGTACACGACTGCTGGCGTTGGCGCACCAGGAGTTGGACACCCGCTACGAGCGCCTGCACGTGGCGCTGCGGGCGACGGAAACGGCGACTGGCTGGCGCCTCGATGGGGAAAAGACACTGGTGCTCGATGGCGGCGCTGCGGACCAGTTGCTGGTCTCGGCACGCACCGCGGGCGGCGCGCGGGATGCGACGGGGATCAGCCTGTTCCTGGTGGATGCTGGCATCGCCGGCATCACCCGCCGGAGTTTTCGCACGCACGATGGCCGGCGCGCCGCCCAAGTCCGCTTCGAGCACGTCGACATCGGCCACGATGCACTGCTCGGAAGCGCGGGGCAGGGCCTCGAGCTCATCGACCTGGCGCAGGACCTGGCCATTGCGGCGCTCTGCGCCGAGGCGGTCGGGATCATGGATGTGCTGGTCAAGGAGACCGCTGACTACCTCAAGCAGCGCAAACAGTTCGGTGGGCCGATCGGCAGCTTCCAGGTCCTGCAGCACCGCGTGGTCGACATGCTGATGGCGACCGAACAGGCACGCTCCATGAGCTATCTGGCCGCGCACAGCATCAACGGCGAAGATGCGCCGACGCGCTCGCGCCAGCTCGCCGCGGCGAAAGCCCTGGTGGGACAGGCCGCACGGCTGGTCGGCCAGTACGCCGTGCAACTGCATGGTGGCATCGCTGTCTGCGACGAGGTCGGCGTGAGCCATTGGTTCAAGCGCCTCACGCTCATCAACCAGAGTTTCGGCGACGCCGACCACCACCTGGGGCGCTACAGCGACCTCATGTTGGCGGGATCGGCTCTGGCTTAGCTGCTGGTGGTGGGTCTGCGCTGCGCGCGGACGCTTTTCCTATCTACCCACAACTGCAAAACGCTGCAGCCTGCACGCACAGTTATCCTGCAATCCGCGAATCTGCATGAGGTTCAAGCACCCCAGGCGCGCCGAAGGCCACTTTTCCATTGGCACGCCGATTGCTCTGTAGCAGGCAGACCCACAAATTGGAATGCCCCCATGATCTTCGTCTACCTGTTTACCCGCCTGCAGAACTTCGCCACGCTGGCATGGCGTTGAATCGGTACCGCGCGCCCAACGTCGTGACGACTCATGGCGCGCCGACCAGAATCCGTAGCCGAATCTACGCGCTCCGCTAAAGCTGAACCCTCGGCTGAAGCGGAGGCAGCGCGATCAGCCGGCCTTCGACATGTCAGCGATACCGAGCCCGGTATCCGTCGGAAGGCGCGCAGCAAGACCTTTACATACGTCAATCCCGATGGCTCGCTCGTGCGTGATGCGCCGACTCTGGCGCGCATCAAATCCTTGGTCATTCCGCCTGCCTATACCGACGTCTGGATCTGCACGAAGCCCAATGGGCATCTGCAGGCCAGCGGTCGCGACGCCCGCGGACGCAAGCAATATCGTTACCACCCACGCTGGCGCCAGGTCCGTGACCAGGGCAAGTACGCGCGCTTGCTCGACTTCGGTCGCAAGCTGCCATTGCTGCGGCGTCGCCTGGCACGGGATCTCAAGCGACGCGAGCTCGACCGTGAAAAAGTCGCTGCAATCGTAGTCAGCCTGCTGGCCACGACCTTGGTGAGGGTTGGCAACGACGAGTACGCGCGAACCAACAAATCCTATGGGCTGACCACCCTGCGCAATCGCCACGTCAAGTTCCTGAGCCAGGGCCGGGCGCAGCTGCACTTCCGTGGAAAAAGTGGCCAGGAGCACGAGATTTTGCTCGGCGAGCCGCGCCTGGTCCGGCTGCTGCGCCGTTGCCACGAGCTACCGGGCCAGCAGCTGTTTCAGTACCTCGACGAAACCGGCGAGCGGCATTCAGTCGATTCGGACCTGGTCAACGCCTACTTGCGGGAGGCCATGGGCGACGAGTTCAGTGCCAAGGATTTTCGCACCTGGGCTGGCACCACCCGCGCCTTGGCGCTGCTCGCGAGCCTGGAACCCATCGATGCGAGCCGGCAAAGCGAAATAAAGCCATCGCTGGCGGGCGTCGTCAAACAGATCGCCAGCGAGCTCGGCAATACCCCCGCGGTATGCCGCAGCGCCTACATTCACCCGTGTGTCTTCGAACTCTGGGGCCGCGGCGAGCTCTGGCAATCGCCGCTGACCGGATGTACCCATGAGCGCAAGCTTGAGCTGGCGGCGCTGAAAGTCCTGGCGCGGGAGCTGGAAACGCGACGGTAGGTCACGTTGCGCCCGCGTCGTCTCGATCGAGGACGTGCGCGAATCAGGCGCTACGTGACTTTCGCGTGGATGTGTCACGTAGCGCCCGATTTGGATAGCGCCCAGGCAAGCGCCGCGCGGGCGCAACGTGACCTACGTCAAGCGATCCCCTCACCCAACCGGCGCGACCGTGACCGGACCGGTAACGACCGGGATCGGCGCTGCGGTGGGTATCGACACCACTGCGGCCTTGACCGGCTTTGCAACCATGGCGCGGACGGTCAGAGCGAAGAACGCGCCCACCAACCCCGCGGCATAGGCGATATGGCGGCGAGTGCGGTCGTCGGCGTCGATTGGGGGAAGCGGCACTGTTGCGCCTGCAGGCAACGGCGCGGTGCCCATGACGGCAGCCTCGCCCAAGGTCGTGGCCATGGCTCCCGCGCCAATACCGGCATCCAGTGGGAGCGCCACTGCAACCTCGCCGGTTTTCTCTGCCACCTCCTTGGAGGTACCGA
>JANPJV010000048.1:0-10437 GCA_031425695.1 Rhodanobacteraceae bacterium | reverse complement strand
CACATCATTGCCAGCGGCCAGGCCGCTGATTGTTCCACCGACCGTATGGGTATTGGTGGTACAGGTCACGGTGACGTTGGTCACATTGGCTCCGGCGACGGTCCCGCTGCCATTGCTGACCGCACAGGTCTGGTTCGGCGTGGTCGGCTGGGTGAATACCGTCACTGCATAGGTACTGCCGTCAGCGAGGGCAGGCGCGAAGGTGAAGGGGCCATTGCCCACCGATTGATCACTGCCGCCATTGTTCCGCAGCACCACGTTGTTGCCGGCAGCAACGCCGGTGACGGTACCGCCGACGGTGTAGGTGTTGGTGGTACAGACGATGGTGACGTTGGTCACGTTGGCGCCGGCGACGGTCCCGCTGCCATTGCTGACCGCGCAGGTCTGGTTCGGCGTCGTGGGCTGGGTGAGCACGGTGACCGCGTAGGTGCCGCCATCGGCTACCGGCGTGGTGAACGTAAACGCGCCATTCGCCGAGACAACCAGGTTGTTGCCGGCGTTGTTCTGCAGCGTCACATCATTGCCGACGGCCAGCCCGCTGATCGTTCCACCAACCGTATGGGTATTGGTAGTACAGGCCACTACCACGTTGGTGACGTTGGCCCCCGCGACGGTGCCGTTCCCGCTGGTGACGACACACGTCTGGTTCGGCGTGGTCGGCTGGGTGAGCACGGTGACCGCGTAGGTGCCGCCATCGGCTATCGGCGTAGTGAAGGTAAACGGCCCATTCGCCGATACAGCCAGGTTGGTGCCGTCGTTGTTCTGCAGCGTCACATCATTGCCGACGGCCAGCCCGCTGATCGTTCCACCGATCGTATGGGTGTTGGTCGTACAGGCCACCGCGACGTTGGTGACGTTGGCCCCGGCGATGGTGCCGTTTCCGCTGGTGACGACACAGGTCTGGTTCGGCGTGGTCGGCTGGGTGAATACCGTCACTGCATAGGTGCTGCCGTCAGCGAGGGCAGGCGCGAAGGTGAAGGGGCCATTGCCCAGCGATAGATCACTGCCGCCATTGTTCTGCAGCACCACGTTGTTGCCGGCAGCCAAGCCGCTCACATTACCGCCGACGGTGTGAGTGTTGGTGGTACAGGTCACGGTGACGTTGGTCACGTTGGCACCGGCTATGGTCCCGCTGCCATTGCTGATCGCACAGGTCTGGTTCGGCGTGGTCGGCTGGGTGAATACCGTCACTGCATAGGTGCTGCCGTCAGCGAGGGCAGGCGCAAAAGTGAAGGGGCCATTGCCCACCGATAGATCACTGCCGCCATTGTTGCGCAGTACCACGTTGTTGCCGGCAGCGACGCCGGTGACGGTACCGCCGACAGTGTGGGTGTTGGTGGTACAGACGACGGTGACGTTGGTCACGTTGGCGCCGGAAATCGTGCCACTGCCGTTGGTGATTGCACAGGTCTGGTTGGGCGTGGTGGGCTGGGTGAAAACAGTCACCGCGTAGGTTGCGCCATTCGCCACCGGCGTCGTGAAGGTAAACGCGCCATTGGCAGCCACGGTCAGGTCATCGCCGCCGTTGTTGCGCAGCACCACGCTGTTGGTTGCAGCAAGGCCACTGACATTTCCGCCAACCGTGAAGCCAACCCCCGCACAGCTAATGTTGGCGTTGGTGATATTGGCGCCCGCGATCGTTCCGCTGCCGTTGCTGACTACGCAAGACTGCGGCGGCGCGCTTGGCTGGGTGAACACCGTGACTGCGTAAGCATCGCCCGGCGCCAGCGAATCTGCGAACGTATAGGTGCCGTTGGCCGCCACGGTAACGTCGGTACTTCCGTTCAAGCGCAGGACAACGCTGTTGCCGGCCGACAAGCCGCTGACGGTGCCCCCTACTGAACGGCACGCACTGCAGAGGTTGGTCTTGAACGCGCCGCGGCCGTGGGTGAATGCGAACAGGCTGGTGCCAGCGGAATTGAGCTTGAGCGATTCGACCGGAGTCTTGGCAAAGCCCGTGTTCTCGACGAACCAGGTGGTTCCACCATCCACTGAGGTGAACACGCCAAGATCGGTGCCGACGAACACATGCTGGGCATTGTTTGGATTGACGACCACCGAGAGCGCCGGGATCTGCGGCAGCGCAGTCAGGCCGCTGCCGACGCTGGCGACCCAGCTCACGCCGCCATTGGTCGACTTCAGCAGGTTGTTGACGCCGAAACGCGATACGGTGGCATAGGCAATGTTGATATTGGTTGGATCCCAGGCCATCCAGGAGATCAGGCTGCCGCCTTCCGGGGCACCGGTGGCGATAGACCCTCCGCCTGGCCAGAGGCCGGCAACAGGCGTCAGCGCAGCATGGTTGTAGTGGAAGCACCCATCGGACATGCCGACCAGCACGCGGTTGCCGTCGAGCGGATGCGTGGCGATTGTCGAAATCGAGCCTCCGCCGCACGTTCCGTTAGCACTGGTGGCACGCGTCCATGTCCCGGCTTGGTTCGTGGTAAACCAGATGTCCCAGCCGCCCGTCCACAGCTGCTGCCGGTTAGTCGGGTTCATCGTGAACGGAGCGATGAACAGGAACCCGTTGTTGGTGATGCCAGCGTTGGCTGCGGCAAAGGTCGCCCCGCCGTTGGTCGACTTCTGCAGCGAGTTGCCGGTGTTCGCCAGGAACAGAACGTCGTTGGCCGGGTTGGCATCGCCCAGGATATCGACTGCCGTGTAGGCGCCATCGCCCCCGGCCAGCACCGACCAATTGAGGTTGCCGTTGACGCCGCGCGTGGTGCCGTTGTCCTGGAGGCCACCGAAATAGGTCAGGCCATCTGGATAGACGGCGCCGTCGTAGAACTGCGTGGTCACCAGGCCGTTGCTGCGATCGACCCAAACCGTGCCCCCCGCAACCGGCGCCCCGCAAATCTGGGCCAGGGTTGTATTAACCGGGGCGCGCGCGTCGGTGGTCATGGCGACGCCGCCATCGTTAGTTGAAAAGAGGATTCGATTGGTGGTGCCGTTGTAGCCAGGATGGAACACCAGGCCATGCTGGTCAGCGTGGTTGTATTGAGTGTCCACACCCTTGTCGAACCACCAATAGCTGGCCGTACCCCAGTCGACGCCGCCGTTGTCGGAGCGCCAGACGTCGATGCCGCCGGCCCACACGCGGTTCGAATCCGCCGGGTCGACTGCGAGCACGTTGTCGTACCAGCCCTGGTTGAAAAATTGAGACGTGCCGAACGCGCACTCGGTCAACAAGCCAATGATCGGGTTCGAGAGCATCAATTGCTGGATCTTCACCGCGGTGCTGCCAGGCGCGACGTTGCCCTGGCGCTGCGTCGTGAAGCTTCCACTGTCACCATTGGTGATGGAGCGATAGATTCCGTGCAGGCCATATTGCCCCGGCCCGGCGCCGGCCGTGCCCTGCGACGCCATCACGTACACCACGGCCTCGTTGGACGGCGCGATTGCAATCGAACTGCGACTCTGGCCAGCGAGGCTCAGTACGCTGCTGAATGTCGAAACATCGGTATCGTCGGCACGATGGATGGTGCCTTGGGATCCGAACTTTCCGCAGGACACGAAAATGCGGCCAGTGGGGCCCACGACCTGCATCGCCATGTCAGTACAGCCACTGACCGCCGCAGCGTTCAGCACCTGGGTGAAATTGGTACCGCCGTCCAGCGATCGGTAGACGCCCTGGTTGGTCGCGACCCACACACGCTGAGTGTTGCGCGGGCTTACCAGAAGCTTGTTGCTGTAATGGAAGTTGGCGTTATTCGTGGATGCCAACTGGGCCCAGGTGGCCCCGGCATCGGTCGACTTGAAAATTCCCGCACCGCGGATGGCATCGACATTGCCAAAACCTTCGCCGGTTCCCGCATAGATCACATTGGTGTTGCCCGGCTGGAAGGCGAGGGTGACGATTGCCAGGTTGGTCAGCTGGTCGGTGACGGTCGCCCAGTTCACCCCGGCGTCCGTCGACTTCCAGATGCCGCCGCCGACACCACCCGCGTACATGATGTTCGCGTTGGTCGGATCGATGATCAGGGCTCGGGTCCGGCCGCCCTGGTTGGCAGGTCCGAGGCTGCTCCAGTTGCCGAGCGCATCGTCAGGGATGACGGCATAGGGGTCGCTGATGCGTGTGCCGGCGGGCACCGAGCTTGGCAACACGTCGCCGGTAGCGGACGAATAGCGCTCCATCTGCGCCATCTGTATGAGTGCCTCGTGGTACATCTCGGGGCTGATGACACGCGTCCCGCGGCTGACATTCGGGCCGCGCGTGATGATCGGGCCGGTGCGGCTGTTCACGTAGAACTGCTCCGCCAGATCCGGATCGCCTTGACGCCGGTTCGCCAGGTTCTTTGACTTTGCGGCAAGTCTTGCCTGCTTGGCCTTGGAAAGCTTCACGGAAGGCTCGGCGACCTGCACATCGGCCGGGGTCGACCCCGGGGCTCCTGGCGGATCCTTTGAAGGCGGTGCCGCGATAGCACCCGCACAGATTCCCAACACGGCCAGCGCCAGCAACCATTTGCTCATGACAATCCCCTGATGTGGAGTCGAGTGCAGGTACGCTGGGCAGCGACTGGCTCACGGGCGCATCACGCGTCCTGCACGCCAAATCAACAGACATACTTGGAACGCGAGGATACCCCCGAGTCGCCGGGTCGGCCATGAGGCAGGCGCCCAAGTATCGATCAGTGTCTATTTGGGCGCGGGGGATGGCGGGCTTGTGTGGTCCGCTACCCGACGCTCGTCATTCGCTCCGCAACGCCACCATCGGCGCTACCCGAGTCGCCCGGCGTGCCGGCAGGTAACAGGCGAGCAGCGCAGTGCCGCCGAGCAGCGCGAGCACGCTCAACAGCGTGATTGGATCCGAGCTCGCCACGCCGAACAGCTGTGCCTCGATCAGGCGCCCGCCAACGACGGCCCCGATGGCGCCGATACCGAGGCCGATGCCCGCCAGTAGCATGCCTTGGCCCAGTACGAGTCGTTGCACGTCACCGGCGCGTGCTCCGAGGGCGAGGCGTACGCCGATCTCGCTGGTGCGCTGTTGCACGGTGAAGGCGAGCACGCCATAGATGCCGACCGCCGCGAGCAACAAGGCGACGCCAGCGAAAACCGCCAGCAGGATCAGCGGCGCGACCCGGCTCTCCAGGCTGAGGGTGATGCGTGCATCAAGCGATTTCAGGTCGTAGACCGGCTGCTGCGGATCGATGCGCTTTACCGCGCTCCGGATCGGGGCGAGCGCGACCGCCGGGTCGAGATCGGTCTTGAGCACCGCCATGCCGGCGGCGCTGCCGTACTGCCCGAGCGCGAGGAAATAGGTTTCCTTCTTGGTTTCCTCATTGAGCTCGGCGCGCTTCACGGTGGAGACGATGCCGATGATCTCGGCCGCTACGGCTTCCTCTCCGCCCTTGGGATCGGGCATCTCCAGGCGCTGGCCGAGCGCATCGCCCTTGGGGAAATGCTTGTTGGCGAGGAATTGGTCGATGATCACGACCGGCGCGCCATCGATTCGATCACGCTCGTCGAAGTTGCGTCCGCTGAGGAGCTTGACGCCCATCGCCTTGAAGTAGCCGCTGTCGACGATGTGCAGGAAGCCGTGCGGGCCCGGCTCTCCCGGCGGCGGCTCGCGACCGGCGATCTGGTAGGACGCGGTCCAGTTGTTGCCGCTGAAAGGCAGGTTGCTGATGAAGCCGACTTCGCGCATCCCGGGCTGGCCGCGCAGCTCCTGGACCAGACGCTCGTAAAAGGCGATTTGCGCTGGCTTGTCCGGGTAGCGGGTCGTGCTGAGCGCCAGTTGCACGGTGACCACGCCCTTGGGGTCGAAGCCCGGATCCTGGTTCTGCACGCGGTCGAAACTGCGCAACAACAAGCCGGCGCCGACCAGCAGGCAGACGGCGAGGGCAATCTGCACCACCACCAGCACGCCACGCAGGCGCTGGGCGACGCGGCTGCCGCCGTTGCGCCCGCTCTCGCGCAGCACCTCGGCCGCGCGCACGCCGTCCTGGCCGAGCGCGGGCAAAGTGCCGAACAGAACGCCGGTCGCCAGCGAGACGCCGAAGGTGAACAGCAAGACCGTGCCGTCGATGCTGATGTGCTCGCCGAGCAGGGTGCGGTCCAGCCCCAGCAGGCTCAGCGAGCCGAGGCTGAGATAGGCGACGCCGATGCCGGCAATGCCACCCGCCAGCGCCAGGAGCAGGGCCTCGCCGAGCAGTTGCCGCGCCAGCCGCCAGCGATCCGCGCCGAGCGCTGCGCGCACGCTGAGCTCGCGCCGGCGCGCCGACAGCCGTGTCAGGAACAGGTTGGCGACGTTGGCACAGGCGATCAGCAACACCACGACCACGACGGCCTGCAGCAGCATCAGCACCGGTTTCATGGCGCCCACCCAGAACTCGCGCAGCGACTTGGCCTTGCCGAAGAAATTGCCCTCCCGCAGGAAGGCGGCATCTTCCGCACCGTCTGCCGTTGCGGCGACCCGATCGGCGTTGGCATTGACGATGGCCATGAACTGGGCTTCCAGCGTCGCGATGCTGACGCCGGGCTTCAGTCGTCCAATCGAGGACGAGTATTCATTGCCGCGTTCGTCGTCACTGCGCTGTTCGGGGGTGAACGCGAACGGTACCCACAACGCGGTGGCGCGCGACGGGAAGGCAAAGCTTTCGCCCATCACGCCGACGACCCGGTAGGGCAGGTCATTGAGGCGGATTTCGCGGCCGACGATGGCTGGATCCCGGGCGTATTGGTTGGCCTAGGTCGCATGGCTCAGCACCACGACCTTGTCCTTGCCGACCTCCGCCTCGTCCTCGGTAAAGGCGCGCCCGAGCACCGGCTGGACGCGCAGCGTGTTGAACAGGCTCGGCGTGGCACGGATGCCGACCAGGCGCTCCGGCCCGGACGACTCGGCGATATTGAAGCTCCCGGCGGAGTAGAGGGCCAGCTCTTCGAGCCCGTCGGCCTCACGCCGGTCGAGGTAGTCCGGAATGGACGTGCCCGCGTAGTCCAAGCCCATCTTCGGGTAATGGTTGTAGACCTCGACCAGCTGTTCGCCGTTGGGATAGGGAAGAGGCTTGAGCAGCAACCCGTTGACGACGCTGAAGATCGCGGCGTTCGCACCGATGCCGAGCGTCAAGGTCGCGATCGCTGCAAAAGTGAAAGCGCGATTCGACGCCAGGCCGCGCAAGCTCTGCCGCCAGCTGGAAAAGTCCATGGGCTTCGGTCCGCAATGAAGATGCGGCACGCTTACGCAAGGGTCATACCAGCCCGCGGTTGACTGGAACGGATCCAGCAAAATCAGTAACTTGGCCGGTCTGCGTCCAGTAGGATCGCGGTTCACTGTGCTGCCGACGCACACCCTGTTCGGAAATGGACGGGCGCTCAGTGCGCGCGCGGGTGCATGGCCAGCACGACCAGGTCTTCAGTGCCGGTGTGGCGCAGGCTGTGCGCAGCCGCGGCGGGAATCAGCAACACGCTGCCGGGCACCAGCTGGTGCGCCTGCCCATCGACACTCGCCTCGGCGCGGCCGCTGATGACGTAGTAGGTCTCCTCGAAGGGGTGCTGGTGAACGCCCAGCGCAGCGCCCGCGTGCAGGACCAGGCGCTGGACCTGGAGCGCTGCGGCAGGTGTGCTCCTGAACAGCGGCGCAGCCAGCGCCAGTCCGCTGCTGCCATGGCGCTCGATCGCTTGCTGCGGGATGGCATCGATGTGCTCGAGGATGGGCGTTCGGGAGCCGTCGGCCGTGCCTGCCGTCAGCGCGCAATCGAGCGCCCGCGTGAGCTGTGCCGGTGCCAGGACCCGCGCGGCGACCAGCTCAGTCATGACCAGGCAAGCGATCGCGAAAGCACCGCGCTCGTGCAACTCGGCCAGGTCCGCGTACCCGGTCCTCGGATCATGGAAAAACCATGCCTTTGAGGCTTCTGGTCCCAGGGCTTCGAGCCAGGCGCGGCTGTGCGCGGCGAGATCGATAAACACGAGTCCTTCCTGGCCTGCAAGCGTTCGTAGCCGGCTTGAGTCGGTGCCAGGGCTTTCGATTGCGCGCCCATCGGATGTGAATTCCCGCCGTGCCACCGCGCTCAGCAACAGCGCTCGCACACCCTGCGCGCGCGCGGTCGCGAGCAGTTGGCGCAGCGCTGCGATATCGGCATCCGCGGCCGCAGCGTCGGCACCTGTGTCGGCAGCTGGCAGTTGGATCAACAACAGGTCCCCGGGCCCCAGCGTGCTCGCCGTGGGCTCCAGCACCGCCGCGGCCTGCGACGCGCGCGCTCGCTCGGCCGCGCTCATCAGCAGCACCGGAATTTCCGTATAGCGGTCGAGTAACTGCCCCCAGCCGGTCCGTGGCGGCCTTGCGGTGGCGTGGCTGCTGGCAACCAGATCGCCGGCTACGACGATCCGCGTGGTGCCGGCAGCTGGAGCCTCCACGGTGAGCGCAGTAAACACACACGCGACGAACAGGCAGCGATATCGGTGCACGGATTGCTTCGCCTGGGGAAAGACGACCCTAGCATCGCATGCGAGTCCAGTCGCGCCAGCGTCAGTGAGCGCAAATCACGCACGCAAAAAAAAGCCCGGGAGAACTCCCCCGGGCTCGGTTGACGCTGGTCGTTGAAATCAGAAGTTGCTTACGTTGAGCCGGCCGTTGCTCACGACCTTGCCATTCAGCGAAGGGGTCGCAACCGCCGAGCCCAGGATCGCCGCCTTGATGTCGGCCGCGGTTGCACCGGCATGGCGTGCTGCATACAGCGCTGCGGCACCGGTGACGTGCGGAGTTGCCATCGAGGTGCCGTTGTAGCTCGCATAGCCGGAGGTGATCGGCTGATTCTTGCGGGCCTGGACCGGTACCGAGGACCAGATGGCCGAACCGGGCGCACCGATGTCGATGGTGGTCGACCCATAGCTCGAGAAAGAGCTGAGCCCCCCGGTCGAGGTGATCGAAGCGACGCCGATCACATTGGTGTTGTCGTACTCGGACGGGTAGCAATCGGCGGCTTCGCAGTTCACTGCGCTGTTGCCGGCAGCGGCCACGAACAGGATGTTGGCGACCTTGGCGCGCTCGATCGCATCACGCAATGCCTGCGAAAATCCACCACCGCCCCAGGAGTTATTGGTGGCGACAATGTTGAGTCCCTGGCGCGTCTTGAGGTCGGTGAAATAGTCGACCGCCTTGATGGCATTGGCCGTGCTGCCGCCTTGGGAGCCGAGGAACTTCGCGCCGAGCAGCTTGACGCTGTGACAGACCCCGGCAACGCCCTTGCCGTTATTGCCGACGCCGCCGATGGTGCCGGCCACATGAGTGCCATGGTCGTCGGTGACACCGTCGAACAACGAGTTGTTGTTGCCCGCGAAGTCCCAGCCGTAGACATCGTCGACCAGGCCATTACCGTCGTCATCTCTGCCATTGCCGGCAATCTCGCCGGGATTGGTGGCAGCGTTAGCGGCCAGGTCTTCGTGCGTGTACATGTAGCCCTCGTCGATGATCCCGACGTAGACACTGCCGCACGCATTGCCGGCGGTTTCGCCAGCTTGGGAGCCAAAGGCGTTGGCCGGCGTGGTGGCATCGCCGTAGATGCCCCACAGGGATCCATTCGTATAGTACGAATCGTTGGTCGCTGTCTGGTGGAAATAGGCCCAGTTCGGCTCGGCGAACTCGACTCCAGGGACGCCGTCCAGCGTGCGTACTGCGGCAGCGATCGCCAGTCCCGGCGGCAGGCGCAGCAATTCCAGCTGACCCTTGCCGTTGCCACCATTGCGCACGACTTCTTCGACAGACGCACCGATTCCGCGGGCGACGGCATTGCGTACGCCCTCGGATGCGTTCGGAGAGAACTGCACCAGAACTTCACCAGGGTTGTACTGTGCGCGCCCCGCTTCCAGCGCGGCCAGGACCAGATCCGAACGACCACCCGCGACCGCTGTGCCAGACCCGGCAGCAGCTGCTATCAGAGCTACAAAAAGTACCGACTTGCGAAGTGCCATTGTGTCCCTCCCAGGAAAATGGTTCTCGGCCGGGGGCCGAGTAAACGGCGCGGATGGTGCGCGTGTCTTGGTGTTAGAGCAATGACTCTTGACCCTTGCGATCGCAAACAATCTGCATAGGGGGCCTGCCGGTCGACGAGCGGTGGTGGGCTGACCAAAAGACCCGGCATGCGACGCCGTGCATCGCGTCCGGCTGTGGACGCTGTATCTCAACGACGGCTTCGAGGCGGGCGAGACCGAGTTCCTCTTCCAGGTCCGGCGTATCGCTCCCGTGACCGGATCGATGCTGATTGCGCCAGCCGGTCTCACCCACACCTACCGCGGCAACCAGCCGCGTGGCGCAGACAAGTACATCACCACCTCGTGGGTGCTGTTCCGGCGTGCGGAGGAGTTGTTCGCGTGGGCGTGAAGATCCTGGCCGGTGCGGCGCGCCATGGCGCGCCCCCCATACAGGGGAGCCGAATGACCCCCGCGGAAGGCCCGGTCGCCGAGCAGGGCGCCCCCCACCACCACAAACCCCAAATACAGGCC
>JANPJV010000047.1:0-68944 GCA_031425695.1 Rhodanobacteraceae bacterium | reverse complement strand
CGGCGTCGCTCGACCGACGATACGCGGGCGCAACATGACCTACGTTCGGATCGGGGCGGCGACGCGAAAAGCTGTCAAGTAGCGCCCGATTGAGCGGCGTCGCTCGACCGACGGTACGCGGGCGCAACATGACCTACGTTCGGATCGGAGCGGCGACGCGAAAAGCTGTCAAGTAGCGCCCGATTGAGCGGCGTCGCTCGACCGACGATACGCGGGCGCAACATGACCTACGTTCGGATCGGACGGCGACGTGAAAAGCTGTCAAGTAGCGCCCGATTGACCGGCGTCGCTCGACCGACGATACGCGGGCGCAACATGACCTACATTCGGATCGGAGCGGCGACGCGAAAAGCTGTCAAGTAGCGCCCGATTGACCGGCGTCGCTCGACCGACGATACGCGGGCGCAACATGACCTACGTTCAGCAAGGGCGACGGGCCTTGGCTGCTCCCTCGAAAACTTCGGCTCACGCGAGCGTGCGCCGTCGTCTTCGCATCACCACCAGCAACCCGAACGCCAGCAGCACCGGCAGCATCCAGAGCGCGACGCGGCTTCCGCGCTTGACCCATTGGGCGTTGCGCTCGCGGGCGACTTTTTCGAAGTCGGGGGCGGGACATGCACGGCCGAAAGTCGCGCCCCAGGCGACGTAGGCGCCTTCGCGCAGGTAGCGCCGGTACAGCGCGGCGGCGGGTTCAGGCTCGCGATCGATGAGCCAGCGCGTGGCGGAGCACAGCACCGCGGCGAACGCCTGGCTGCGCGGCGGCAGCAGATCGGCAGCTGCGCGCGCGTGTCCGGCGGCGACCTGGCGGTAGTGGAAGCGCGCCAGCGGCTGCGCGCGACTGGCGGCGACGCGGGTGCGTTCGCCAGCGGTGGTGAACTCGCCGGCCACCGCGAGATCGCTGCGCGGATTGTGGATGGGGTTGTACTCGGCGTCCCAGGTGGTCGGGTCGTTGAGATCGAACTCCCCGTCGTGGATCAAGTAGTCGGGATCACCCTCGTAGCCCAGCAATTCGAGGCCGTGGCTGCGGGCGAGTTGCGCCGCCGTGAACCACGCCTGTGCCTGGTCCAGCTTGAAAAAGGCTTTGCTGCCGTCACTGCGCGCCTGCGCATAGGTCTGCGCGTGCGTGTGCAGCTTCGGCTCGTCGAAGTAGTCGAGCGCTGCTTCCAGGCGGCCTTCGCGCAACAAGCGCCGCGCCAGCAGCCAGCGCAGCCTGGCGCCGGGAGCGAGCTCGGGAACGTAGTACTCGTCCGTTTCGGCGTCAGCCGGCGGCGCTGCCGGCGGGATGGCCTGCGGCACGACGCGGTCGACGAAAGCCTTGAGCTCATCGACCGTAACCACGCGTTCGGCGACGTAGGCGGCATCGGTCCAGTAGTTGTCGGCCGCTGCGAACAGGAGTTCGAGCGCCTGTACATACTCGCCGCGGGAGAGCGCGAGCGTGCCGGCTTCAGCCTGCACCCGGCAATGCGGCTCGAGCGGCTCGCTACCGCTGACATAGCCGTCGCTGAAAACCGGCAGCGTGCCCCATTCCTCGTCCGCCGCAAATCCCTTTGCTGCTTCGGCGTATGCGCTCGCCGCGGCGGTCTCGTCGCCGTTGCGCAGCGCCAGCTTGGCGCGCACCCAGGCACTCAGCGGCGACCCCTTTGCCGTAGCGAAACGCTGCGCCTGCTCGTAGCGGCCGGCGCGATAGGCGACGGCGGCCAACCGGTCAGCATCGGGCAGGGCAGCGGGCTCCGCGGTCGCCAGATCGTCCAGCAGCGTCAGCACCGCAGCGTGATCGGGCTCAGCCAGCGGGAGCTCCCAGGGATCGCTGCCAGCCGGGGCATCCAGCCGCGCCAGCTCATGACTGCGCGCGAACAGATAGGCGACCAGCAGCCGGCGGCCGAGCCCATCAGCCAGCAATTGCGCGCGCATCGGCTGATCCACCAAGGCCTTGCGCGCGACGAACAGCAGCGAGCTGCGGCCGCTCCGCGACCCATGCGCGGCCTGCTCCGCGTAGAGCTGCACCGCGCCTGCGGGATCGCCGCTGTCGAGTCGCGCGCGCGCCTGTTCGCCGAAGCTTGCGACCGCCAGCCCGAAGGGATCGGCTGCCCCTGCCGCGACCCATTCGCGCGTCCGTGCGAACGCGGCATCGGCGCCGGCGACATCGCCATTCAGCGCCAACGACCGTGCGTCCATGTAGCTGGCCCAGACGCCACGCAACGGGCGCTCGGCGGCTGGCAGTGCGAGCACCGCGCGGAAATAGGCCTGCGCCGGATCCCGTGCGCCCTGGTGCCAGGCGACGGCGCCGGCCGTGTACTGCAGCAGTTCCGGGGCCAGCCCCACGCCCGCCGCTTCCGCGGTAATCGCGCTGTCGCTGGCGCGCATCGCCGCAATCTTTTCCAGGCTGGCAGGATCGAGCCCCTGCGCCTCGGCCGCTGTGCGCAAGTCCTCGCGCGTGGTCCAGCTGTCGTCGTCATTCGGCTTGAAGCGCGGCGTCGGCGTCGGCAGCAGGCGCGCCACTTCAAAATCGAAAACGCCGGCGCCGAGCTCGAGCAGGGTCTCGCGACGGGCATCCAGCAGGGTCACCGGGAAGTCTGGCCCGCAGGCACTGGCCGGGAGCGCGAGCGCCGCGGCACAGAGTCCAATCAGCAGGCGCGGGAAGTGGTCATGACGACGAATTTGAAGCATCGAGAATCCATCCTGTATTCGTTTGCGGCTCGCAGCGCGCCCAGCCGATGCGTACGCCTTCACCGACGCGCAGCCAGGGCGGTGCGGTCGTGCTCAGCCGTTGATCATCTCCATGCCCGTAGAGCCGGTAGGCGCCCAGTCCGTCGGCACTGCCGCAGTTATCTGGAAGTTCGATCGAGATCGGCGCCAGGCGGTCCAGACTGCCATGATTCTCGACGATCAGGTCGCTCGCTCCCGCCTCCGCGTGTTCGACTGCCACCCGCAGCTCGCTGCGCAACGGTGCCGCTGCCATGACCGCCGCGAGGCTCGCGGCACTCCAGCTGCGGCGATCGCCCGTGACCGGCAGTCGAAACCAGACATAGCCCGCGAGCTTTGGCGGCGGGTTGTCCTTAAGATCGGCGAGCAGGCGCGCGAGCTCTTGCGGATCGGCACGCAGCTCGCGCCCGCCACTGCCCGCCGTGTCAACATCACCCTCGGCATCGACATTGACGGGGCGCCCGTTGGCTGACGCCTCGACGCGCAAGCCGTAGGCTGGCACCGCCAGATAAAAAGCATGCGGCGCGATTTGCGCGTATGCCCAGGCCCAGGCACGGGCGCTTCCAACCGACAACAGTGCGTGGGCCTCAGGATCGATGGCATGCACCTGGAGCACGCTGTGGTCGACCGTGGCCAGCAAAGCGGGCAGCGCCGGGCTCTCGATCCAGGTCGGCAATGCGGTGATAGAGAGATCTCGCAAGCTCAGCGCTGATCGCAGCTCACGCAACCAGTGCGCGTACTCCGCCAGGCGAGCGGTCGCGCAGTCGTGATCGATCTCGATCCCGGCAAGCGTGATTCCGGCCCCTCGCCAGCGGGCCACGATTTCGTTGAGGACGCCCGCGAGCGTGCGCGCATCGGACGGCGGCAACGCCCCTTCGATGCGCACCACCAGCCGCAGCGGCCGCGCGGCCTGGGCGAGCATCCCCAAATCGACCGCAATGGTCTTGGGCCTGCTGCCGACCACTTCCAGCGCGAGTACGCGCAGCCCGGAAAACGCCGGCTGCGGCCGCGCCAACGCCACGCGAAGCGCATCATCCCAGCGATGCTGCCAGACATAGGCTTCGTGGCTGAGCGGTCGGTGCGTATCTTCGCAGGCGCCGAGCACCAGCAGCAGGGCGAGGGCGAACCAACGAAAATGCGCACGCGAGCCCGATCGCAGCCATGGCTGCTCCCAAAAAGGCAATCGCAGCCACGGTCGCTCCCGCAAGCACGTTCGCCAAGGCCGCTCCCGCACAAGCCCCGCCCGCATGAGGAATCCAAGATCGATCGACATCCGCATCTTGCTTTGAATCGAATCGCCCATGGCTGACTGGATGCTGACAAATGCAGCGCCGCTGCGGCTTGGCGTGTTTGCGTTGGTGCTCATGGTCCTGGCAACGGCTGAGTGGCGACGACCGTTCCGCGGCGTGGCAGGGAGCGCGCTGCGCTGGGGCCGGCATCTCGCCGTCAGCGCGCTCGGTACGCTGATGTTGCGCTTCGGGCTGCCGATGCTGGCGGTGGGCTTCGGCGCTTTCGTCGATGAGCACAAGATCGGCCTGCTGCAGGTCTACGACCTGCCGCGCTGGCTGCCGCTGGTGCTTGGCGTGATCGTGCTCGATCTCGCGATCTATGCCCAGCATCGCGCCTTTCACTCGTCGCGGCTGCTGTGGCGCCTGCACCGCATGCACCACAGCGATACCGCGATCGACGCCTCGACCGGGATCCGCTTCCATCCGCTCGAGATCGGGTTGTCGATGCTGGTCAAGATCGGCGTCGTGGTGCTGTTCGGTATCCCGGCGCTTGCCGTGCTGGTCTTCGAGATCCTGCTCAACGCGAGCTCGCTGTTCAGTCACGCCAACCTGCGCCTGCCCCCCGCGCTCGAGCCCGCGCTGCGCAAGCTGCTGGTGACGCCGGAGATGCATCGCATCCACCATTCGGTGCTGCGTCATGAGACCGACAGTAACTACGGCAATTTCTTCTCGTTCTGGGATCGGCTGTTCTTGAGCTACCGCACGGACCCTGAAGGCGATCCGGCGAGCATGCCGATCGGCATCGAGACCTTTCGCAGCGAGCCGGAACAGCGCGTGCTGGCGTTGCTGGTGCAGCCGTTCCGCAAGTAGCCGGGGTCGCTGCGCGCTCCGTAGCCCGGGTAAGCCACGGGCGCGCCCGGGGCGGGTTCGCGAGACTTACCTCGGGTGCGCTGCGCTTACCCGGGCTACGGAGCCCGGGGCGCGTGGCTTGAAGCGCAGCGCCGGCTGCTCGATCAAGTGCCAGGACAGCGCTGCGAGCGCGACGGTGATCGCGATGGTTCCCAGGAGGAAGGGCCAGAACGCCATTCCCGGCTGCCACCAGAGCAGCGTCTGCTGCACCGGAAAGGCATACAGGTAGATGCCGTAGGAATAATCGCCACGGCTGGCGATGAAGCGTCCAATGGCGTTGCTGCTCGAGCCGAAGCCGAGCACGAGGAGCGGCAGCGTGATCCACATCGCGCTGAAGAAGGCGTGGTGGCCGATCGTCCCGCACAGCAGGAGCACGCCGGCACCGGTCAGCAGGTCGAGCTTGAGATAGCGTTCCAGATCGCAGGCGCGGATCAGTGCGCCGGCGGCGAAGAAGATTCCGCACATCGCGACCTGGCGAAGGTCCGAGCCCCAGAACACGCTCAACTCGGTGCTCGGCCAGACCCACGTGAAGTGCAGCACCGCAAAAACCACGAAAATCAGTGCGAACCAGATGCGCGCGAGGCCGCGGCTGCCGAGGCTGAGCGGGACGGAGAGGTACATCAGGAATTCGATCGGCAGGCTCCACAGCGAACCGTTGACCGCATTTGCGACGTGGTGTTCGGTGAAGACGCCCGGGAGGAAGTAGACCGGATAGAGCGCGACATTCCACAGATGGAAGCGCGTCGCCGGATTGGCAAAATAGGCGTCGGCAGGCAGGCTGCTCACCAGTGGCCCGAGGGCGAGGATTGCCAGCAGCGTCACCACGATCAGCGCAGGAAAGAGCCGCAGCGCGCGACGCACCAGGAAGCGCCCGAGATGCGGGTCAGCGGCGAAACTCTGGTAGACCAGGTTTCCGCTCAGCGCAAAGAAGATGTAGACCGCCACCGGCCCCAGCGGCAGGTAGCCCAGGAACAGCGGCTCCGGCAGCCCCGCCAGCGTGTGCGCATGGCTGTACAGCACCATCAACGCCGCGAACAGGCGGACCAAGTGGAAGTTATTGTGCGGCAAAGTAGCGCTGCGCGAAGGGAAGCGCGAAGAGCCTACTCGGTTGCGGAGTTCAATGCTTCCGCAGAGTGGAGCTTGCTCCACTGCGCTTGGCTCTGCGTTGTACGTGGAGAGGAGCTTGCTCCACTGCTCTTGATTTCAGTAACCAGGGCAGAAAAGCAGTGCAGCAAGCTCCGCTCTACGAGGTCAAAACCGCAGGTACCAACCCGAAGTGCGCGGCGCAACGCGCACCCCGGGTTACTGCTTCAAACGTTGGGCCGGCGGCAAAAGGGCCAGCCTTGAAACTCGCGGCTCAGTAGACGACGCGGAAGTCTGCGCGACAACCGTTCTGGACCCAGATGCCACCCGCGCGGCGACCGAAGCCCCAGGTGCGGCCCTTGATGCACGGCGAGCGGCTGTTCTGGCGCAGCAGGCGGACGTTGAGCACGCGGTCGGCGACCTGGCAATAGTTTCGACGATGGTCGAAGGACTCGCAGCGGACCACGTCGACATCGACGATCGGCGGCATGTAGCCAGGATCACGGCCGGTGCGGATGCGGAACTCGGCCGCACAACCCCGGTCGACCCACACGCCGCGCTGATCCTGGCCCCAGGTACGGCCGACGATGCACGGATCGTCACCGAACTCGCGCACCAGTGTCGCGGTGTAATTGAGGATTCCGGTCTGGCAGTAGCGCAGGCGACCATCGGACTCACACACCAGTGTCGGCCCACCGCTCGGCAGCGGACGCGGCGGCGGCACGTCGATCGGACGCGGCAACGGACGTGGCAGCGGACGCGGCTCGACATAGTCACCGCCACCGCCACCCAACTGGAACTCGCCAGCGCAGCCATCGTCGACCCAGATGCCTTCGCGTTCGAAGCCCCAGGTCTCGCCCTGCACGCACTGGGTGCGGCTCAGCTGGCGCACCAGGCGCGCACCGTCACGCACGTCTACGCGACACATCTCGCGCCGGCGATCGTCGGACGCGCAGACGATCACGCCGCCCTGGTTGTAGGTGTAGCCGTAACCGTAATCGGATCCTGGCGTCCCGATCTCGAACTCGGCGCCGCAACCGCCGCTGACCCAGATGCCGCCGCGCTCGTAGCCCCAGTTGCGGCCGAGCGTGCAGCGTTCTGAACCGACTTCGCGGACCAGGCGTACGCCGTTGCGTGTATCTGCCGGGCAATAGCCGTCGCCGTTGACGTTCTCGCAGCGAATGAGACCGTACGTGGTCATCTTGTCCTGCGCCTGCGCGCTGTCCGCACTAGCGACGAACAGGCCGGCGAAGGCTGCAGCGGTGAGTAGATGTCTGATCATGGTGGCACTCCAAGGAAAGCGGGGTATCGGGCTCAACGCTAGGCCGCTGGATTCTGGCGGTCGGTGCGCCAGCGCACACTCGACCGCATCACCACGCTGGCACCGACCAGCTGAACGCTGGCCTGCTGCAACAACACCGCGAGGCAGATTGGGTGCGCTGGCGCACCTAATCATCACACTCGCCCGCCTAGTGTGAATCACACATTCTCATCAAGCCGTGAGCATCGCTCCAGGCCGATCGATCGAGATGAGACCGCGGGCATCGAGGCTCCCGGCCTGTTCCCGTCTACCGAAAAGGAAACGTCATGAACTTTCGACTCTCAGGAATCCTCACCGTCGTAACGCTTGCGCTTGCCGCGACGTTCAGCACGCCGGCTTCCGCCGATCGTGGCGATCGTGACCGCTACGATCGCGACGACGATCGCTATGAAGAGATCTGTCGCTCCTGCGGCACCGTGCGTGGCATCTCCCGCATCAATCGCAGCAGCCGTCGCAACACCAACGCCACCGTGCTCGGGGCGTTGATCGGCGGCGCGGTCGGTAACCAGATCGGCAGCGGTGACGGACGCCGCGCGGCCACCGTCGTCGGCGCGGTCGCCGGTGGCGCGATTGCCAACGATCGCTCACGCGATCGCGGCGGCCGCACGATCTATCGCATCAGCGTGCGCATGGACACCGGCCGTACCTTTACGTTCGACCAGGACCGTGCCTTTGGCCTGCGTCCGGGTTCGCGCGTCGAAGTTGTCGATGGCTGGGTCGAACCGCTGAACTGAGCATTGCCGCGCCCGACCTTTGCGTCGGGCGCGGTTTTTCCACGGCCTGGCTCCCGTGAGCGCAGGTCGTCATTTCATCTCAAACTAGGGAGGGAACCGTGGGCATCATTTGGACGATTCTGATCGGCCTCGTCGTCGGCCTGCTGGCACGCATGCTCAAGCCGGGCAACGATGGCATGGGACTGATTCTGACCACCGTGGTCGGAGTCGGCGGTGCGCTTGCGGCAACTTTCATCGGCGGTGCGCTGGGGTGGTATGAGCCTGGCGAGTCGGCCGGCTTCATCGGCGCGCTGATCGGCGCCATCCTGATCCTGGTGCTGGTGTCCTTCATCCGCAAGAAGCGGGTCGCCTGAGCTCTGGCTTGGGGTTGGTGGGTCTGCGCTGCGCGCGGGGACGCTTTTGAGAATGTTCGGTCAAAGGCGTCCGCGCACAGCGCAGACCCACCATGAGCACATCCTAAGTTCCCTACGACGTGCGCAGGAACGAAAACAGTTTCTGCAAGGGATGCTTCTCCCCGCGCAATGTCTGCGCGAAGATCTCCGCGCCGAGCTGGCTGTAGGTGATCCCATTGCCGCCGTAAGCCATGGCGAAATGGACGTGTGGGCCATGCTGCTCATGCGGACCAAACCAGGGAAGGCCATCCTTGGTTTCGGCGAACGTGCCGGCCCATGCAAAGGCGGGCGTCCAGTTCATATCAGGCAGTAACTTATTCGCGCGCTGGCGTAGGCGCTCTACTTTCTTGGCGAGCCGGGCGTCGCGTCTTGCGGGGATGTCGATTGCATCGTCTTCGCCGCCAATCACGATGCGGCGGTCGCGGGTGCGCCGCAGGTAGAGGTACGGTCGCGCGGATTCCCAGATCATGCATTCGTCGAGCGTCCCGAGCTCGTCCTGCGGGTCGGTGACATAGGCATAACTCGAGCGGTTGCTCGCAACCAACTGCTCAAGCCACCTCTGCGCTTCGTAGCCGCACGCGAGGACCAGCTGACGGCAGCGTACGGTCGCTCCGGTGTCGAACTCGACGTCGACCCCGCCGCGCCGCGATTTGAACCCCGTCATCGCGGTGTGATCGTGGATGGCCACGCCTGCGCGCCGCAGTTTCGAAAATATCGCGTAGGTCAGCTGATAGGGGTCGAGCGTCGCCGCCACATGGCTTAGCAGGCCCACGCTGGCGTCGATGCCATGCTTCCGGCGCAGCATGTCCGACTCGATCAGATCGATCTCGATGCCGATACTGGAGCGTGCTGCATGTTCCTTACGCAGCCGCGGTGCGTGCCAGAAATGGCTCGCGAAATACAAACTCTTGAGCGGAAAGACTTCAACCCCGCGGTAGCTCCGCGCGAGCTTCTGTACCGTACGCACCGAATCCACACAGGCGAGATATGCCTGCCTGGCCGCCTCCGGCCCGAGCATCCGCGCGAGCTCCAGGTACTCGGTGTCGATCTCATATTGAAGCAATGCGGTGCTGGCGCTGGTGCTTCCCCAGCCGATATCGCGCTTCTCGACGACGGCGACCTCAACGCCGGCGGCGTCGAGCTCGCGTGCGATCAATGCGGCAGTGACGCCGCCCCCGATGATCAACGTGTCGACCTCGAGCTGCTCACGCAGCTTGGGATAGGCCGCGATCAGGCCGTTCTTGATTGCCCAGAAGGGGTAGCCGCTTTTCAGGTCCAAGCGATTTCATCCGTTGCAGTTCGAGTCACTCGAACATAGCCAAACGACGCGTGGGCCAGTTGTTCTGCTGGCCCCGCCGATCCCACGGAAGCGCCGGACTCCCGGGCGCAGCTTCCGTGGGATCGATGAGTTCAGTCCTGTTGCACCCGCGCCTGCGTCGCGACGATGCGGTCGTCAGGATCGGACCAGTTTTTCGCCAGGAGAACGCCGATCACGACCGCGCCGATGGGCGCACGGATCAGCCATGCGGTGGCGCCGAACAAGCCGCCCCCGATAGCCGCCCAGCCACGCGGCGGGATGGCCAGGATCGAGAGCATCCCGAGCACACCCGCACCGAGGTACAGCTCACCCTTGGGATGCTCGGCGAGCCGATCGAGGCGTTCGCGCAGGGCCGATTCGGGACCGAAGGTGTGCTGTAGCGCCGATTCGGGTCCAAAAGTCCGCTGCAACAAGGTGCTGCGCACGCGCTTGCGGCGCGGCCTCGGCGACGGCGTCTCGAGATGTTCAGTGCGGGCGGTCGCCATGGCTCAGCGACCGATGCGCGCGATCAGGGCGCCGGCAACCACGGCGACGCCGACCAGCAGCAGGGGATGCGTCCGCGCCTGGACGCCGACTTCGCCACCAAAGTATTTGGCCTGGTCGAAAGCCTGCTCGCCCAACACGCCGGCCTTATCCTTGGCCTGCCCGGCCTTTTCCGCCACCTTGTGACCGAAATCGACAATCTTCTCCTGCGCCTTGTGCGCCCCGAGCACGATCTTGTCGCTGACCTGCGCGAGCTTGTCGGAAAAATCGGTCTTCCCCGACGTGTCTTCTGCCGGTGCGGTATCGAGCTTGTGGACACCGTTGCCATTGCTGACGACCACCACATCTTCGGTGCGGCCGTTGGATTCATTGCGGTTCATGCGCGTTCCCTTTATTTCTGCGTGGCTTCGAAGTGCAGACTAGGACCCGCCCCGTGCAGGTTCGGTGCGCAAGCGCTCATAAGTCGTGATGTGATTGTGGACGCGCCCGCGCGCAGTTATGTTCCAGCAAGCTTTCCCACCCCAGGACAAACATGCTCGACGTTGGTGATCGCGCACCGGATTTCGAACTGCCGAGCGACAGCGCCGGCACAGTCAGCTCGGGCTTGATCGCCGGGGAACGCTACGTGCTGTTTTTCTATCCAAAAGACGACACCTCCGGATGCACCGCCGAGGTGTGCGCGGTGCGTGATCATCGCGACGAGTTTGCTGCGCTCGGGGTGCGGGTCTATGCGGTCAGTGGCGATCCCGTGGCTTCGCATCAGCGCTTTGCCAAGAAATTCGAGCTAAATTTTCCCTTGCTCGCGGACCCTGAGCACCAGCTCCTTGATGCCTACGGCGTCTGGGTCGAAAAGAGCCTTTACGGACGCAAGTATTTCGGCACCCAGCGCGCGACTTTCATTGTCGGGGGCGACGGCCGTATCGAACACGTCTGGCCAAAGGTCAAGGTGCCCGGACATGTCGAGGAAGTGCTCGCCCGGCTGCGTGGCGAGGCGTCGGTGAAAAAGACCCGCACCAAGGCCTGAGGAATCCCGATGAGCATTCCAGGGTGGACGGCACATGTATTGCTCGGCAGCGCGTTGCTGCAGATGTTGCTGATGGTCAATGTCGGTCTGCAGCGGCGGCGTAGCGGGATCGATGCGCCGGCGATGACCGGTGACGGCGGCCTCGAGCGCGCCGTGCGCATCCAGATGAATACGCTCGAGCAGTTCGGCATCTTCCTGCCGGCACTGTTGGTCGCCTCGGCCTACGGCAGCGACGCTTTCCCTGCCGCCCTCGGCGCGATCTGGCTGGTCGGCCGCGTGCTTTACGCCGTCGGCTATCAGCACTCCCCCGCCCGGCGCGGCTTCGGCTTCACGGTTTCCGCGCTCGCCACCGTGCTGCTCTGGCTATTCGGCATCCGCGAGCTGGCGCGCATCTGGATGGCGGTGGCGTAGGGCGGCAGCTATTTTCGTGGTCGATGCTGCCCGCGCCAGCGGGCTACTTCACTGTCGCCGATCAAAGCCGTCAAGTAGCCCGCTGGCGCGGGCAACATGACCTACGGAAGGTAAACCTATATCCCCAGCGACTTGCCGAACAGTCCGAGCAGGCCGATCACGATGAGGTAGATCGCGACGATGTAGTTGAGCAGGCGCGGCTGGACGAGGATCAGGATGCCGGCGATCAGCGCGAGCAGTGGTCCGATACTGATGTTCAGGTTCATGGACATTCCTTGGGTAATAAATGGATCGGATCGAAGCATCCGACGTGCTCTTGCGACTTGAATCAAGCGCGTACGCATGCTGCCAAGTCGGTGCGCTGGCGTACACACCCGGAGGTTTGCCGGCGGCGGACGCGCACACCCTATGTTCGCTAGCAGACCGACGTCGCCACGGCGCGTCGATACCGTGGTCAACAGTCAAGCAGTCCGCCAGCTGCCGCGCGATCACGGCCGCGCCGCACCGGCCCCAACGGAGATCTGCGTGCCCCACGGCAAACGCCCCATCAGCAATCGCCTGCTCAGCGCCCTGCCTCGCCGCGACCGCGAGCGGGTGCTATCGCGTTGTGCCGAAGTTGAACTGGTGTTCGGCCAGGTGCTGTACGAGCAGGGGGATGCCGTTACCCAAGTCTATTTCCCGCTCGACAGCTTCATCTCGCTGCTGACACCGGGCGAGGGGCACGCCAGCCTGGAAGTCGGGCTGGTCGGCAATGAGGGCATGCTCGGGGTATCGCTAGTGCTCGGCGTCGACGCCACCTCGATGCGTGGTCTCGTGCAGGGCACCGGAACCGCCTTGCGCCTCGACGCGCAGATTTTCCAGGAAGAGCTGGAGCGCTGCGGGCAATTGCGCTGGCATCTCAACCGCTACATTTACGTGCTCATGAACCAGTTCGCGCAATCGACGGCATGCACGCGTTTCCACGTGCTGGTGGCGCGGCTCGCGCGCTGGCTGCTGATGACCCACGATCGTGCGCATGCGGACCAGTTCCACGTCACTCACGAGTTCCTCTCGTACATGCTCGGCGTGCGTCGGGTCGGGGTGACCAATGCCGCCGGGATGCTGCAGCGACAGGGGCTGATCAGCTACCGCCGCGGCGATATCACCGTACTCGATCGCCCTGGACTCGAAGCGGCTGCCTGCAGTTGCTATCGCGAAGACATCACGATCTACGAACGCATGCTCGGACCGCCACCGCCGGCCAGCCTGGCCACGCGTCGGCAGCTTCCCCGCGAGCTGCGGGTGTCCGGCGAGCGGGCGTGAGCGAAACCCTCACGGCCGCTATGGCAATGTTCGCTAGCGTACTGACGCTCCCCGTCGCGCTCCTTAATCTCGAGCTCGACTGTGGACAGTCACAACGGTTGGCAGCACACCCGGTCATGGACGACGTTTAAGCGGGGGCTGGTGGTAAAGCTCCCGCAGCAGTTTCATGGTCCCGCACCATCTGCGGGTAAGTTCGCCAGTGCCCCAAAAATTTGGAGATCCACATGAATAATCAATTCCGCAAGAGCTCGCTGTTCCTGCTGGTCGTGGCGATGGCTTTCGCCACGGCCGCGTGCAACACCACCAAGGGCCTGGGTGAGGACGTCGAAAAAGTCGGCGAAGAAATCCAGGAAGAAGCTGAGCAGCACGATTGATCAGCGGTTCCCATGACGGCACAGGGACGTGCCGCAGTTTTGACCGGGATGACGCGTGGCGTCGGACCCCGGATGTTCCATCACCATTCACTTTCGCCTGGAGTTTTTCATGAAGATGCGCAATCTCTCGCTTGCCCTGATCTCTGCCTTCGCTCTTAGCGCGTGCCAAGAAAAACCGGCCGATACCGCCAAGGATGTGGCCGAGGCTCGCCAGGAGGCTTCCAGGGAAGTGACCGAAGCGAAGATCGAGGCGGACAAGGAAGTCGCTGCGGCCAATGAGGAAGTTGCCGAAGCGGCACAGGCGCTCAACGAGACCGCCGGCGAAGCTCGCCAGGAGCTCACTGAAGCGGAATCGGAAGCCATGATCAAGGCGGCCGACGCGCAGTACGACGTCATGGTCGCCGAGGCCGACGGCCGCCAGAAAGTCTCGAAAGAGAAGTGCGATGCGTTCACCGGCAACGAGAAAGACGCATGCAACAGCACTGCTGACGCCGTATACGAAGCCGACAAGGCTGCCGCCACGGCGATTCGCGATGCCGCCAAGGTTGCCGCCGAGCGTCGCCTGTAAGGATTGGTTGCTGGTTGTTGGTTGCTGGTTGCTGGTTGGGTACGGAGCAGTCCTTCGCTCTGTACCAGGAACCTGCAACCGACAACCAACAACCTGCGTTTGACGGTGCTGGGTGTCGGCTGGGCGTGTCGCTCTTACCAACAACCAGGAACCAACAACCAACTACCAGCTTCACCCCGTCGGGCCGGGCACGTCTTCGCGGACCATTCGCCCGTCGACGAAAATCAGGCGCTTATCAAGATCACGCGGACCGCCTGCGTAGAACCACTCCTCGACCTCGACCTCGTACGCCGCCGACTCGTCCTCGCTGACGCGCCGATAGCGCACCTCAAAACGCCGATTCCGATCATCCGGTTCGCCGCATCGCTCCAGCACCTGGAAGCGATTCATGCCCTGCGTTACCAACTGCTTGCCACAGCGCATGGCCATCGCGTCGACCGCGGCCAACATCAGCATGCAAAAAAGAATCGTACGCATCGCCATCTCGCTCGGCCGGAGTGTGCGCGACCATGATGCGATGTGCGCGCTGAATCGCATCCGACCCAAGGATGCCGCAGATGTTCCCGGCAGAAGCACGGCACGCTCGAGAGCTCAAAGCAGAGACCCAGGAAAGTCAGACTTCCGCAGTACGCAGGTAGAAGCAAAGAAGAAGCGGACAAGAGCGGATTGGAAGCCAATCAGGTTGGGCTCTGCGCGGTCGGGCACGGCCGGAAACCAGCCCAGTTTTCCGGCCTTAATCTGCACTTATCCGCTTTTCATCTGTGTAATCTGCGGATGCTTTGCGTTTGATCTTTCCTGCCTACCCCGGCGCCGAGGCGCGGGCGCGAATGAGGGCGGCGAGGACGTCTGGGGCGTAGTCGAAGGAGTCGTAGTAGAGGCGGTCTTCGGGCAGGCCGGCGGCGACGAAATCGCGGCGGCCGGCTTCGATCATGGGCGGTGGTCCGCTCATGTAGACGTCGAAACGCTTGAGGTCGGGGAAGTCCTTGAGCACGGCCTCGTGGACGTGACCGGCGCGGAACTGGTTGCGCTCGAGCGGATTGGCTTCGCTCAGGACCGGCGTGTAACGCAGGTTGGAGTGCTCGCGCTGCCATTGCCGGCAGAGCGTATCGAGGTAGAGATCGTCGACGTGGCGCGCACCCCAGTAGACGTGCAGTGCGCGATGGGTGGCTTCGTCCAGCAGGTGTTCGACGATCGCCTTGATCGGGGCGAGGCCGGTGCCCCCGGCCATGAGGATGATCGGTCGGTCGCCGCCTTCGCGCGGGACGAAAGTGCCGAGTGGCGCTTCGATGCGCAGCAACTGGCCGAGCTTCAGTTCGTCGAACACGAACTGGGTGAAGCCACCACCCAGCACTCGACGGACGTGCAGATTCAGGGTGGGCCCGTGGTGCGGGGCGTTGGCGATCGAGAACGCGCGCCGCTTGCCCTCGGGCAGCAGGATGTCGAGGTATTGACCGGGCAGGTAGCGCAGATGCTCATTGCGCGGCGGCAGCAGTTGCAGCTCCATGACGTCCGCACAGAGCCGATGCTTGGCGGCGACCTTGACGCTCAACTGGCGCAAGGGAATCCCTGCGACCGCCTCGACCTCCCGGATTGCGAGCTTGAGATCGCTCAAGGGCACCGCCTGGCACAGCAGCGCCTGGCCCTCCTGGCGTTCGTCGAACGACAGCGCGCTCGGCGGGTTGTAGGGATACGCGACCTCGCCTTCCACCAGGCGTCCCTTGCAACTCCCGCAGCTGCCCGACAGACAACTGTAAGGCAGCCCCAGCCCCGCCCGCCGCGCCGCCGCCAGCACCGTCTCGTCGCTGCCGACGTCAAAGGCCTTGCCGCTGCCAGCGAGCTGTACGTGGAAGGTCCGTGCGGTTTCGATCATCGCGGCAGTATGCCCTCGGTTTTCGGTTGTGGGTTTCGGTTAAAGCCGTGGCCGCTATCCGCTTTTGCTTCAACCGAGACCCCACGCGAATGCCGCGGCGTCGGTGTTTGCTCCCCTCTCCCATGCTTCTAGGGAGAGGGGACGGGGGAGAGGGAGCTTTTCGTTCGTCGAGATCGATAAATCAACAGCGCCCTCTCCCCCAGCCCCTCTCCCCAAAAGCATGGGAGAGGGGAGCTCCAACCGAAAACCGAAAACCGACAACCGACAACCGAAAACCGAAAACCGAAAACCGAAAACCAGAAGCTAACCGCACTCCTTGCCCAGCAGCCCGCTCAGTCTCACCAAGTCGAGCCCGCCAGTGCCGTAGCCGGGGAGGGTGCCTTGCCAGTCGATGCGGGCGGTATCGGGGCCTTGGATGCGGATGTCCAGCGTGCCCCAGGGTTGGCGGACGACGGTCGCCGGGTTGAAGTTCGGGGGGAACTGCCCGCCGCGGGTCATCGTCATGGGCACGGTGGCGCGATCGCCGACGATCGGTCCGGTGCCGAGCAGCCAGCGCTGGGCGCCGTCGAGATAGGCGTACCAGACCACCAGCAGCGTCTGGTTGCCGGGCTGGCCGAGCACTTCGAGCTGCAGGCCATGGCCATTTTGCGCCGGCTGGTACCAGGTGCCACTGTGGCAGGCGGTGATGGCGCTCGCGGCATTGCCGGCCGCGCCGGAAGGAACGGTGAGTCGCGTCAGCGGCATGCTGCCGTCGGCAAAGGCCGGGTTGCTGCTGTCCCAGCTGACCGTTGCGCTGTCGCGGCTGTTGAACACGAGCTGCGCCTCGCCCCAGGGTTCGAGCACCACGTTGGCCGGGTTGAAGTTGGGCGGGAAATTGCCGCCGCGGGTGATCGACAAAGGGATGCGCACGCGATCGCCGTTCGCCGGCGCGGCACCGACCAGCCACACGGCCTCGCCATTGAGATAGGTGTACCAGGTCGCGACGACGCCGGTGACGCCGCCAAGATTCGTCGCCTGGATGATCCAGCCATGCCCATCCTGCGCCGGGTCGTAGAAGCTGCCGGACGAATCGGTGCCGATGCGATAGACGGCCTGCGCGTCGAAGTCGGCGAGTGGCGCACGCCACACGCCGCGGCCGTAGGTGAACGCATAGAGCATGGCGCCGCCCGGCGCATTGGGCGCGATGGCCAGGCGCTCGACAATGACGTTCGCAAAGCCGGCGTTTTCCTGCGCCCAGTGCGCGCCACCATCCAGGCTCACGAAGACGCCGATATCGGTGCCGACATAGAGCCGCGAGCGATTGTTGGGATCGATGACCAGGTGGTGGACCGGCACATCCGGCAGCCGCGATTCGCCGCTGCCGTCGATGGCACTCCAGCTGGCGCCGCCGTCACTCGAGCGCCATACGTGATCCCCACCGAAGCTCGAGTAGGTCGCATAGGCAATGTTCGCGTCGACCGGATCGTAGGTCAGCGAGGACACCCAGCCGCTGCGCGGCGAGACCTGCGCGAATCCGCTGTTCGCGTTCGTGGTGGAAGCACTCGCGGTCCGGTAGATCGCGTAGGAATTGCCGAGCAACAGGCGATTGTTGTCCGTCGGTGAAATTGCAATTGCCGAGATCCGATGGTTGAAACTGGAGCCGAGCGGTGCGCTCGCCGCAACCCAGTTGCTGCCCTGGTTGTTGGTGCGCCAGAGCCGCGAGCCACCGGCATAGAGCCGATCAGGCGCCAACCCATCGAGCACGAAGGGCATGATGAAGACGGTACCGTCAACGATGCCGTTGAAGGCCGGGGTGAAGTTGTCCCCGCCGTCGGTCGAGCGATGAATGCTGACGTTCTGGTAGCTGACGTAGAGCGTGTCGTCGCTGCGCGGATCGATGGCCACGCTGGCACCATCCCCGCCGAAGATGTGGGCGAAATTGTTGCCGGGCGTACTTGCCCGCTTGAGCACCGTGCCGTTGTCCTGGAGGCCACCGAGGTACAGCGTGCCGGCGGCATTGACCGCGCCGGTGTAGAACTGCGAGGAGGTGAGCCCGTTCTCGAGCGTGCCCCAGGGGACCGTGCCTGCGCCTGGGCCGCAGGCAGCGGTGTCGCCGGTGCGCGTGGGCGCGCTGTCCTGCAGGGTGAAGCCGATCCCACCATCATTGGTGACGAACATCTTCGGCAGGCCGCTGGTGTAGTGCGGGTGGAACTTGATCAGGTGCTGGTCGGCGTGGACGCCGTAGACACTGCTGACCCACCAGTACGACGCCTTGCCGAAGCTTGTGCCGCCATTGTCGGAGCGATAGAGCTCCATGCCACCGACCCAGACGACGTCAGGATTCAACGGATTGACCGCAATGGCCTGGTTGTACCAGCCGGCGCTGTAGGCATCGAAGTTACCGAAGCCGCAGCGCTGCGCTTCGAAGCCGTCGGCGTAGCTCAGCAGGTAGGTCGAGAGCACGTCGGGCGAACTGTTGCGCACCCGCGGTTGCCACGTGCGCCCGCCATCGTTCGATCGAAACACGGCGTGCAGCCCGTTGTCATAGTCGCCAAGCCCATTGTTGTTGCGGTCCGGCCCAGGCACGGTGGAGGCAGCTAGCGCATACACGATCTGCGGATTCGAGGGCGCGATCGCCAGGGACGTGCGGCCCATGCCGGGCTCGGTCAGCACCACGGTCCAGCCGGGCGTTGCGACATCGGCCTGCTCGCTGCGGTAGACCGCGGCCGGACAGGGCCCGCCGCAGGCCGGTGGCACGACCGTTCCCGGTAGCCAGTAGCGGTCGTTCTCGGAGCGCGAAGCGCAGCTGGCCAACAACACGTCGGCGCCGACGGCACCCGGCAGCAATTCGAGATCGGTACAGCCCTCGTAGAGCAGGCCGCCACTCGCATCGGTCGGGTGCAGAACGCGCGTGAAGCGCGCGCCGCCGTCGTCCGAGCGCCACACGCCGGTGTTGGTCGCCGCATACAATCGCTGGGAATTGTGCCGTGAGATGACGATGTCCGAGACGTAGCGGAAATTGTCGTTGGCGGTAGCCAGCAACTGGCGGAAGTGCACGCCGTTGTCGGTCGAGCGCAGGATCCCCTGCCCCCACATGGCGGCGTACGGGCGCTGGTTGTTGCGATACAGCTCGCCCGTGCCGGCATAGATCGTGTCCGGGTTTACTGGGTCGAACACCAGGGCACCGATGTTGACGTTGGCGGCGTCGTCGGACAGCGGACGCCAGCTGCCGCCGGCATCGAGAGATTCGAACACGCCACCGGAGACACCGCCGGCCAGCATGCGATCAGGATTGCGCGGATCGAACTCCAGCGTGCGCGTCCGCCCGCCGACATTGCTTGGGCCCAGGGATTCCCACCGCGGCGCGCTCTTCTCGCTGCCGATGAAGCGCCCGGCTACCGTGCTGAAGTCCGGCAAGCGCGCCGCCTGCTCGCTTGCCCGCGCGTACCAGGCCGGATCGATGCTGTCGGCGCCGGCCGGCAGGCGCCGAGCCAGGTCGTAGGCCGCGCGCTCCCCAGGCGCGTCGGGGCGCTGGTGACGTGGCTGCGGGGTAGACATCTCGGGGGTCCAGAGCAGCCCGCTCGTGATCGCCAGGGAAATGGCGACGACGAGTGCACCGGTGAGCATCTTGTTCATCGTGCAAAGGTCCCCCGCATTTGCCCGGCCCAAGTGTCGACGGCGGAGCCAACCAAGGCAAGGTGACCAATGGCGGCGGCAGCGTAGGCTTAACAAAAGTGCCGGTCAGCGGGCGGGCTTCGCGGCGATGTCAACGAAAGCCAGCGCCACACGAACCGAAAACAGATTAAAACGCCGGGAGCGGCAGCAGGGGGGCGCCGCGCCAGCGTACATCCGGCAGCGGAAGTTCGGCATCCAGCCCGAGCGCGTGCAGCCACAGTTCCCGCGTCCAGGCCCTGCCGTGATTCATGTGCAGGCTCTCGTCCCGATGGACGCGCTCGTAGGCACGCTTCAGGACTTTGGCGTATGGCCCCTGCGAGGCCAGCGCGACCATGCCGAGCAACTCCCAGTTCAACTGGTCCTTAACCTCTGCTACGCAGACGCACTCGCTCGCAATACGCTGCGCCGCACCCGCATCGCCATCCGCCAGGGCCTGCTGCATGACGCTGACCAGGGTGGCGCCGATACCGGCGACGATGCGTCGACCGACGGACTGCGTATTCGCTTCCAGGCCGAGGTCGTTGAATACGCCTAGCAGAACCTCGCGGTGACGCAGCGTCTCCTCGAGAAATCCCAACCACTGGGACTTGAGTTGGGTGTCCACTGCGCAGAGGACGGCGCATTCATAGACGTTGATGCCGACCATTTCCGCTTCCAGCGATTGGTAAAGCAGCTCCTGCAACATTGTCTGGTCAATCTGCGGCTGACCCATGAAAGTGGTACTCAAGCTTCGGTATCGGTGCAAAGGCAGCTTCCATGCCAACGCGTCAGTACGCGTCAAATGCCGCAAAAAACCCGATTCGATCGCTGATTTAGAAGGCTTCCCGCAAAGCCGCCCGGCATTTCCTTGCACATTGCACGATTCCAGTCAGGGGCGATGGGCCGACTTGAGCTTGACGCCTACCGCGACGATCGCCTTGATGGCCGGCACCAATTCGGCTCCCAGCTCGCTCAAGCGGTACTCGGCCGAGGGCGGCGAACTGTCGAGCACCCGGCGACTGATCACTCCCTTCCCTTCCAGCTCGCGCAGGCGCGCGCTCAGCACGCGGGCCGAGATGCGCGGGATGTCGTGCCGCAGCTCTCCGAAACGGCGCGGTCCCCCGCTCAGGTACCAGATCACATTGGGCGCCCAGGCGCCGCGCAAGAGCTTCATGCACTCGGTGAGCGGGCACGCCGGCGGGGCTTCGACCTTGCTTTTGCGCATCGGTAGCGCCATTGAATGCTCTCGAGCCAGTAACCCGCGGGATACTACATTTTCTCGGTATCAATGAGATACCACGTATACATCCGTAACTACCTGCGAATAGCATGCGCAACCCAGGCAACCGCGAGACGGGAGTGAGCGTGTCCATGCAACCCACGTCGTTCATGCAACGCCTGGAGCTGCGCCTGCCGGTCGTTCAAGGCCCCTTCGGCGGCGGCCTGTCGAGCGTCGAGTTGGTGGCTGGCGTGGGCAATCGCGGGGGCCTCGGTTCCTACGGAGCACACCAGCTCGCGGCGGAGGAGATCGGGCCGCTCGCCGCGCGGATTCGGGCGGAGACCCGCGCGCCATTTGCGCTCAATCTTTGGATTCCTGGTCCGGCCACTGAGGCCTTGCTTCCCGATCCGGCGACGTTCGCGCGCGGTTGGCAGCTTTTCGAGCCGTACTTTCGCGAGCTCGGGCTGGAACGCCCCCTCCCGCCTACGCGTGTCCTGCCGGACTATCGGGCGCAGGTTGAGGCGCTGCTGGAAGCGCGCCCGGCGGTCTTCAGTTTCGTCTTCGGCATTCCCGACGCAAATATTCTCGCCGCCTGTCGGAGCCGCGACATCCTGACGCTCGGCGCTGCCACCACGATCGACGAAGCACGCGCGTTGGAAGCGGCTGGCGTCGACGCGATCGTCGCCAGCGGCATGGAGGCCGGTGGTCATCGCCCGGCGTTCCTGGCGCCCGCCGAGCAGGGCTTGATCGGCAGCCTGGCGCTGATCCCGCAGATCGTCGATCGGGTCGCCGTGCCGGTCATTGCTGCCGGCGGCATCGCCGATGCGCGCGGCGTGCGTGCGGTCCTCGCGCTCGGGGGACAAGCTGCACAGATCGGCACCGCCTTTCTCGCCTGCGAGGAGTCGGGTGCGCATCCATTGCACCGCAAGCTCCTGTTCGATGAGCGCGCGCCCGCGACCACCCTCACTCGCGCTTTCACCGGCCGGCTCGCGCGTGGCCTCGGCAACCGTTGGACCGACGCGATGGCCGCACGATCGAGCGAGCTCCTGCCCTATCCACTGCAGGGCTGGTGGCTCGCGCACATGCGCGCGGCCGCATTGGCGCAGGGCCGTACCGACCTGGTTTCACTGTGGAGCGGGCAGACCGCCCCGAACCTCCGACACAAAACCGTCGGATCCTTGATGGAGGCGCTCGCGACTGTCTGATCTCGCCATCT
Source organism: Rhodanobacteraceae bacterium (assembly GCA_031425695.1). Classification (GTDB taxonomy): domain Bacteria; phylum Pseudomonadota; class Gammaproteobacteria; order Xanthomonadales; family SZUA-5; genus JANPJV01. The sequence goes on along the minus strand of JANPJV010000047.1, from coordinate 47,155 downwards.
CAACTGCTTATCCGCCACTGCCCGGCAAAAGTCGGCATAGGCACACTCAACCACCCAAGAGGAGTCACACAATGAAGCTCTACTACGCCCCAGGCGCCTGCTCACTGTCTCCGCACATCGTTGCGCGCGAGGCCGGCATCCCGCTCGATCTCGTCAAGGTCGACACCAGGACCAAGCTCACGGAGGATGGCCAGAATTTCACCGACATCAATCCCAAGGGCTATGTACCGGCGTTGCTGCTGGACAATGGCGAGCTGCTGACCGAAGGCCCCGCGATTGCGCAATATCTCGCCGAGCTCAAGCCCGAGGCCGGGCTCGTTCCGGCCAACGGCAGCTTCGAGCGCTACCGCCTGCTCGAAGTGCTGGGCTACATCAACTCCGAGGTTCACAAGAGCTACAGCCCGCTGTTCAACCCGAGCACGACCGCCGAGACGCGCGAGGAAAAACAGGCCTACCTGCGCAAGCGCTATGCCCTGCTCGAACAGCATTTGGCCAGCCATGACTACCTGGTGGGAGACCGTTTCAGCGTCGCCGACAGCTATCTCTTCACGGTCACCAACTGGGCGAGACACGTCAAGCTCGACCTGTCCGAATTCCCCAAACTGATGGATTTCCAGAAGCGCATCGCGGCCCGACCCGCCGTGCAGGAAGCGATGCGGGCGGAGAAGCTCATAAAGTAGGTCACGTTGCACCCGCGGAATGTCGATAGAAGCGCGGTCCTCATCGGGTGCTACGTGACCGCTCGCGCACGTCACGTAGCGCCCGATTACCCCATTCGCCGGATCAGGCAATCGCGGGCGCAACGTGACCTACGTCCGTGCTGTTTGCACCGCTTGCATTCCCGTGCGCCATCCCAATCTCGCGCCAATGCCGCAACTCGCCTTGTTCGATACCGGTCCGCGGGTGCTGCTCGATGATGCGAGCGGGCTCGTCAGCTACACGCCGGACTGCATCGAGGCCGCGCTGGCGCAGCGGTGGTTCGAGAGCTTGCGCGCAGACATTCCGTGGCGGGCCGAGCGGCGGCAGATGTATGACCGCGAGGTCGACGTACCGCGGCTGACTGCGCATTTCCACTTCGATCAGCCGACACCAGCCTTGCTGCTCGACGCCGCGGAACGCGTGGGCGCGGTTTGCGGGACGCGCTTTAACAGCGTCGGCCTGAATTACTACCGCGACGGCCGGGACAGCGTCGCTCCGCATAACGATCATCTGTACGAAATTGCGGAAGAACACCCCATCGCGCTGCTATCGCTGGGCGCCACGCGCGAGATGCTGATCCGCGCCAAGCAGCCGCCGCGGCGACTCCTGAAGATCGATCTCGAGCCCGGCAGCCTGTTGCTCATGAGCTACACGGTCCAGCTGCATTACGACCACGGCATTCCGAAGACCCGCAACACCGTCGGTCCGCGTATCAGCCTGGCGTTCCGGGTAAAGCCAGACAGGCGGTAAGGGGTTGTCGGTTTGGGTCGGTTGCCTTGATCCGAAATCCGACCACCAAGACCGACAACCGGGTTTTGACGCCCCTGCCGCGCGCCTTCATGTAAAAATCGCATCCCTTTCGCGCCCTTCGGAGCCCCTCATGACCCGCAGCCTGCTGACCGTCGCCTGCCTTGGCGCCCTGTTGCAAGCCTGCAGCCAGAGCGCGGCCCCGCCCGCGCCGGCACCCGCGGCCGCCCCGCCCGCCGTGTCGACCGCTGCGGTTTCGACTGCGCCGCAGGTGGCGCCGGTGGCAACCGCGTCGACGGGCATGCCCTTCGAGGTGACCGCGCTCGGCAAGTTCAACGAACCGTGGGCCATGACTTTCCTGCCCGACGGGCGCGCTCTGGTCACCGAGAAAAGTGGCGTGCTCAAGGTGCACGCACCCGGCGGCGACAGCCATGACGTGAGCGGCGTGCCGAAGGTGGCCTACGGCGGCCAGGGTGGGCTGGGCGATGTCGTGCTGCATCCCAAGTTCGCTGAAAACGGGTTCGTGTATCTCAGCTACGCCGAGGCCGGCGAGGGCGACACCTACGGCGCCGCGATCACGCGTGCAAAACTGACGCTGGATCCGGCCGGTGGTGGCTCCCTCAGCGATGCGACCGTGGTCTGGCGCCAGGTTCCGAAGTTGGATGGCCAGGGTCATTACGGCCACCGGATCGCCTTCGGGCCGGATGGCTTCATGTACGTGAGCTCCGGCGAGCGCCAGCATTTCGCTCCCGCGCAGGACATGGCGGCGAATCTCGGCAAGATCCTCCGCCTCAACGACGATGGCAGTGTCCCGGGCGACAACCCGTTCGCCGATCAGGGCGAGATTGCCGCGCAGATCTGGTCGCTGGGTCACCGCAATCCGCTCGGCATCGCCTTCGATGGCAGCGGCCGCCTGTGGGATATCGAAATGGGGCCGAAGGGCGGCGATGAGCTCAATCGGGTCGAACGTGGCTCCAATTACGGGTATCCGACGGTGTCGAACGGCGACCACTACGACGGCAAGGACATTCCTGATCACGTGACGCGCCCGGAATTCAACGCACCCGAGATCACCTGGACGCCGGTGATCTCGCCGGGCGACCTGATCTTCTATTCCGGCAGCCTGTTTGCGGACTGGCAGGGCGATGCGTTTGCCGCGGGCTTGTCGTCGGAGGCGCTGGTGCGCATCGAGATCGATGGCGACAACGCGCGCGAGGCGCAGCGTTTCGACATGGACGCGCGCATTCGCGAAGTCGAGCAGGGTCCCGACGGCGCGCTCTACCTGCTGGAAGACGGCGCCGGCGGGCGCCTGCTCAAGCTCGCGCCGAAAGCTTGAAGCGCGCATCGCAGCAACCGCGATGATCAAGCTCACCAAGCTGCGTGAGCTTGACCTTCCCGCACCGATACAACCCGGCCGCGGCGCGTTCATCAGCGCGGCCAGCGGGCTGGTGCGGGTCGGCGGCTGGCTGTACGTGATCGCCGACGACGAGAACCACCTCGGCGTCTTCGAGGTGGGATCGGACCTGCCTGGGCGCGTCGTCGAGCTGTTGCCGGGCGAATTGCCCATCAAGAAGAAAGAGCGCAAACCGGCGAAGCCGGATTTCGAATCGCTGTTGCAGCTGCCGGCGTTCCCAGGGTATCCGGACGGCGCCCTGCTCGCGCTCGCGTCGGGCTCGCGGCCCAATCGCCGGCGGGGTGTCCTTATCGCGCTCGACTCGCAGGGCCGCATCACGGGCGAGGCGCGCGCGCTCGCCCTCGACCCGCTGTACCAACGCATGCAGCGCCATTTTCCGGAGCTCAATATCGAAGGCGCACTGGTCCTCGGCCCCGAGCTCTGGCTGCTCCAGCGCGGCGGCAAGTCCGGCGCGGCGAATGCGTGCCTGCGCTTCCCCCTCGACACCTTCCTGGCGCTGCTGAGCGGCGCCACTGACTCGATCGACCCGCGCGCCGTCCATCTCCATGACCTCGGCGCCATCGATGGCCTGCCGTTGTGCTTCAGCGACGCCACCCTGATGCCCGACGCGGCGCTGCTCTTCTGCGCAATCACGGAAGACACCGAGAACAGCTTCGAAGACGGCCGCTGCGGCGGCGCCGCGATCGGCATCCTCGCCGCCGACGCCTCCATCCGCATGCTCGGCCGCGTCGACCCCGGTCTCAAGATCGAAGGCATCGAAGCCCGCTGCTACGCCGACCGCATCGAGCTCCTCCTGGTCACCGACGACGACGACCCCGAGAAGCCATCGGCGCTGTATGCGGGAACGATCGCACTGTGACCCGAAAGCAAAGCGGTCTTACACAAAATGCACAAAGTGAAGCGGACACAAAATGCACATAAAAGGCTTAGGTCGGTTCGTTGTGCTAATTCCAGCAAATTTGCCCCGCCCGCACCAAAACTAGAGCACGCATTCCGATATCAACCGCTCCTTATGTGCATCTTGTGTCCGCCTCACTTTGTGCTTTTTGTGTAAGAAGGCTCCTGCCTACCCTCACAACTTCGGGATGCGGATGGTCTTGCTGATCATGAGTGAGCCGGAGAGGGCGAACATGAGGACCAGGGGGTGGAGGGTCCAGTGGCCGAGTTCCACGCTGCCGAACCACAGGGCGTCGCCGAGGCGCTGCTGCCAGGCGGCGAGGGCGAGGATGCCGACCAGCAACACGCTGCTGGGGATGGGCGTGCCTTCGAAGTACTTCACCTTGTTGCTGCCTTCCGAGAGTGCTTCAGCGCTCACGTTGTAGCGCGCGAGGCGGCTCACGCCGCAGGCGACGAAATACAGCAGGACTGCGCAATCCCAGCCGCCACGCATGCCGGCGCCGTAGGCCATGGCTGCAGGCGCGACGCCGAAGGAGATGACGTCGGCGAGCGAGTCGAGCTCACGGCCCAGCGAGGATTGCTGGTGGCGCCAGCGGGCGATGCGTCCGTCGAGCACATCGAAGATCAGCGCGAGCGGAATCAGCATTGCCGCGTGCAACAGCCCCATGCGGATATCGCCAGTGAGCCCCGACATGACTGCAAGCACGGCCGCCATGCCGCAGAAGGAATTGGCGAGCGTGAACCAGTCCGCCAGGTAAAAACCGCGGATCATCGTGAAGTGCGCGCGCTTGTCCATCGATCACCCCACCCGGAAGTCGGGTCGATGTTAGCGCGCAAGGCGTCATCGCTGCGTACGTAGGCCGTAGGCCGCAGTGCGCGCAGCTTCACCGCACGCTCTGCGGCGCTTTGGGTTTTCCCGTGCGGCTGCCGCAGAGCCGCTACGCGGCACTGCGGCCTACGAGCGCGCGCTCGGGCAGGACTTGGCGGCAGGGTTCGCATGGGCGTCTACCGCGAGACGCGGCTCGGCGTAGGCAGCGGAGCCGATGCGGCCGACGAGCAGCACCGCGCTCAGGAGCACGGTGGCGAAGAAGCGGGCGTTGATCGAAGCCAGGGCGCGGGTCGTATTCATTTGCAGCCATCCGTTGAATGTGTGGCCATTCTGACCCTGCCGATCCTGCCCAGTTGCAGGCCCCGCGACCAACGGTTGGCGCCATGAGCCAGGACGTGGGTCACATCGCGAATACGTTTGCAGGATGGTTATGCGGATGCTTTACGCCGATGATCCAGTGTGGTGTCCCGTAGTTTACGTGAGGGGATTTCCGATGGATTTCGTCTCCAGGCAAGGCGCGAGGAGGAGGCATAGCTCTTCTATGGCGACAGGGAGATCGATCCGCTTGCGCGGCATGCCGCGCGATTGATCGAACCCGCGACTGCTTTGCTGGCGCGGCAAAGGCAACGCAGCATGGAGGCGAAAGACGCGGAAATGACTCACGGAAACTACGGGACACCACACTGATGCGCGAACCCTTTAAATCGAGTTTCCGGCCCCGCTCACGGCGGCAGACGCCGCTGCGGCAATTTGCCTTTTCGGTCGCGTTCGCCAGCGCCGGCGTGGCCCTGCTCTATCTGTTCCTGCTGCCGCGCTTTGCGGTGACCGCCAATGGTGGGGAACTGCCCGCGTTGACCGCGGCGGCGATGCAGGCGGGCGTGTACTGGGGCGTGGCGGCAGTCGCAATTACGTTGATCTCGGCTTGGCTGCTGCGCGCGGGGACGCGCGATCGTGCCCAGTTGCTCGGCCGCTTCCTGCTGCATTTCCTGCTGCTGCTGGACGTGCTGATGGTGGTGCTGATGCTGGCCGGCATCTATGCCGCGGTCGTCGGGCTGCCCGGGCGCGTGGCGGGGTGAGAGCAGGCACTTAGTTCACGCTGCGCTCGCGTCGTGTCAATCGATGCGGTCAATCAATCGGGCGCGACGTGACCTACCGCAGGTTGATTCCAAGCGAATTGTGCACGGCGGTCGCCGCGATTGCGGCGTGGGCGGTGCCGACGATGATCTGGTTGATGGCGTCGACCAAGTCGCCGGCCGCGTACAGGCCTTCCACGCTGGTCTGCTGGTGGGCGTCGACCTTGAGTGCGCCCGCATTGCCGCACTCGGCACCAAGGGCGCGGGCGAGCGTGCTGCGGTTGTCGCAACCGAGCATCGGATAGAGGCTGTCAAAAGTCTCGACGCGGCCGTTCGCCAGCGTGATCTGTGCCTGGTTCCCGACGGCGCCCACGGATGCGATCACGTCAGTGACGAGCCGGATTCCAAGATCGTTGAGCTGGGTGCGCTGCGCCGCTTCGATCAACCTGCCGCCCTTGGGAATGAACAGCGTGAGCGTGCTGGTAAACGTGCGCAGGAACAAAGCGTGCGGAATGCCGTGGGTGGCTTCGGCGAGGATCGCAATATTGCGATCGCGCACGTCGTAGCCATCGCAGATCGGACACCAGCGCACGGCACCCGCGAGCGTGGCCGGACGCAGATCGCCGAAGCCGGGATCGAGGTCGACCAGACCGGTGGCAAGAATGACCTTGGGGACGGTGATGCAATCGTCGCCGCTGCGGGCGATGAACCCTTCGGGTACGCGCTCCAGACTGTCGATTCGGCCGGAAACGAGCATGGCGCCGTTGACGATTGCCTGCTGGCGCAGGCGCTCCAACAGCTCCACTCCGGAAATCCCATCAGGAAACCCGGGCAGGTTGTGGGTCGCCGGAATCCAGGCCGCGCGGCTATCTCCCGCATCGATCAACAGCGTGCGCCGACAATAGCGCGCAAGATAAACCGCGGCCACGAGGCCAGCGGGTCCGCCACCGATGATCAGACACTCCGGCCGGTAATCGGGCGGACCCAGCGGCATGCGTCACCCTTGTATCTGCTCGACGAAATCGAAATCAGCTTGCCACACGAACAAGCTCCGAGCAAACGCTCGGAGCTCAGCTACCAGTCCGCGAATCAATCATCTTTCTTCGGATTGATATCGTCGTCCATCTGCGCGTTCGCGGCATCAGCGGCGGCTTCGATCGCGTCGCCGGTCTGCTGCACTTCTTCCTTGACTTCGGCGCTGGCTTCCTGCGTCGCCGCAACGGTTTCCTGTGCGACCGCGGTGGCGGAGGCGGCGGCCGCATCGGCGGTGGCGCGGGCGGCTTCGGCTGCACGGGCGCTGGCGTCGTCGGCCTGCACCGCGGCGGCATCGGCCTTCACCTCGGCACGCTTGGCTTGGTTCTGATCGGTTTGGGCGCTATCGCACGCAGCCACGCCAAAAACGACGGCCAGTGCCAGATAAAGAGAGTTTGAAATTTTCATGGTTCGTCCTTGTATGTACCGTGTAACGGAAGGGCCGCAACTGCGGCCCTTCCAATTCGAACACACTTGCCGTCATTAAGCTGTCAGCAAGCGGTCGCCATGGCTACTGCCGAAAATTAACGGCCGTCGCCATCCGCGTCACCCGGGAGGGCGCGCTCGATGTGGTGCCAGCCATCGCGCACGGCGCTCTTGGCTTCATTCCACGCGAGACGTGAATTGCCCTTGGTGGCTTCCCAATTGCGCTCGAGATCGGTCTCGACTTCGTTGAAAGCGCGGCCACGGTACTTCGGATAGGTGTCATAGCCCATCTTGTACGCCGGCGAGTAGTCATTCCACTCGCGACCCGACACGTAGTAGTTGGACTTGTTGTAGTTGCTGCGCCAATGCGCATCGTACTCGGTCGGGTTCACGGCTTCGGCAATGCTGTCACCAGCCGCCGCACCGAGAACGCCGCCCACTACCGCGCCAACTGCCATGCCGAGCGGTCCACCAACTGCGCCAACGGTCGCGCCCGTCACTGCACCTGCTGCTGCGCCCGTGCCGGCACCGATACTGTGGTCTTTGCGAATTTCAGTCATGGTAAATCTCCTGTGGATGAAAGTGCGTGCCAGTTCCTGGAGCGTGTTCGACGCTCACTCCCGGTCGGTAAAAGCTTGCGGCCCACGACGTGTAGAGGTCGCGATGGCACGCTCGCCTTACCGCAGATTTCCAGGCACGCTTCAGAATCCGCCAACAAGCTGTGGCGTCGAAAAGCGCCTGGAAATCGTCCCTGGGTTTCCCCGCGGACTTCGGTCGAGGGGATAACGCATGAGCTGTGCCAAGCGCTGAACCCGGCAGTGGCGCGGCCCGATCCTCCGGCGCCAATGCAGCGTGCAAGACGGCGCATGCATGAGCCGGGCAAAATGCGAGATTCGTTTTCCACAACCGGCTCCCGCCCTAGGCTGGGTGCTCCGAATCCTGGAGGAACCGATGACCCCGATCATCAATATCGCGGATGTGCCCCTCACGCCCTTGCCGGCCACGCATGCGGTGCCCGCGCACCTGGCGGAGCGTTTCGAAGTCCTGACCGGTGAACTCGGTGGCGCGATCGGTTCGCGCAAGCTCGGCTACAACCTCACCGTGCTGAAGCCCGGCAAGCGCGCTTTCCCGCGGCACAATCATTGGGTCAACGAAGAGATGTTCGTGATCCTCGAGGGCACCGGCGAGTTACTGCTGGGCGCCGAGGTACACCCGCTCCGCGCGGGCGATGTGGTCGCCTGCCTCCCGGGGGGTCGCGAAACTGCCCATCAGATCGTCAACACCGGCGGCGTCGAAATGCGCTACCTCGCCGTCAGCACCATGGAGTTTCCGGAAGTGGTCGAGTATCCCGATTCCGACAAGTTCGGTCTCCGCGCAGAGCGGCCGGGCGCCGAGAACGACGAAAATCGCGTGCTCCGCTTCCGTGGGCGTGAGGCGCAGTCGCTGAACTACTGGGACGGGGAGTAGATTCGCGTATTCCGGTTTCGGGTCGACCGTTCTCGCGCTCAACCGTGCCGCTTCGACCCACACCGGCTACGCCCTCTGCCCCGCAGCAATCACTCTAAAGCCATTTCCGATCATTCCGCACCCCCGTCGCCAGCGATAGTAGTCTTGCTGCGACTGCGCGAGCATAGAAGACCGGTCACTTTTGGTTGGCCGATGCTTCGATAGGCACCACGCCGCAAGACTGCCTGCGGCGCGGCGTGGGTACCGGCAGCCGCTGCGAGCAGGCGACACGATGAAACACGAAGGAAAACATACGACCCAGGGTGCGTTGCTGCTGGGGGCGCTCGGTGTGGTCTTCGGCGATATCGGCACCAGTCCGCTCTACACCATGAAGGAAGCCTTCGGCGGCCACCACGCGCTCGCGATCAACCAGCTCAACGTCTACGGCGTGCTGTCGATGGTGTTCTGGGCGCTGATGATCGTGGTCTCGATCAAATATGTGCTGTTCATCATGCGCGCCGACAACCGTGGCGAAGGCGGCACCATGGCCTTGATCGCACTGGTGCACCGCATGTGGGCCGACCGGCCGCAGTACCGGCGGCTGCTGGTGGCGGCCGGCGTCTTCGGCGTCGCCCTGTTCTATGGCGACGGCATCATCACCCCGGCGGTCTCGGTGCTCTCGGCGGTCGAAGGCCTCAAGGTCGCGGCGCCGAAGGCCGAGGCCTACATCGTGCCGATCGCAATCGGCATCCTGCTTGGCATGTTCGCCTTCCAATACAAAGGAACGGCGCGTATCGGGAAGGTATTCGGGCCGATCATGTTCATGTGGTTCGGCACGCTGGCGACGCTCGGCATCATCGAGATCGTGCGCGAGCCGTGGATTCTCGCGGCGCTGAGCCCGCACCACGCCATCCGGTTTTCCATCGAGCACGGCTGGGGCACATTTTTCGCGCTCGGCGCGGTGGTGCTGGCCTTTACCGGGGCGGAGGCGCTGTATGCGGACATGGGCCACTTTGGCCGCCCGCCGATCCGCCGCGCATGGTTCGGCGCCGTATTGCCCGCACTGGTTCTCAACTACCTTGGACAAGGTGCGCTGCTGCTGAGCGACCCGGCCTCCATCGCCAACCCGTTTTTCCTGCTTGCGCCGGATTCCCTGCTGATCCCGATGGTCATCCTGGCCACGGCGGCTGCCGTGATCGGCTCGCAGGCGGTGATCACCGGCGCCTTCTCGATGACGCGCCAGGTGATCCAGCTCGGCTTCTCGCCGCGCATGGAAATTCGCCATACCTCGGACAGCAGCGCCGGCCAGATCTACGTGCCACTGATCAACCGCTTCCTGATGATCGGTACCATCGGCCTGGTGCTCGCCTTCGGCTCGGCCTCCAACCTCGCCGCGGCCTATGGCATTGCCGTGACCGGCGAGATGATCGTCGCCACCATCCTCGCCGGAGCGGTCTTCGGCGTGATGTGGAACTGGCCGTGGTGGCTGCACCCGGTGATGGCCGTCTTCCTCGCCATCGACGTGTGTTTCTTCGGTGCGAATCTGCTCAAGTTCATGGCTGGCGGCTGGTTCCCGCTGGCGCTCGGCGTGGTGATCTTCAGCGTGATGTTCACCTGGCGACGTGGCCGCAAGCTCTTGCTCGAACGCATGGAAGCGCGCTCGCTCCCGCTGACCTTGTTCATCAGCAGCCTCGAGCACGGGTCCGCTGTGCGCGTTCCCGGGACGGCCATCTTCATGACGGGCGACGAAGCCGGGACACCATCCGCGCTGCTGCACAACCTCAAGCACAACAAGGTGCTGCACGAGCGCAATGTGATCCTGCGGGTTGAATCCCTCGACGTGCCGGTCGCCGATGCGGGCGAGCGCCTTTCGATCGAGGATCTCGGCGGCAGCTTCTGGAAAATGCGCGTGCGCTATGGCTTTGCCGAGGATCCCAACGTGCCGCGCGCCTTGTTCGCATGCAGCGAGCGCGGGCTCGATTTCGACATCATGGATACCACCTTCTTCCTCAGCCGCGAAACCCTGGTCCCTGCCGCCGACAAGGGCATGCCACTGTGGCAGGACAAGCTGTTCGTCTTCATGTCCAGGAACGCGCTCAGTGCCACCCAGTTCTTTTCGATCCCGACCAACAGGTTCGTCGAGCTCGGGGCGCAGGTGGAGATCTAGCTCTGGAACGGATCAAAAAGAGCAAGGTCAACCTCAAAGCATCCACAGATGACATGGATGAAAAGCGGATGACACAGATTAGGGGCAATGCAAATTGCTGACGGCTCGGCTTGGAATCGCGTTCCAGGACAGCGGGGCGCGTGGTCACCCACCAGACTCCTTGGCCGTTAATCAACTCTGATCCGCTTTTCATCTATGTAATCTGCGGATGCTCGGAGTTTGATCCTGACTTCTGCGCCCGCGTTAGAGTGGCGTCAGATCGGAAGCTTGCTGGGCACTGCGTCGATCGAAGGCATTGGTTCAGTTGCGCTCGCACCAACGCGTCGCGGCGAACGTCCGAGCACTTCTTCAAGCCGGTTGTGCCGGGGCAGGTTGTCGCGCTGCAGCAGCTCCCAGTGACCGAACGAGAATGGAGTCAGGTGGAGGACGTCGAGTACGTGGCTGCCGATACGCGCAAGCCAGTTGGGGACGGGTATCCGTCGCGCCGGCGCTTGCGTATGCAGCGTGCGCAGGCTCGCCAGCAGCTCGCCCAGGCTGAGGGCTGCGTGCCCGCCAAGCTCGAATTCGCGCGAGTCGCCAGGAAGGCTTTGGCAGAGCGCCAGGCGCGCCAGTGCCTCGCCTAGATCGCGCACGTCCAGGGCGGCGATACGACCACACGCAGCGGACGGCAGCGGATGCAGCGGCCAGCGCGCGACGCGGCGAATCCAGCGGGCGCCGAATCCGCCGTGCTCCGCGTCCAGCAGCGAGGGCCGCACGATGCACCAATCGCCGCCGGCCGCCATGACGGCGCGCTCACCAGCCGCCTTCGAGCGCAGGAAGCCACTGCGCATCGGCTCTTGCAGGCCGAGGGCGGAGACCTGGATCAGGCGCAGGCCAAGGGCATTCGCGGCCGTGGCCAGCGCGACCGGGCCGAGATGGTGGACGCGCTCGTAGCTCTCGCCGCTGCGCTCACGCAGGATGCCGACACAGTTGATGACGGCGCCGACATCGGCCAATGGACGCTCCCAGTCGGAAGGGTGGAGGTGGCGCTCGACGCGCAGCTGTCGCCACTCGCAACCGCGCAGCAACGCATTGGCGCGCGCCGGGGGCGTTGCATGGCGGCTGCCAACGATCACCTGGCAGCCGGTGTCCAGGAGCGCAGCTACCGCGTGGCGGCCGATGAAGCCGCCGCCGCCGAGCACCAGCACCCGCCGCGATTCGCCCTGATCCATTCTCGCTCCTGCATTGGCTCTTGGTGGGTCTGCGCTGCGCGCGGACGCTTGTATATTTCCCGCTCCGGTCAATATACGTCTCGATGGCAGGCCCTACGCTGATGAGCACCCTCGCCGTGAACTGGCCGCTGACCATCTACTACGACCGCTCGTGCCCGCTGTGTGCGGAGGAGATGCACGCGCTGGTCGCGCATGACACGTCGGCGCAATTGCAGCTCATCGATTGCTCAGCCCCCGGCTTCGTCGACCCGGCCGCCTCTGCAGCTGGAATCAGCACGGCACAGATGGCGACGCTCATCCACGCGCGCGACGCTGCCGGCGTGTGGTTCCGCGGTGTCGATGTCTTCGTGCTCGCGTACAACGCGGCCGGGCTGACCTCGATCGCGCGCATTTTCAATCTCGCGCCACTGCGCCCGGTGTGGGACCGGCTGTATCCGTGGATCGCGCGGAACCGCACGGCGTTCTCGCGCTTGGGCCTCGCGCGGGCGTACGGCTGGCTGGTGCGGTCGGCCGCCAGGCGTGCAGCGCAGCGCCGATGCACGGACAACGGCTGCGAGCGGTAGCGCCTTTGGGACGCGGCTTTCCCCGGCCAGGTACGCGGCACGACGCAGGCCTCTTGCTCGGGCGGCCCGGGGGCGGTACTCGCGGCGGCCCTTTCATGTGCAATTTCGCGCGGCTCTCGTAGGTCATGTTGCCCGCGCAGCGGGCTACTTGACGGTTCTTTGCGAATCAACAGCGGCAAGTAGCCCGCGTTCGCGGGCAACATGACCTACGTGAGAGCCGTGCCTTCACGACTTCCACGTCCCAAACAACAAATCCCCGATCGGATAGGTGATGTTGAAGTTCTTGTGGCTCATCAGCGCCGGGTCGTGGTGCGTGCGGTGCTTCGGGCTACACCCCCGCTAGTAGCTTTGGCCCTTGAATACAGCTCACGGGCGTTCGGGTGGTCGCGCGGCATGCCGCGCTAGCGGCGCCCTCCCACTGCGGCACGGCCGCTCCCACAGTTGGTTTTCATCTTCCCATGCTCCAGCCATTGCGAAGATGTACTCCCTTCCCCGGAGTATCCCCATGAGCGCACTCGAAACCATGCTCGGACAGCTGGACCCGTCGACCATCCAGCGCATGGCCGGGCAGCTGGGCGCGACGCCACAGCAGACCCGGAGCGCGATCCAGGCCGCACTGCCGCTGCTGATGGGCGCGATGCAGCGCAACGCGCAGGATCCACGCGGCGCGCAGGAGCTTCATCGCGCGCTCAATGATGATCATCAAGGCATCGATCTCGATGGCCTGCTCGGCGGGCTGCTCGGTCGCGGCGGCGAGGCGGCCGAGCGCGGAAACCCGAGCGGCTTCGGTAGCGGCGACGCGCAAGGTTCTCCGCTGGAGACCGGTCGCAAGATTCTGGGACACATTTTCGGTGGCCAGCGGCCGCGCGCGGAAGCGGGCGTGGCGCGCGCCTCCGGCTTGAACCTCGGCTCTGCCGGACAATTGCTGGCGATGCTGGCGCCGCTGCTGATGGGCGCGCTCGGACGCACCACCCAGCAACGCGGGCTCGACTCCGGTGGCTTGCGGGACGTCATCGGGCAGGACACCGGGCGCATGGCGAACGGCGCCGGCAGCGGCCTGCAGAACATGCTGAAGCGCGTGCTCGATGGCGACGGTGATGGCGATGTCGACGCCCAGGACCTGCTGCGCCACGGAGCCGGATTGCTCAGCATGTGGGGCGCGATACGGCGTTGAGCGAGCTTTGGAGGGTCGCGCTCCTGCGCGGCCGCTCTGAGCGTTTCTCATAAAGGCGGCGGCGCGGGAGCGCCGCCCTCCAAAAGCCTACGCCATGAAGCCCAAATTCGCGCTCGGATAGAGCCCGAGGTTCGGGAAGATGTCGTTGATCCCGCTCTGCGAAACGCCGAACCATGACGCGAGCGTCGCCGCGTATGGATCGACACCCGTAGTCGGGATGACCTGGCCGTAGCCGGCATCGTTCGGGTTGTTGTTCTGCAGCAGGGACGGCATCTGACCGTAGAAGCGGCCACCGCGAACGGCGCCGCCGATGACGAAATGATGGCCACCCCAGCCGTGATCGGTGCCGGTGAGATTGGTCGAGATGGTGCGGCCAAAATCGGACGCTGTGAACGCCGTGACCTCGTTCGCAATGCCCATCTGCACGGTCGCGGCGTAGAACGCATTCAAGGCCTGCGACAGCGTTGCCAGGATGTCGGCGTGGGTGGCCAGTTGCGCGCTGTGGGTGTCGTAGTTCCGCGCGCTGACGAAGAAGATCTGCCGCTGCATGTCGAGCGTGCTGCGCGCATTGATCAGGTTGGCGACCTGCCGCAATTGCTGTCCGACGAAATTGTTCGGGAACGCCGTGGTCCAGGTCGGCGGGGTCGAAAGCGCGGTATCGAGCATCTCGTAGGTCGCGATGGAGCGGCGCGTGGCCGTCGCATACGCCTTCTCGAACAGGTGCGTCTGGACGTTCTGCGCCATCAGCGCGTTGAAGGTCGAGATGCCGAGCTCGTTCTGGTAGTCGTCGAGGTAGGAAATGGTCTCGACGCCATACGGGTTCATTACGTACTGGTCGATGGCGCCCCCGCGCTGGAACAGGTTCTGCCCGGCGAGCGAGATGGTCATCGGCAGCTGCTGGTTGGTATTCGACGCGAACAGCAGGTCGGCAATGCGTCCGCCCCAGCCATTCGCGGTCGCGTTGTCCGGGCGCGAGGTCTGCCAGAAGTTGGCCTGGTCGTTGTGCGAGAACAGTTGTGGCGGACGCGGATGCACGCCGCCGAGGTATTGCGCCTGCGTGATCGGCCCCATGAGCGTGCCGACGTTGGCGATGATCGCGGCGTTCTGGTTATTGAACAGGGTTCGCAACGCAGGCATCGAGGGGTGCAGGCCGTAGCTCGCGCCATCGCTGGGCGGGCCCCCGGGCAGTCCCGATTGGACCGGCTGCGGGGTGAGCCCGAGCGCGGCTACCTGCGCCTGGTTGAGCGCCATTGCCGGACGCGACGACTGGTAGGTCGAGTAATGGGCGGCGTCATGCGGCACGATGGTGTTGAAGGAATCATTGCCGCCTTCGAGAAAGACGCACACCAACGCGCGATAGGGGCCCGGAACTCCACCCTTGCTGGCGGCCGCGGCCATCAGCTGCATGTTGCCGAAGGCGCTGAAGGCGGCGACCCCGCCGAGGGCGCTCGAGATGGAGCGACGCAGGAACTTGCGACGATCGAAGTTCATCCTAGAAACCTCAGTTGGACGGGGTGGAGTGTGCGGTTATGGGGGTGCAGGGCAAGGCGCAACGAGGAGGAATAGCTCTTCTATTCCGACGAGTTGCAACGCAGCCATGGGCCGCCAGAACCGTACAATCGGCCCCGTAGCGGTAGTCACCGACGGGTGCGCCGGTCCAATCGCGAGAAAGTTAAAAGAATCATGGTTTTATGGGTCGCGAAATAGCGGTCAAATGGGGTTTCTAGGATCATGGCTCGGCCTACTTCTGGATATTGAATTCGGGGGAATTGACGATCAGGTAGAGCGCCTGCTGCACTCGCCACAGCGGGACATCCTGTCCGCTCGGCTGGCCGGGGATCGAATCCGGCGGCGTGCCGTTCAAGCGCGTGATCAAAAGGCTGCGCATGAAGTCGCTCATGCTCCCGGCCATCATGGTCAGGTTGAGGTGGTCGACCAGCGCCGGCGGATTGGCGGCGAGCGTCTTCAACGCGGTGTAATCCATCAGGGTTTCTTCCGGCACCGGCAGGTTGTTTTCCCAGACCACGCTGTAGCGGCTGCCGACATAGAACAGCGCGGTGCGCCAGCCGAGGTAGTTCGGGGCGGTCACCAGTTGCGTGTCGGTGGCGATCTGGAACTCCGGCGAGACCAGGCCCGCGTCGCGGATCGGGCCTGGCTGGGCGAAATTCGGCCGGTAAAAGTTGAACACCGACGGCGCTGCCAGCGGGCGTTGATTGAACTGGTCCTGGACATGCGAATAGCGGAACACCCGGCCGTTCACTGAAGCCCCAGGGGCGACGCGCCACAGGCGCACCAGTCGCGTGATCGGCTCGCGCAGCTTGCCGAAGGTGGTCGGGGCCGTCTTGTGGCCAAAGCGCGCCTCGTTGTCCAGCAGGATCGCGCGCGCCACGGCTTTCAGGTCGCCCCGCACGCCGGCACCATTGTTGTTGAACACCCCGGCAACGCGCGCGACATAGGCCGGCGACGGGTTGCTGGTAACCAGGCGCTGGATCAGCTGGCGCGAAATGAACGGGCCGACGTTCGGGTGGTTAAAGACGTTGTCGAGCGCCGCATCGAGCTCGGTAGCCGCGTCGCCGCCAGCGACCAGGATGCCGTTGGAGAGCGCGACTCCGGGGTACGCGAGCAGCTGCTTGTTCGTGGTGTTGTCGTGGAAAGTCTCCAGCGGGACCATCGGCGTGTACCACTCAGGCTCGTACGGATTGCCCGGGGCGCAGTCGTCGAACGACGCGACCGTGCAGTTGATGAAGTTCCAGCCGGTAAACACATGCGCGAAACCGCGCACCTGGTCCTGGGTGTAGGTCGGGACGCGGTTGCCGCCAGACAGCACCGGCGTGCCATCGAGATTGAGCTGGTCGAGGCCGATCGAGAACAGCTGCAGGATCTCGCGCGCATAGTTCTCATCCGGCCGGATGTTGAGCGCTGGATTGCTCTTGCGGTTGCCGAGCATCGACAGGAACTGTCCCATCGCCGGGTGCAGTGTCACCGCCTCGAGCAGGTCGCGATAATTGCCGAACGAGTGCCGCGCGAGCGTGTCGTAGTAGTCCGCCAGCGCCCACGGCTGGAACAGCAGGCTGGCGTTTTGCTCAGACACCACCAGGATCTGCGAGAGCGCAAACGCCATGCGCTGGCGCAGCTGATCATTGTGCGTCAGCAGCGGGTTGCTCGGATTCATCAGCTGCGCGCTGTGAATGAACCAAACCTCCTGGCGCTGCGCCTGGTAGACACCCTGTCCTAGTGTGCCGCTCACGTAGTCGAGATAAGGTTTCTCGAGCGAGGTTGCGGCGGCAAATTGCTCGTTGAGCCACGCCTGGTAACCGAGCAGGCGCAGGCGATCGATGTCCTGCACCCGCCCGCCATAGGTTGCCTGGTCCAGGAAGCGCGCCGCCGCCGCGTCCGTCTCCGGCTGCACGCCCTCGTCGAAACCATCCACGAACAACCGGCCGCTCTGCGCCGCCGCCGCGAGCGGGAGCAACAACCACGCGGCAACGAACCAGCGCCGAAGGGCAAGCTGAAGCCGGCGCCGCGGCACCAGGGCGGATTGCGTTCTGAGTCGCAGCATGGGTCGCGCCGAAAGAAGATGTCACCAAATGATACGACCATGACGATCTCGTGAACGGCCAGGTGCAGTGACGGGTGTCGCAGTGTGCGCTGGCGGGGCAGCTCTGTGGGTTCGGACCTTGTCCGAACGCTTTTCCTTCGACCCAAGTCAAGCGTCCGGACGAGGTCCGGACCCACGGAAGCTACGAGCTGCGCCACAGCACCGGCCACCAGTCGGACGACACGCCGCGGCAGTCGTCCATGGTGCGGTAGCTGGCGAGCTGGAAGCGTTTGCCGTCCCAGAGCCAGCGCGCTTCGTTGCCGCAGTCGCCGATGCCGCGGCCCTTGCTGAATTGGGTGAGCGCGCCGGTGGCGGGGTCGAATTCTGCGTTGATGAGATCGAGTGTGGGCTGCATGCGTCCGCTGCCGTCGAGCGCGGGGAGCGGCAGGGGCAGTGCCTGCGGGGGGGCAGTTCCGCGCTGCACGAACCAGCGGGAGCCAAAGTTGTAAGCGCCGCTGAAGCACAACAGCTGGATCAGCGTGTGCTCGGCGTCGATGCGCCAGCCGGCGTCGCGCGAGCCGATATCAGGATCGGGCTCCTCGCAGCTGTCGGCGCTGAGGCCGGCGCGGAGCGGGACGCTGATGGCGAGCAGCGCAGCCGCGTCGAGCACGCGCGCGTCCTTGATGTTCGCGAGGACACGTGGAGCCGCCGGGACGATGGCATTGGCCTTGGCTGGCCCACGGCGGATGAGCGCACTGTCGCTGCCGAGCCGCTGCTGCTGCTCATCGATCCAGAGCAGCACCGCACTCGATCCGGCGAGCGAAACCGCGTCGACCTCGAGGCCGCCAACCATGAGCTGCAAAGCGGACGCGTTGCGCATCGCCGCGAGCAGGGACGCGATCTCGATCGGCTCAACGATGTGGATCTCCGGACCTTCGGTCACCTCGCTCTGGACGAGATGCGTTGGGCCGAGCTCCAGCTTGAAAGTGCCGGCGACCAGCTGCGCTTGGCCGGCTTCGAGCTGCCGATCGAAGCGCAGCCCGATTCGCTCGATCTGCGCATCCGCCGCACCGCCACGTTCGAGGCGCAGCTGCGCCAGGCTTTCATTCGCGTCGGCCGAGAGGCCGATCGCCGTGCAGTGGCGGGTGTTGTCACACGCCCCGATCCAGTTCTTGATCGCCTTGTAGGCCTGGGCCGACACCGGGTTGAAGGGCGCCGCGAGCAGCAGCAGGCAGAACAGCACGCGCATGAACAGGCTCCGGCCGGGGATCTGTCGCGAGTCTATCGGGCCAAGGCTACTGGAGGGCGGCGCTCCCGCGCCGCCGCTCTTAAAGAGTTCCAAAAGGTGCGGCCGCGCAGGAGCGCGGCCCTCCAAAGCAATCAGCGCGCGTCCGCCCCCAGCTTCTCCTGCAGCCGCGCGAGCGCTAACGGCTCGGCGCGTACGCGTAGATAGGCCCCATCGCCGTCGGCGCGCTCTTCGAGCACTTCGCACTGGGCGAAGATCTCGCCGCGCAGTTGCTGTGCGGACCATGGCAGGAACAGCTCGGCTTCGACCACGTTCTGCTGGAAAAATCCGAGGAGTGCCGCGTGCACGCTGGCGACGTCGGCCGGACGGCGCGCACTGACGACCATGCAGCCGGGATAGCGTTCCCGCAGGTGCGCTTCGTGAGCGGCCTGTTCGCCCTCGCCCACCTGGTCGATCTTGTTGAATACCAGCAGCCGCGGCACCTCCTTGGCGCCGATCTCTGCGAGCACCTCCTCGGTGACGAGCAATTGCCGTTCCCAGCCGGGATCGCTGGCGTCGATCACGTGCAGCAGCAAGGACGCTTCGAGCGCCTCCTCGAGGGTGGACTTGAAGGACGCAACCAGGCCATGCGGCAGGTTCTTGATGAAGCCGACGGTATCGCTGACCAGCACGCGCGGCACGCCTTCCGGATGCAGTGCGCGCACGGTCGTGTCCAGGGTGGCGAACAACTTGTCGGCGACCAGCACCTCGCTGCCGGTCAGCGCACGCATCAAGGTCGACTTGCCGGCGTTGGTGTAGCCGACCAGCGCCACGCGCGCGAGGCCGCTGCGCTCCTGGCGCCGTGAGCGCTGGGTCAGGCGCTCAGAGTCGATGGTTTCAAGCTCCTTCTGCAACTCGGCGATGCGATCACGGATCTTGCGACGATCGAGCTGCGCGCGAGATTCGCCCGCCCCGCGCCCGCCGACCCCGCTCCGCTGGCGGCCCACCGGCCCGGCCAGCTTGGCCTGCTCGCGCAAACGTGGCGCCATGTAGGCCAGGCGCACGATCTCGACCTGCGCCTTGGCCGCCCGCGAGCGCGCATGCCGATGGAAGATCTCGAGGATCACCATGGTCCGATCCATCACCTCGCAGCCGATCTCCTTCTCGAGATTGCGCGCGCGCATCGGCGAAATCTCATGGTCGACCAGCAACAGGTCGGCGCGGCGGGTAAGCGCATCCGCGGGAGCCAGGGCCGCTTCCTTTTCAGCGGCCGCCTCGCGCCGTGCCGCAATCGCGGCGGCGCGCTGCTCGCGCGTCGGGTAATTGCTTGTCGGATCACTGCCCTCGTCGATGCCGTCATCGACCTCATCATCCTCATCGTCGATATCGAGCGTCGCCGCCGCCGGGGCCGACTCGTTGCGCACGAAGCGACGCAACTCTTCGCGCTTGCCGGTGCCGAGGTAGGCGAACGAATCAAACTTCGAGCGTTTCTGGGTGAACGTCCCGACCACCTCGAATCCGAGCGTCTTGGCCAGCTGCTTGAGCTCGCTCACCGAAGCCTCGAACTCCGCATCACTCGCCTCCGGCAGCTGCACCGCCGCGACCACCGCGCGCTTCTGTCGCTCATTTAGTTCTTGCATGTCTTCACCTCATCAATGCCCTGCAGCATCGCCGATTTGCAGTGATGGATGGGGAAAGGCAGTCGTTCGCCAAGAGCGCAAGCAAAGCCATCCACAGATTTCGCAGATGAAAACCGAGCAAGGGCGATTAAAGGCGGATTAAAGCGATCAATGTAATGGGTCAAGCGTTGCGGATCGCGCTCGCGCAGACCCACTCTGATCTCTTTCGCTTAAATCCGCTCTCAATCGCTACTTTTAGGTTTTCATCTGCGCAATCTGTGGATTGCCTTGCTTCGCTTTCGCTTTACCCTGCTCTTTCCGCCTCACGGCGCCTCGTGCCAGGGCATGTCGAGGGTGGAGGCGATCCAGGCGCGGGCGAAGCGCCATTGGCGGCCGACGGTGGCGACCGAGCTGCCGCAGATCTCGGCGATCTGCTCGATCGACAAGCCCGCGAACAGGCGCAGCTCGACCACGCGTGCGGTGTCGGGCTCGAGGCGCGCAAATTCGGTGAGAGCCTGGTCGAGCTCGAGCCAGTCGATGCCGCCGGAGTTGCCGGGGTGATCGCTCTCGAGCAGGTCCTGCAGCGACATGCGCTCGCGCGGGTTGCCGCGCTTTTCGGCCGAGCGCTCGCGCAGGTAGTCGATCAGCACGCGGCGGATGACGATCGCCGCAATCCCCATGAAATGCGTGCGGCTCTGCCAGTCGACGGCCTTCTGCGCCAATAGCCGCTCATAAGCCTCGTTGGCGAGCTCGGTGGCCTGCAGGGTGGCGCCGCCATTGCGCCGCAGCTGTGCCCGCGACAGTTCACGCAGCGCCGGATACACCGCTTCGATCAAGGCAGATTCGGCGGCGCGGTCACCCTGGCGCCATTGGCCGAGCAGCTCGGTGATCGACGGCATGACGGCGAGATCCGGTCAGGGGTGGCTCAATCATAACGCCGCTCGTCGGGCGCACCAGACGGCTGGAGCAACAGCGATGTGCACACGGCGTTAAGATAGTGTGCATGTACCCAACTGCAAACTGCGCTCCCCTCAGGGCGCACTCAGACGTTTTTGCCGTTCGCCCGACCACGCGCGAGCTTTCGGCAATGTCGCCTTTCTTCCTGTGCCCCGTCGCGCAGTCGACTATCGTTGCATGAGCGCACGCCACGACCCCGCCCGTTGGCAGCGCGCGCAGCAGCTGTTCGACCAGGTGATCGACCTGGCACCAGCCCCGCGCGCCGCCGCGCTCCAGTCGGGCTGCAGCGACGATGCCGAGCTGCTGACCATGGTCGAAGGCCTGATCGTAGCTGATCTCCAGCAGGCGCCTGATCCGGCGCCGGCCGTCAACATGCTGGCGCGCCTGGCCGACCCGGAGCTCGCGCCAGGGACCCGCATCGGTGCCTTCCGCATCGAGAAGCTGCTCGGCAGTGGCGGCATGGGCCGCGTCTACCTCGGCCGCCGTGCGGACGGCCGCGTCGAACAGGATGTGGCCATCAAGACCATCCGCGGCGCGCACGGACGACGCGACCTGCTCGCGCATTTCGAGCGCGAACGCCGCATCCTGGCACGGCTCAATCACCCGCACATTGCTCACTTCGTGGATGCCGGCGAGACCGCCGAGGGCGCTCCGTTCGTGGCCATGGAGTACATCGCCGGGACGCCCCTGCTCGACTACGTCAATCAGCGGCGCATGCCGCTCGCGGCGCGCCTCAGGCTGTTCATCAAGATCGCATCGGCGGTCGACTACGCGCATCGGCAGCTGGTCGTGCATCGCGATCTCAAGCCCGGCAATGTGCTGGTGGATGCGGAAGGCGAGCCCAAGCTGCTCGATTTCGGCATTGCCGGTCCGGTACAGGAACAATTCGGGCAAGCGAAGGTGGGCACGGCCGAGGAACCGCAAGCGCGCTTCCTGAGCTTGCTGCATGCGGCGCCCGAACAGGTGGACGGCCAGGCCGACGGCGTGTCGGTCGACCTGTATGCGCTGGGCGGCCTGCTCTATGAGCTGCTGACCGGCAGTCGCCCGCTCGAGCTCGAAGGGCTCGATTTCGCAGCGGCGCGGGCGCGCATTGCCAAAGAGCTGCCGCCCGCGCCGAGCACCCGGCTGACGGCGGACCTGGCGTACGCCGCCGGCGCACTCAAGGGTGACCTCGATCGCGTCGTGCTGCATGCGCTGGAGAAGCAGCCCGAGCGCCGCTACACCTCGGCGGCCACGCTGATCGACGATATCGAGCGCGTGCTCACGCATCGGCCGATCAGCCTGCGGCAGTCGCAGCGCGGCTACCTGCTGGCGCGCTTCCTGCGCCGGCATCGGCTCAGCGCGAGCATTGCCGCGGCGCTGTTGCTGACCACGGTTGGCGCGGCGGTCGTCTACCGCGAGCAGCGCAATATCGCCATCAGCGAGCGCAGCCGCGCCGAGGCCGCCAGCGCCATCCTGATCGACGCCTTCGAGGCTGCCGATCCCAGCCGCAACAAGGGCGAGCGCTTGAGCGCCCGCGATGTGCTGCGCCAGGCGCGCCACGTGGTCGACCAACGCGCGGATCTCGATCCGGGCGCGCGTACGTCCTTGCTGCTCTCGCTCTCGGAAATCCACAGCTCGCTTGGCATGGCGAAGGATGCTCGCGCGCTGGCCGAATCGGCACTCGCATCGGCGGGCACTGAGGGCGAGCGGCTGCGCGGAAATTACCGGCTCGCCGGCGCGCTCCTCTCCGACGGTGATGGAGTTGCGGCGAAGGCGATCGTGGAGCGCTTGCGTGCTTCCGATGCCGCGCTTGCTGATCCAGCATGGGGCGTGCGCCTGGGCCTGCTGCTGATCGACATCGAGTCCTTTCTCGGCAAAGTTGAGGTGCTGCCGCTGGCGGCGCGGCTGCACGAGCGCGCGCGGGCCGAGCTCGGCGCCGACTCCGAGCTCACTGAAGAGGCCGCGATCGTCCATGCGAGCAAACTGGCCGCACACGACGGCTCGATCGATCGCGCTGCCGAGCTGGTCGCCCAACTGCTGTCGCGCACGGAGGCCGAGCCGCTGACTCCGGATCGGCTCGAACTGCTCAAGGTGGCCACACGCATCGAGCGCGCCCGCGGCAACGCCGATATCTCACTGCGCTACGCACAGCGTCATCTCGAGCTGGCCGGACGCCTTTACGGCCAGGAACATGGCGCTTACGTCGCGGCCGAATCGCTGACCGCGCGCGCCTTGCAGGCCGACGGCCAATTCGCGCCGGCGCGCGTGCTGTACTCCGCGAGCGTGGAGCGTGCGCGTCGCGTCTATGGCGACGAGAGCGCCATGCTCGCGCTGGTTGCGCACAACGCCGGCGACGCGGCACTGACTGAGCGCCTCGACCTGGCGCGCGCACTGGCCATGACCGCGATCGCGGTTGAAGTCGGGCCACGCGCCATGCCACCGGACAGCCGGCAGATGGGCTTCCTGTGGAGCACGCGCGCGCTCGCGCTGCTGCTGGCCGACGAAAACACGGCTGCGCTCGCTGCAGCCACGCGCGCGACCACCATCTTCCAGCGCAGCATCGCTGACTCGGTCGCCAATCACGCCGAAGCTGAGCTGATTGCCGCAATCGCAGATGTACGGCTCGGCAATGTGGCCGCCGCCCGTGCGCGCATTACCGCGCTCGGTCCCGCTACTACCAAGATTTCCCCAAAATCGCGTGCGCTTACCTTGGCACGCAACCTCAATCTCATCCCAGGAAAAACCTCATGAATCGCGCCGCCGCACTGCTGATTTTCTGCTGCTCCGCCACCGCTCAAGCGGAAGAATGCGATATCAGCGGCGTGGAACGGGCGGGACGTTCCTACACGAGCTTTCTCCACTCGGGCTTCCATTGGGTCGGCCCGGGCGCTGCGCCTGCCGGCGTCGAGCCGGGCCCCGGAGGCGACCGGGACATCGACTGCGACGTCGAGGTGGTGGACCGGCCACGATCCGACACCATGAACTTCGCTTCGGCGTTCATTCGCGACCTCGTCACCACGGATCTTCGATTCCGCTTCATCATCACTTCGACCGGCTTGGGCGGTGGCTCATACCATGTTCCTTTCTGGTCATTGAAAACGGCGAATGCGGCAGGTACTCAATCCGCTTCGCTCGGAGCGGCGATCAACCCGGGGCAAAACAGCGTGCGCTTCACGTTGCAGGAATGGTTCGGAGGCAAAGGCTTCGTTGAAACGAGCCAGTCGCTGACCTTCACCCGGCCCACCGATGCCAGCACGCCGTGTGCGGACTTCGAGATCGAACTGTTGCCGGCCGCGCCTCCGTTGGACGCGAGGTTGGTGGTCACGATGTCCTGCCCTGCCACCGGCCAGGTGGATGTGGTCGTGTTTCCAGTCACTCACAGCCTGCTTCCGAAGAGCCTTCGCTACGGCGACCTCGTAGACACCGTGAATTCGCATCCTGGCTTCAGTGTTCGATTCCGGATCCCGAGTTCGCGGTAGTTTGGGAGCGAAAAACCCACGTCTGTGCCGTTGTCACGCAAGCCCGCAGAGCGCGAAGCGCCCTGCGGGAGCTGGCGTGAGAGCAACCCGGCCCACACGGCCGGCTACGTTAGTATCCCCGCCGAACATCATTGGGGGCGGTCGGTGGTCGGGCTGGGAATGACACGCAGGCGGTTGCTGGGCTCGGCGATGGCGGCGACGCTGCCATGGAGTCTCGTGGGCTGTGCGGGCTCGAAGGACCAACCGCTGCAGGTCGGCGGCTTGCCGGTGACCTGCAATCTCACCTTGCCGGTCGCGTGCGAGGCGCGCGAAGCGGCCAACGCCACGCTCGCGGCCGGGCAGCCGCGCTTCAATTATGAGTACGTCAAGTTCAGCGGCTGGCCGGAGATCAAGGAATCGCTGATGACCGGCCGCATCCAGGCCGGCTACATGCTGGCGCCCATGGTGATGGACCTGGCGGACAGCAAGATTCCGGTCAAGATCGTCTCGCTCGGGCATCGTTCCGGCGCGGTGATCATGGTGCGCACCGAATCGCCGTACCAGGATTTCAAGCAGCTGGCCGGCAAGCGCATTGCCATCCCGAGCCGCTTCGCGGTCGATTTCCTGTTCCTGCGCAAGATGCTGGCGCGCGACGGCATGACGCCGGCCGACATCGAGATCATCGAGATGCCGCCGCCCGACATGCCAGCCGCGCTGTACGCGAATGCCGTCGATGCCTATTGCACCGGCGAACCCTTCGGCGCCGCCGCGCAGAGTGCCGGCTACGCGCGCCCGCTGCGCATGACCCGCGACGAATGGCGCAACTACATCTGCTGCGTGCTGACCGTGCGCGAAGAGCTGATTACCGAGAATCCGGAGCTGATCCAGGACCTGGTCAATCACGTCCAGGGCGCCGGTGTCTGGCTCGACCAAGCGCAGGGCAATCGCGACAAGGCGGTCGCGATTGCTGCCGGGCGGCGCTTCTTCAACCAGGATCCGAAGATCCTCAAGTTCGTGATGGAAAATCCGACCGACCGCGTGACCTACGGCGATCTGCGCATGCTGCGCGAAGAGTTCGACGAGCTCATGCAGCTCTCGATCGAGGCCGGGACGATCAAGCACCCGATCGCGTACGAAAAGTACGTCGACGAGAGCTTTGTGCGCCGCGCCAGCGCGACGGTCATTGCGATTTGACGCGGATGCGAGCGCTCCATTTTTTCCTCCCGGTTTTTCTGGCTCTGAGCGCGCCCCTCCTCGCTGCGGAAGCGCTGAAGTCCGGGGTGTTCACGCCGCCTCGTGCGGCGCCGGCATTCACGCTCCAGGGCTCGCACGATGAGCCGCTGACGCTCGCCGCCTTGCGCGGCAAAGTGGTGCTGCTCGGCTTTGGCTTCAGCTCGTGCAGGGAAGTCTGTCCGATCACGCTGAACACGCTCGCGCAGGCGCACAAGCAGCTGGGCGCGCAGGCGAGCGAACTCCAGGTGGTCTACATCACGGTCGATCCCGAGCGCGACGACGCCGCGCGCCTCAAGCAGTATCTCGGGCATTTCAACCCGACTTTCATCGGCGGCACTGGCAGCCCGGCCGAGCTTGCAGCCGTGCGCAAGGAATACGGCATCCTCGCCGAGAAACGCGCCAACGCCGACGGCGATTACTCGCACTCCTCGTTCGTCTACCTGATTGATCGCAAAGGCCTGCTGCGCGCACTGATGACCTACGGCCACGAGCCACAGGACTATGTGCACGATGTGCGGGTGCTGTTGAGCGAGTAGGCCGGGTCCTATGCGCCCGCCAGTTTGGATTTTCGCGGAAGCAGATCGAGCGCAAGGCGCCCGGCTCTCGCTACGTAGCAAGGCGCGGCCGCTGGCGCGTTTAACGTTTCGCGTAGCCCCCTCACTACGCGCGCACAGAACCGCGCTACCTCAGGATGGGAGTGCCCCGCCCGAATGAGATACCGCCTGCCTGTTCTCGTCGTTGGAACAGCCTCCCTCCTCTGGGCCGCCTTCGCGCCGATCACGTTCCCGGCGCGCGAAGAGCTGTTCGAGATCCCCAAGGGCACCTATGCGCGGCGTGCGGCCGGTGACCTGGTCGAGATCCTGCCGGGAGAAATCCATCTCACGCTCGCCATCCGGGATGTGTTGCTGCTCAAGAATCTGGATGATGTGCCGCAAGTCTTCGGTCCAACCCTGCTGATGCCCGGACAGAGTTTTAGCCTGCCTTTCGAAGTGGCCTCGAGCTACCAGTTCGCGTGCACCGCGCATGCGAGCGGGCAGATGACCGTGGTCGTGCATCCGCAACCGGATTCACCGTTGGGCCGGCTGCGCTGGCGCGCGCTGGCGCTCTGGCGGGCGCTGGCATGAAACGCTTGCAGGAATTCCTGCCCGCCCTCACGGTGATGGGCTTGGTCATCGCGGCCTGGTGGGTGATCGTCGTGATCACCCGCAGCGTCGTGTTCCCGACACCCCTGCAGGTCGTCACCGGCACGCTCGAGCTGATCCGCGATGGCACCCTTTGGGAACACATCGGCGCTTCGCTGTTTCGCGTGGGCGTCGGCTTTGGCCTGGCGGTGCTGGTCGCCGTCCCGCTGGGCCTGTGGATGGGCTGGGTCAAGGGCGCCTACCGTACGCTCAACCCGATCTTCCAGATGCTGCGGCCGATTTCGCCGATTGCCTGGATTCCGATCGCGATCCTCTGGTTCGGCGTCGGCAACGTCTCGCCGATCTTCCTGATCTTCGTTGCCTCGGTGTTTCCGATGATCGTGCAGACCACCGCGGGCGTGCACACGATCGAGCAACGCTATCTGCGCGCCGCCGCCAATTTCGGCGTCTCGAAAAGAACGTTGTTCCGCCAGGTCGTGATCCCCGCCGTGCTGCCGCAGATCATCGTCGGCATGCGCATCGGGCTCGGCGTTGCGTGGCTGGTGGTGGTCGCGGCAGAAATGATCGCGCTGCGCTCGGGTCTCGGCTATCTCATCATCGATTCGCGCAACGCCGGCAATCGCTACGACCTCGTCATCGCGGCGATGATCATCATCGGCTTGATCGGCCTGTTACTGGATGGACTGATGCGTTTGCTCGAAGGCTTGAAAGCCGTGCGGTGGCGCTATGCCCACTAGCAGCGGCCCAAAAATCAAGGTCGACGGCATCAGCAAGAGCTTCGCGACCGAGCACGGATCGCTGCATGTGCTCGACCGCATCAGCTTCGAGGTGGCCGATGGCGAAACCGTCGCCATCGTCGGGCCATCGGGCTGCGGCAAGTCGACCCTGATGAACATCATTGCCGGCTTCAACCTGCCGGATCGGGGCAGCGTCAGCATCGATGGCGCAGTAGTCCGCAAGCCGAGCGCGCACGGGATCTTGATCTCGCAGCAAGGCTCGGTTTTTCCGTGGCTCAGCGTGCAGCAGAACCTGATGTTCGGGCTGACCGACCATGCGCCCGCCGAGAAGCGCGAGCTGGCCGATCACTACGCCGCGCTGGTCGGACTCAAGGGCTTCGAGAACCGCTACCCGCACGAGCTCTCGGGCGGCATGCTCAAGCGCGTCGAGCTCGCCCGTGCGCTCGTGGTCAAGCCTGAGATCCTGTACATGGACGAGCCGTTCTCGGCGCTCGACGCGTTGATGCACCTGCGCATGCGCAACGAGCTTTTGCGGATCCTCGAGAAAGAGCGCCACACTGTGGTGCTGATCACCCACGACGTCGAAGAGGCCATCCATCTCGCCAACCGCGTGATCGTCCTCTCCGCCCGCCCGACCACCATCCAGACCACGTTCGCCGTGCCTCATCCGCATCCGCGCAAGCTGTCCAGCGCACCGATCCAGGAACTGCGTGCAGCCATCCTGCGCGAGCTCGGGGTGGAGGTGAACTGACGTCTGCTGGTGTGGGAGCAGCCATTCGTGGCCAACCATCATTCGAGGAGACCACCCATGCATGCCGGATCCTGCCTCTGCGGAGCCGTTCGCTTCACCGTCAATGCTGAGCTCAAGCCGCCAGATGCCTGTCATTGCACACAGTGCCGCCAGCAGTCGGGGCATTACTTCGTGTCGACCAACGTCGCCCGCGGGGATCTGACCATCGAGGGCGCGGACAGGCTCACGTGGTATCAGTCGTCGGAGAAGGTGCGGCGTGGCTTCTGCTCGGTCTGCGGCGCGGCGCTGTTCTGGGATCCAATCCACCATCCGATCATGGGTGTCGGCATGGGCGCGTTTGCAAACCCCACCGGCACGCATCTCGAAATGCACATCTTCGTTTCCGAGAAAGGCGACTACTACGAGATCGCAGACGGGCTGCCGCAGCACCAGCGCTAGTTTCCTCCATGCCGAATCTCCGATTGCTGGCCGGTGCTAAAGTCACGCCCTTCCCAGCCTGGCGCGACCCATGACCGAAGCTCACCCGTTCTATTCCATCGGCAGCGCCGGGGCGCCCTGGGGCGCGGCGGAAGTGGCCGCGTGGCAGGCGCGGCAGTTGCGCCAGCGCAGCTATCAGGACGACGTGGTGAACGTCGTCGAGCGCCTGGCAACGCGCTTCGACGTGCTCGAATACGGTCGCCTGGAAGGGCACAGCTCGGCCTACCCGTTGTTCGCACTGCTGAGCCGCGACTGGCGCGCAGAGCTGCCGGTGGCGCTGGTCACCGGCGGTGTCCACGGCTACGAAACGAGCGGCGTGCATGGCGCGCTGCGCTTTCTCGAGTCGGAGGCGGCACGCTACCAGGGACGCGTCAACCTGCTGGTGGCGCCGTGCGTGAGCCCGTGGGCCTATGAGCGAATCCAACGCTGGAATCAGGATGCCGTCGATCCCAACCGCTCCTTCCGTGAGGACAGCCCGGCGCCGGAAGCGGCGGCGCTGATGCGGCTGGTGGCGCCGTTCCGGCAGCGCGTGCTGGTGCACATCGATCTGCACGAGACGACCGACACGGATGAATCGGAGTTTCGTCCCGCCCTGGCGGCACGCGACGGCAAGCCTTTCGAGCCGGGCGAGATTCCGGATGGCTTCTACCTGGTCGACGACAGCGTCCAACCGCAGCCCGCGTTCCAGGCGGCAGTAATCGCGGCGGTGGGTGAGGTGACCCATATCGCGCAAGCGGATGCCGCCGGTACGCTGATCGGGTCGCCGATGGTGGCACCGGGCGTCATCCACTATCCGTTCAAGGCGCTCGGCCTGTGCGCCGGCCTGACTGATGCCTGCTACAAGACCACCACCGAGGTGTATCCGGACAGCCCGCGCGCCAGCCCGGAACAGTGCAATGCGGCGCAGGTGGCGGCGGTGTGCGCGGCGCTTGATTTTGCGCTGGCGTCGCCGGCAGCAAGCGCACCAGCGTAAGCCGCTCGTGTAACCTGAGGGCACACAGCGCACGGCAAGGCGGCGATGAGCCAGGACCGCGAAAGCTATCGGCGCGCGAAGGCGGAACTGATGCGCCTGCTGGCGCTCGCTCCGACGGCGCGCGAAGCGCACCTCGCCGCGTTGGACGCCGACGATGCGGTGCTGGCTTCGCAGGTGCGTGCGCTGTACGCGTCATCCTGCGACGTGCCCACCGTGAAGGCGGCCGCGCAAGCTGCGCCGGAAGAACTCGAGCTCGCGAGCTTGCAGAAGCTGCTGCCGCCGGAGCTGACCCTCGAGCGCGTGCTCGGGCGCGGCGGCATGGGCGTGGTCTTCCTGGCACTGCGCCGGGGCGAAGGCTTCACCCAGCAGGTCGCGCTCAAGATCCTGGGCTTGGGCTTGCTCTCGGCGCCTGGCGCGCTCGGAGGCTTCCTCGCCGAGCGGGCAATCCTCGCGGCACTGCAGCACCCCAACATCGCGCGTTTCCTCGATGGCGGAACGACCACCGATGGCCGGCCGTACCTGGTGCTCGACTACATCGAAGGGACCACGCTGATGGCCTGGGTGGGCGCGAGAGCGCCGGATCTGCCCACCCGCATCCGCCTGTTCAACAAGATCTGCAGCGCCGTGCAGCATGCGCACCAGCAGCTGATCGTGCACCGCGACCTCAAGCCCGCCAACATCCTCGTCGATGCGAGCGGTGAGCCCAAGCTCCTCGATTTCGGCATCGCCCGACTGCTACCGACCGGTCGCGATGCCACCGTGACTGCGCTCGGGATGCGCGCAATGACCATGCGCTACGCGAGTCCCGAGCAGATCCGCGGCGCGACGATCGGCACCGCCTCGGACGTGTACACGCTCGGTGTCGTGTTGTGCGAGTTGTTGTGCGGCGCACTTCCCTATCGCGGCAGCGCCACCACCGATCTCGACATTGCCCGCGCCATCTGCGAGGAGCCGCCGCTGGCGCCGAGCACGGTCATACGCGCTGCCGGGCAGACCCACAAAGGCATCGACACCAGGCAGCTACGCAGGGAGCTCGCCGGTGATCTCGACGAGATCGTGCTCAAGGCGTTGCGCAAGGAGCCACACGAACGCTACATCAGCCCATCGGCGCTCGCTGACGACCTGGAGCGCTTCCTGGCGGGCAAGCCGGTGTTGGCGCGCCAGGGCAGCCGGCTCTATCACGCCCGCAAGTTCATCGGCCGCAACCTTTTTGCGGTGGCGGCGGCGGCGCTGGCAGTGGCGCTCACAGTTGCCTTCGCGATCGATCGCCAGCGCCAGCTGACGGTCACGCGCAGCGAGCGCGACCGCGCCGAGCAGAGCCTCACGCTGCTGCGCGATGTGCTCACCAGCGCCAGTCCGCAAACGGCCCGTGGCAAGGAGCTGTCGGCCCGCGAAATTCTCGAAGCCGGTGCCGCCAAGCTCGAACAGGACACGCAGATCGATGCGTCCGTACGCGTCGAATTGCTGCGCACCTTAGGCGACATCGAGAGAGAACTCGGGCTGCACGACAACGCCGAGCGCCACCTTGCCGCCGCCGCGCAGATTGGCGCGCGCCTTGATCCAGCCGAGCTTGACCATGTCACGCTGAACCGCGTCATGTTGCTCAATACGCGCGGCCAGAGTCAGGAGGCCGAGCGACTCAGTGCGCAGCTGCTCGCGCGCGTCGATCAAGGTATCGATGGCCTGGAAGACGAGCAGCGCGCAACGCTGATGATTTCGCGCGCAGCTGCTCTGCATGTCCTCGGCCGCGGGGAGGACGCATTAGCCGTGTGTACGCGCGCGCTGGCCGCCCTGCCGGACACGCCGGACGGTCGGCGCCGCCGCCTCGACGCCATCGGCCAGATGGGTCAGATCCTGCAGAACTTGGGACGCCTCGACGCCGCCGAAGACTATCTGCGGCAGACCCTGCAACTCGGGCTCGAGCTCAAGGTAGAACCCTTGCGGACCTCGCGCGACCAAAACAATCTAGCCGGGGTCTTGTCCGTGCGCGGACGCTTCCGCGAGGCGCTTGCCTTGCACCGCGCCTCGCTTCCGCCCTTCATCGAAGCGCTCGGGACGACATCACCCGAATATGCCCTGCGCCTCAACAATCTAGGCATGACCGAGTTCGGCGCCGGCGAGCTGGCACCGGCGCTCACCCATCTGGCCGACGCCGTAGAGCTCGGGCTTGCTCGCTACGGAGCCGACAACCATCTTGCGCTGGTGCTGCAGTCCAACCACGCGATGGTGCTCGCCGCAGCCGGCGAGCTCGCGCGCGCCGATGCACTCGCCGCGGCCGCACTTGTCGGGCTGCGCGCCAAGCTCGCGGCGGCGAGCCTCCCGGTCAACCGCGCCGAACGCACCGCCGGGATCGTTGCCCTCGAGCTCGGCGACCTGGAACGTGCGCGCAGGCACTTCAGCGCCTGCGTCGACGGGTTGCTGGCGTCGAAGCTGCAGCAGAACCCGATGTTCGCACGCTGTCGCATCGGCCTCGCCGATGTTGCCCTCGCCAACAATTTACCTGAGCAGGCGGGAGCCCTGCTCGCCGAGGTCAGGGCCCAGCAACGCGAAGCACTCGATCCACGCCACCCCGAGAACGGCCTTGGCCTGCTCGTCCTTGCACGCTGGCAACTTGCGAAGGGAAGCCCGGACGATGCCCTCAAGAGCCTGCAGCAAATCCACCACGAAGCACTCAACGAACCTTGGCAAGCGCCCTATCGCGATGCGCTCGCCACCGCGGCGAATGGCGATTGCGCGGGTTTTCGCAAGATTGCCGCGAACCTCGCGAACCGCTATCCGCCCGACCACCCGCGATGGCGAGGCGGCGTTGGTGGGTCTGCGCTGTGCGCGGACGCTTTTTAGCTTCGCCAGGAACCCAAAAAGCGTGCGCAGCGCAGACCCACTGGAGCCTACGGCGTGCCCACGCTAAACGTGTCGCAGCCTTCGGTGCGGCCGTTGCGGAAGCCCTCGGTGAACCAGCGAACGCGTTGCTGGCTGGTGCCGTGGGTGAAGGCATCGGGCCGGACTTCGCCGCGGCTCTGCTTCTGCAGCTTGTCATCGCCGATGGCGCTGGCGGTGTTCAGGGCTTCCTCGATGTCGCCTTCCTCGAGCCACTGGTGGCGAGCCTGGGCGTGGTGGGCCCAGACGCCGGCGTAGCAGTCGGCTTGCAGTTCCTGGCGGACCAGCAGGCCATTGTCGCCTTCGACGTCCTGGCCATTCTGGCGGGCTTGATTGACCTGCTGCACGACGCCGGTCAGTGCCTGGATGTGATGCCCGACCTCATGCGCGATCACGTAGGCCTCGGCCATGTCGCCGCCGCCGCCGAGGCGCGACTGCATTTCCCGGAAGAATCCAAGATCGATATACAGGCGCTGGTCGCCGGGGCAATAGAACGGCCCGACTGCGGAGCTGGCCTGGCCGCAGGCCGAGGCGACCGCCCCTTCGAACAGCACCAGCGTGGGGTTGGGATACTGCGAGCCACTCGCGCTGAAGAGCTTGCCCCAGACGTCCTCGGTATCGCCGAGGATGGCAGCGACGAACTTGCGGCGCGGATCAGCCGCATTGGCCGCTTCCTGCTCTGGTGTCGGCGCCGTGACCTGGCCGCCCTGTTGCCCGCCCATCAGGCCAAGAATCTGCAGCGGATTGACGCCGGTGACCCAGCCGATGATCAGCGCGATGACCAGGGTGCCGATGCCGACGCCGCCGGCACGCATTCCACCGCCGCGTCGATCCTCGACATTGGAACTTTGGCGGGCTTTTTCCCATTTCATCGAGGATCTCCTTGGGTGAGTCAGTGGTCGGTCGGCAGCTAGCCGTGTTCAAGCTCGACAATAGCCTCCACCGTAGCAGGTGGAGACGCGGTAGAAATCGGCGCGGCGTTCAGCCAGGCGCATGGAAACTGGAACAACCGCATCGCAACGAGCGACGGGCGGAGGCATGGCCCCAGCCCGTCGCCGGCACGCGCTGCAGCTGATTTCAGAGCGCGTCTTTGATGTCTTCCTTGACGTCGCCGTACGCGGCCTGCACCTTGCCCTTCTTGTTCTGGACCTTGCCTTCGGCCTCCATGGCCGGGCTGACGACCTTGCCAGCCAGTTCCTTGGCCTTGCCCTTGACCTGCTCGACGCGGCCTTCGACCTGATCTTTGTTCATGCGTGCTCTCCTTGGGTAGTGTGTCGGAGCTAAGTGCCCGGCAACGCCTGCACGATCGTCCGCGTTGCACGCGCATGTCGGTGCGCAGGCGCACATAGTCGGGTTCGCCCTGCGGGCTCGCGATCGCGAGCGCGATTGCGTGACACTACGCACTGCCACGCGACTTCCGGACGCAACCCATGACCTGGCGCCTGATCCCGCTCATCGACATTCCACCGACACCCTGGAAAAACGGCGGCGGCGTCACCCGCGAGCTGATTGCCTGGCCGGACGCGAGTGCATGGGTATGGCGGATCTCGGTCGCGGAGGTGGCGAGCAATGGCCCGTTTTCGCACTTCGAGGGGGTGCGCCGCTGGCTCGCCATCCTGCGCGGGGTGGGTGTGCGGCTGAGCTTCTCCGAGCGCACGCTCGAGCTGACGACAGGCGCTGAGCCAGTGGAGTTTGGTGGCACCGACGCGGTCGAGTGCGCGCTCATCCGCGGGGCCGTGCGTGATCTCAACCTGATGGTGAAAAGCCCAGCCGACGCGCCGCGTCCGAGCCACATGCGGCGCCTGAGCGGCCGCTCGCGCACGCTGCTGGAGCGCGCCAGCATCGTGGCGCTGTTCAGCCCGGCCGATAGCGCGATAGTCAGCGTCGACGGGGTGGCGATCGAGCTGCCACGCGCAACGCTCGGCTGGCGCCGCATCGGGGCCGGGAGCCAAGTCGAGGTCGAGGCGGCCAGCGCGCTGTGGATGGAGCTCGACGCCAGCGGCATGGAATGAGTTTCGCGCGCCGTCCTAGGGGATTTGATGTAGGTCATGTCGTCCGCGCAAGCGGACTACATGACGGACCTTGCGAACCGTCAAGTAGCCCGCTTGCGCGGGCAACACGCCTACGTGAGCAAAGAAGCCATCGTTACATCTGCCGGAACAGATGCAGGTAACTGCGGCTCACGGGAAGTCGTTCGGGGCGGCCGCGCAGATGGATCTCGGCGGTGTCGTTGTCCTGGCGCAGGACGTGGTCGATTGCACGCAGGTTGACGACGACCGAACGGTGCACCTGCACGAACTGATTCGGATCGAGCTGCGCGGCAAGCTCCTTGAGCGGCGTGCGGATCACCGACTCGCCCAGCTTGCCACGGTCGTCGCGCCAGGCAATGGAGGTGTACTTGTCTTCCGAGCGCAGATAGTCGATCTCGTCGACCGCCACCAGGCGCACGCTCTGGCCGACCGAAGCGCGCAACCAGCGCAAGCCGGGCGGAGCCACCTTTTTCTCGAGGCGCGCGGCCAGCTCGTCGAGCAGCGCATCGGTCTGCGGGAATGCATGGGCGCCGGCGAGGCGCTGCTGCAGGCGGGCGACGGTGTCGGCGAGACGCGCCGGCTCGACCGGCTTGACCAGGTAGTCGAGCGCACCATGCTCGAACGCCTGCACTGCGTACTGGTGATAGGCGGTGACGAACACCAGATGCACGCGCCGCCCGATCAATGCCGCCGCCTCCACGCCGGACATGCCGGGCATGTGCACATCGAGAAAGCAGATGTCCGGTCGCAGGGCTTCGAAGAGATCGACGGCTTCGCGTCCATGCCGGGCCTGCGCGACCACCTTGAGCGCGGGCCATGCCTCGCCGAGCATGCGTGCCAGTGAGCGCAGCAGCAGCGGCTCGTCGTCGGCAATCAAGGCGGTCGGGCTCATGTCGCCCCCACATTACCGCGCCTCTGGCGATTCTGCGCTGTGCGTGGGTAAGACGGCGCCGCTGGGATGCGCAGCGTCCTGCGCCGTCGAACGCCCGAGGCTCGGCCGAGGGCTGGACGCTTCCGAGGGAGCTGGGTGAAGCGTCCGCGCGCAGCGCAGACCCACCACCAGCAAAAAGTGGGTTCATGGCGCCCCAAGGCTAGTGCGCCTTTGGTGGGTCTGCGCTGTGCGCAGACGCTCTTGACGAGGTTGGAAACTCGATCGTGGCAATTACGCCACGCGGCTCGCGTGCTTTCACCTCCAGGCGCGCGTGTTCGCCGAAGCTCAGCGCCAAGCGTTCGCGCAGGCTCGGCAGGCCGGTGCCGAGCCCGTCGTTTGCATGCCGCAGGCCGACGCCGGAGTCGGCCACCTCGACGCGACAGACGGAGCTGCGCACGGTCGCGCGCACCGCAATCCCGCCGCCCTGCACGCTGGGATCGATGCCATGGCGCACGGCATTTTCGACCAGCGCCAACACCATCATCGGCGGACAGCGCAGGTGCGCCGCTTCAGGCACGCACGTGAGGGTGAACTCGAGGCGGTCTTCCATGCGCATCTGCATGACCTCGAGGTAGGCACGCACCAGCTCGAACTCCTGCTCGAGCGTGTTGCTCTGCTCCTGCAGTCTTGGCACCGCTGCGCGCAGGTAGCTGATCAGGCTGCCCAGCATGCGCGACGCCTGCGCCGAGCCGGAGTCGACCAGCTCGCGCACATTGGCGAGCGTGTTGAACAGGAAATGCGGCTCGACCTGCGCCTGCAGCAGGCGCAGCCGCGCGTCGACGACCTGGCGTTCGAATTCACTGCGCTCGAGCTCGAAGGCGAGCGCCTGGTTGCGTGCCTCGTCCTTGATCTGGCGCAGCAGTGCCGAGATCGCGATCCACGGCGCCGAGAGCAGGCCGAGCACGCATTGCAGTGCGTACCGCTTCATGCGCGCGGGATCATGGAACCACGCCTGCGTGTCACCGAAGCTGGTCAGCCAGTAGGCCAAGGCGAGCGCGAACGGAATGACCACCGCGACCGCGACCACCTGCAGCGCCCAGCGCGCCATCCATGCTGGCAAGCGCGCCGGCCAGCGTTCCAGGAGGCCGAACACGGCGAGCTCCAGCGCCCCGACCATGCCCAGGCGCAGCAGGCTTGGCAGCAAGGCGCCGGCATGCAGCCAGGACACCACGCTGATGGAGACACAGGCGATCAGCACCACGCGCACGCGCTTCCAGCCGAACATCGGCGGAAAGCTGCTGGGTGGTGGCGGCGCGGTCGGCATCAATGGAGCTGTCGGGATCGGAGGCCTGCAGCCTGCCGGGTCGCGCGCCTGCTGGGAAGCACAAGGCGATGAAGCGTGGCGAGCCGGGCGCGAGTGGAGCTGAGCGGTGACGAGTGCGGCGCACGCGCTCTTGTAGGTCAGGTTGCGCCCGCCCGCAAATGGGGATGGCGGTGAGGGTACTCGGGCGCTACCTGACGATGCGACCAAGTGTCAGGTGGCGCCCGATCGTTACCTCGAGACCAGCCAACCTCCGCGGACGCAACCTGACCTGCGTAAGAGCGTCCCATCACGCCTTCCCGCGGTTCACGCCCAGCTCTCCGCGCTTCGTCGCAAGCCGATGTCGGTCCTGGCCGGCGCCCAGCAAAGTAGCGCCCACAGCGCACCGAAAGCCGCGCCGGGAGAATCGAAATGTTGTGGATCCATGTCGCGGCCGGCGTGCTCGCCCTGCTCGCGGGCGCACTCGCCCTCAGCGTCGCAAAAGGTGGGCGCGTGCACCGGCGCAGCGGAATGCTGTTCGCCGCATCGATGGTGGTGATGACGCTGAGCGCAGTGATTGCCGCGACCTGGCTGCGGCCGAACCTTGGCAACATGGTGGCCGGCACGCTTACGTTCTACCTCGTGCTGACCGGCGTGCTCGCGGTCAAGCGCACGGTCGCGCAGGCGCGCACCTGGCTGGTCGGGCTGATGACGATCGCGCTTGGCGTCGGCGGCTTCGCGTTGCTGCTCGCCTTCATGGCCCAGGCGCGTCCGAACGGTGCCATCGACAGCATTCCGGCTGGAGCGTTCTTCATGTTCGCTTTCATCGGCCTGCTGGCCGGCCTGCTCGATGTGCGCCTGCTGGTGGCCGGACACATCGAAGGCAAGCATCGGCTGGCGCGCCACCTGTGGCGCATCGGCTATGCAATGTGGATCGCGACGCTGTCGTTTTTCTTCGGGCAGGCGGATGAATTGCCGCAGGCCATCCGCGCGACCGGCGTGCTGATGCTTCCGCCATTGCTGGTGACGCTCACGCTGCTCTACTGGGTCATCCGCATCCAGGTCGCCCGCCAACCGCTGCGTTCGCCGTGGCGGCGTGGACCCAAGGCAGCTGCCGTGTCCACGCCCATCGGCGAAGCCACCTAGCCGGCAGCCTGGACCTACATGCAGAGCTTGCTGGCGCTGACGAAGTCGAGCGACAGCGGGCGGAAGACGGCCCACTCGGCGTGCGCCGGCGAATGCCGTTCGATGGAGGCATACAACGCCGGGCCGCGCCAGTCGCAGACCGCAAACGCAGTGAGCGTGCCCCAGTCGGCGGGAGCCGCTGCCGGCGCGCCGAAGTCCGATCCGACGTGCTTGAGCGGGATGATTTCACCGCTGGCGTTGGGAAAGGTGTGATTGGCCGTGACCGCGGTCGCGCCGAACGCACACGACAGATCCAGCGAGATCATGACCGTGGTCTGGAGGGGCGCGGGTGCGGCGGACTTGATGCGCACACTGCAGCGATGCACGTTGTTTTCGACCGCCCAGCTCCCGGACCACAGCGGCGTGATGGGAACATCCTTGGCGACGGCGACATTGCAGCAGAGCAACAGAATCGACAACAGAACGGCACGCATTTCTCGAGAACTCCTGGCGGGTGGCAACGGCCGATTGGCCGCTGCTGCACTGGACATCTCGCAGCCGAGGGAAAAAGTCGATCAAGCGCGTGCCCGGCAAGCTGAATCGCCGTTCAGGCAAGCCGCTCTGGCCGGCTAGGGGAGCGTCGCGCTCAACGTGTAGAAACGCGCGTTTTCACTGTGGCCGTTGCCGTAATCGAAGTGTTCGGAATGGGCGCGCAATTCGTGGCGAGCGATCACTTCAAGAATGTCTGCCCGGGTGTATGGGCGGATGGTTTCGTCGGTGTGCACTTCGCGCAGCAAGGCGCCGGTCGCGTCGTGTTCCCGATAGCGGCGTTCGATCCGGTTGCAGCCATCGGCGAGCCGGGCGATGCGCTTGGCGCGTACCAGCCGCCCACTCCCGAACGCGCGTGAGTAGTCGTCGCGGAAGTCGTCGAACGGGCTGACGTCGCGCGGGACGAAGGCGTCGAGCACGAGCATTCCGTCAAGCGTGAGCAGCCCGCGCGCCTGGGCGATGAAGCGGTCCACTTCCGCTGGGTTGGTGAGGTAGGTGAGCAGCGAATACGGTGCGAGGATCAGGCGAAAGCGGCCGCGCAAGGCCAGCGCACGCAGATCCATCAGCGCCACGCGAGGCGTGAGCTTGCGCAGCCCGGCGTCGGTGCGCAAGCGCTGCAGCATCGGCAACGAGCGGTCGCCGCCCGCGATGTCGATGCCGGCCGCGAGCAGTTCGATCAGGATCCGCCCGCTGCCACAGCCGAGCTCGAACACCGGCCCGGGCTGCTGGCGCGCGAGCTCGAGGTAGAAAGCGGCGTCATCGAAGGGCATCGACTGGCCCATGTCGGTCGCATAAAAATCGGCGATCAGGTCATAGGACCACACTGCGGGCTCCCGGGGCTGAACCATTGTCACCTCAGCTGTGGAAAGCCTTGACGCAAAGGAACGCCAAGGGAGCAAAGAGACGCAAAAAGGGCCAATAAGCTCCTTTTGCGTACCTTGCCTTTCCCCTTTGCGTTCATTTGCGTCAAATAATAGGTCTGCGGTGCTCGAGCTAAATCAACGAGTTGAAGAGTCGTTCGCATCTTAGCTCCCCAGCAACTGCCGATACAGCGCGAGCTGCGCCTGGGCGATGCCGTCCCAGGTCCAGCGGGCGACCTGGCCGCGGTCGGGCAGCTCGATCGCATGTCGGCGTGGAGCGTCGCCAAGGAGCTCGATGATCGGCGTGCTCATCGCGGCGACCTGGTCGACGACGAGCAGGCCGGCGAGGCCGGTGTCGGTGAAGCCGCGCGCGCCATCGCGGGTGCTGACGCAGATGCGGCCGGCCAGCAATGACTCGATCAGCTTGAGCGCCGAGCCGCGAATTTCCTGCTGCGGATTGATGGTCAGCGTGGCGCGCGCGAGGTACGGCGCAGGGTCGACGAAACGGTCGACCAGCTCGACGCCGGGGAGGCGCAGCAAGGGTTCGGCATGGCGCAGCGGCGCCGATTCGGGACCGCCGAGAATGCACAGGCGCGCCTGCGGGTGGGCGCCGCGGATCGTGGGCCAGCACTCGCGCAGGAAGGCCTTGATGCCGGTGTAGTTGGGCGCATAGCGGAATGGCCCCATGAACAGCAGCTCCGGCGGCTGGGCCGGCGAGGGCCGGTAGCCATCGAGACGGTCGCTGGCGCCATTGGCGATCAGCTGGCTGCGCGGATGTGCAAGCAGCTGCGCGTCTTCGCTGGAACAGACGGTGATCGCATCGAAATCCTTCACCGCCGCCAGTTGCACGGCGTCGTCGCGGCCGCCGTCGAGATAGACGTCGTGGAGCGCCAGCACGACGCGCGCGCGGCCACGCTGCCGCGGCCGCAGTGCCGCGAGCTCCATGAATTCGATCTGGATGAGGTCGGGATCATGGATTGCGATCAGGCGCTCGAGCTCGTTGCGCAGGGTCGGGTGTGCATGCCGCCGCAGGCGCTGCGGCCAGGGCAGCGCGGCCTCGCCAGCCTGGTCACCGCGACCCTCGACCAGGTGCACGCTGCGAAACGGCGCGAAGCCCGGCTCACTCGCGCCCGAGTATAGCGAGCGCTCGTCGGAGAGCAGGATCAGCTCGACCTCGTCGGCCAGGCGGCGGGTAATCTCGCCAACGCGCCGGGCGCCGCCGTGCGCGGGCGGGAACAGTGCAAACGGCGTCACCAGCAACACCCGTGGCTTGTCGGTGCGCGGGCCCTGTGGCCGCGGGTAGAAGCGCATCGTCGCGGTGCGGGTGAACTCGAATCCACGCGCGAGCGCGCGTCGCGAACGCAGCCGTTCGTGGAAAACGCCGCGGGCGAGCGCCGGCGCATACAGCTCTTTCTGCGTAGCGAAGTCGTTGTCGCAGACGTGCGCCATCGCGCGTGCCGGGGCCATTTCGGTCCAGCCATGGCGCAGCTCGAATTGCAGTGCGTTGCGCGCGATCACGCGCTCGACCTCGGCCGCGTCGAAGTAGCGGGCGACCGTGCCGCGGTGATGGTGGTGGGCGACGCTCGCCGGGCAGAACAGCACCTCGCGGCCCTCCGCCCACGCCCGCGCGCCCCAGTCGGCGTCCTCGTAATAGAACGGTGCATAGCTCTCGGTTTCGGCCACGTAAGCACGCAGCAGCGCGCTCTGGCACAGCGACGAACCGCCGCCCGGATAGAGATTGCCGCGCGCGAGCGTCGATTCGGGCTCGCGCTCGAACATCTGCACGCCGGCACCGATCACCCGGCAATCCGACCAGCCAGTCTCTTCGCGCCGGCGCTTGCCATCGACGAAGAAAATCTGCGAGGTCACCGCGAACACATGCGCCGCACGCAGCGGCAGCAGCTGCGCCAGCGCGTCCGGCTCCAGGCGCATGTCGCTGTTGAGCAGGTACACCCAGTCATGGCTGACCGCCAAGAGGCCGGCAGCCACCGCGCCGTTGTAGCCCAGGCCCTGCGCATGGAACTGCCAGCGCACCTGGGGAAAGCGCGTTCGCAGCCCGGCGTAATCGGCTTCGGGCGCGCCGTTGACGACAACCACGATTTCGCCGGGCTCATCGATCTGCGCCAGCGCCGCCACTGCCGACTCCAGGCTTTCGGCCAGCAGCTCGGGCGTGCCGCGCTCTGGAATCAACACCGACACACCGGGTGCGAACGCGATGCTGGCACGGGTCTGCCAACGGCCGGGCCAGCAACGGGCAATGAAATCGGCACCGACCAAAGCAAGATGCAGCGGCGTGAAGCGCAGGCGCTGGCGCAGGCTGCTGGCCCAGCCGAGTTTCAAACGATGTCCCATGCGTTGGCGTTGAGCGTGCGCACGCCGCGCCACTGGCCATACCAGGCCAGCGCCTGCTCGGCGAACATCGCGCACCAGACGTTGATCTGCGGCGCTGTCTCGCCGTCGCGGAAAGCGATCGAGCCATCCGGGCGGACGCGCGCGACCAGGTTCTCGGCGAGCAGGTCGAGCGTGGCGTCGGGCGGTGCGCGGCGCTCGCCACAGGCGCGCAGCAGGACCGCGAGGCGCAGTGCCTGGGCGACGATATCGGCACGCAGGACTGCGCTGTCGGCGCTCTCCGGCAGGTTGCCAGCGGCGTCGAGCGATTTGAGCAAGTTCTTCAGCAGGCTCGCGCTGCCGGGATTGCGCTCGCATGCAAGCGCCAGCTCGCCTTCGAGAAAGTACAGGCTCGCATGGGCAGGCTCCTGCCGCGCGCCAGGTGGCTGCGCCGCGAAGCGCTCCACGTGAGCGTGGCAGGCCGCTTCCAGCGCCGGCGGGACCTCGATGACCGCCTGTGCCGACAGGATGCGCGCGGCCGCCTTGACCAGGAAGGCACCCGGACGCGTCGACCAGCGCGCCGGCATTTCGCTGTTGCGATCGAGCACCTTGAGCGGCACCAGTCCGTCGTCGCCGGCGAAGTCGGTGAGCTGCTGCAGCAGCCGCGCGAGCACGTCCTGTGGCGGCGGGATCAGGCTGCGCCGGCGCGCCGCGGTCAGCCCGCCGACGAGCATTGCCAGGTCGAAACAGAACAGCGCCTGGTTGCGCCACTCGCTGACGGTGCCGGCGCGAAGATCGATGCGGGTCGGCAGCGGGCCGGCGGCGAGCACGCGACGCTCGCACCAATGCGCAGCGGCCGTGGCGCGGGCGATCAGCGCGGCATCGTCCGTGCCGCGGCGCAGGTGCGGCGAAGCCAGCCAATGCAGGTAATAGCCGGTGATCTCGGCGTACGCGTAGTCGGCCTTCCCGTCGGCGTCGAGGGTGCCGGCAATGGCGCCCGCCTCGCGGCCATCGGCAATCTGCGCCGGCCCGGTGAGCAGCCAGCCACGCAGCGCAGCAGCCGCCTCGTTGGCGCGCCCTGCCGCCGCGCGATCGGCAGCCGTCGCCATCAGACCGGCACCAGCGCGTGCGCCGCGAGATTGACCAGTACCTGCGCGATGCGTTCGGCCGCACGGCCGTCGCCAAAGGGCGCGCCGGGCGCGAACGCGTGCGCGGACGGGCGCTCCGCCGCCAGCCATTGCTGCGCGGCGGCGATCAAGGCCGGCGCTTCGGCGGCGACCAGGTGCGTGTTGCCGCACGTCAGCGCTTCGGGACGCTCGGTGTTCTCGCGCACGACCACTACCGGCACGCCGAGATACGGTGCTTCTTCCTGGATGCCGCCCGAATCGGTGATCACCAGGCGCGCTTGTGCCAGCAACTGCACGAACGGACGGTATTCGAGCGGCGTGGTCAAGACGATCCGCGGATGCCCGCCGAGGATGCGGCGCACGCGAGTGCCGACTGCGGGGTTCGGATGCACCGGACAGACCACCCCGAGGCGCGGGTTGAGGTCGAGCAGCGCACGCACGCCGAGACAAATCTGTTCAAGCTTCGGTCCGTAGTTCTCGCGCCGGTGCAAGGTCAGCACGAGCAACTCATCGAAGCGCTCCTGCCAGCGCGGCGCGTGTGCCGCGGCCGGCTCCGCCAACGCCAGCCTAAGCGCGTCGATTCCGGTATTGCCCGGCGTGTGGATGCGCGCGGGTG
This sequence comes from Rhodanobacteraceae bacterium, assembly GCA_031425695.1. GTDB lineage: Bacteria > Pseudomonadota > Gammaproteobacteria > Xanthomonadales > SZUA-5 > JANPJV01. The sequence continues at coordinate 3,702 of JANPJV010000047.1, read as the reverse complement.
CGATGCCTTCACCGAGCAGGTTGCGCGCAGCGCCTGGCGTCGGCGCGAAGTGCCAGTCGGCCAGCGCGCCGATGCGGCGCCGAAACGGCTCCTCGGGGAACGGGCGCATCGGGTCGCTCGTACGCAGCCCGGCCTCGACGTGCGCCAACTCGATACCCGCGGCACGCGCGGCAAGCGCACCGGCGTAAGCGCTCGAGGTATCACCCTGCACCACCAGCAACGCCGGGCCAAGCTCCTCGCAGACCATGCGCACGCGATCGCGCATCCAGCGCACCTGCGCGGACACCGAGCCCGGGGTGACCGCGGCCAACTCGCGATCCGGCGCCAACCCCCATTGCGCCAGCGTGTCGCGCACCATCTGCGGATGCTGCCCAGAGCTGACGAGCCAGATGCGCGGCCCGTCGCACGCGCGCAGCGCACGCACCAGTGCAACCAGCTTCAGGCACTCCGGACGGGTGCCGGCAACGATCAGGATCGGGGACATCGCACGCAAGCTCGTGGGCTGAATCCAAGAATACGTGAGCACCCGTGGGCCTGTGGGCTACGGATGAGTAATGCAGCTTGCCGCGAGATTCCAGACCGATGCGTGCAGAACGCCGTAGCGGTGATCGGGGATCAGTCTCTCAACGTATTGATTTTGCGAGGCAAATTGTGGGCGGCTGAACTTGGCACACGGCGTGCGTCACAGCGCCTGCCGTCAAACACGGCACACGGCTCCAGTCCGGCGAATCCCCCCGATCTCCCGGCTGGAGCCGTATTCATCTTCAGTCTCGGAGCAAGGCCGTCCGAGCCTTGCTCCGAGATGGTCATTAGTACGCGCGAAGGTGGACCGAGGAAACCATGAGCACTGTAGCCGTGGATACGCTCAATGACCTGATCGAAATCCTGCGGGATGGCCAGTCGTTCTATGACGCTGCTGCGCCCAAGGTGGACGACCCGACATTGCAGGCGCTGTTCCGGGATGCCTCGACGATCCGCTATGCGTTGATCGTGGACCTGGCCGATGAGATCGCCGCGGAGGGTCGTGAACCTTCGGCCAGCGGCACGCTCGCGGGCAGCGTCCGCGAGGCTTACGCCCAGGTACTCGCGGCATTGAGCAGCGACAAGAACACGACTTTCGTCAAGCAGCTCGAAGCTGCCGAAGACCGTCTGCTGCACGCTTTCGAACGCGCGCTAGGCGAAACGGAATCGAGCCATGTACGCCACGTCCTGGCCATGCATCTTCCCAAGGTCCAGAAGATGCACAACGCGATGAGCCGGCAGAAGTCACTGCGCGCGGCCTGAAAATCTTTGGGATCGGAGCAACCCCATGGGGCTGGAAAAGAAAACCCCCGTCAATCCTCCGCAGCGCCAGCGCAGCCAGCCCGGCAAGCGCAAGTTGATGCACCCGACGCCGGTCTCCATCCGCGACGATTATCGCGCGAGCGATCGTCTGGCCGGCCGCGTTGCGTTGATCAGTGGCGGCGACAGCGGGATCGGTCGCGCGGTCGCCATGCACTTCGCGGCCGAAGGCGCCGATGTCGCCATCGCCTATCTCAACGAACACGAAGATGCCAAGAGCACGCAGCAGGAAGTCGAGGCGCGAGGTCGGCGCTGTGTGCTGATCCCCGGCGACCTTGGGACCGACGCGCGCTGCCGCAAAGCAGTCGAGCGGACGATCAAGGCCTTCGGACGAATCGACATCCTGGTCAACAACTGCGCCGAGCAGCATCCGGTCGAGAAGCCGGAGGAGCTTCACCCCGCGCAGATTGAAAAGACCTTCGCCAGCAATGTGTTCGCCTATTTCAACCTGACCCGCGCCGCACTGCCGCACATGCCCGAAGGCGCAGTGATCATCAACACCGGCTCAGTCACCGGCGTACGCGGTCACGCCAGCCTGCTCGATTACTCCGCGACCAAGGGCGCCATCCATGTGATGAGCTTCTCGCTCGCGCAGATGCTCGCCGAGCGCGGCATCCGCGTGAACGTGGTCGCGCCGGGACCGATCTGGACACCCCTGATCCCGGCGAGTTTCAGCGCCGATGAGGTCGCCACTTTCGGCAGCAACACCCTGATGAAACGGCCCGGGCAGCCGTGCGAAGTCGCGCCTGCCTATGTCTTCCTCGCCAGCAGCGACGCGTCGTACATCACCGGCCAAGTCTTCCACATCAACGGCGGCGGGCACATCAGCGCCTGACGTTGGCGTCCGCGTCTCTGTCAATCACGAATCAAGGAGCCTCTCATGACCACCCTCAACTTTCGTGTCACCGGTCCCGCCGCCGCCTGCGAGGCGGTCATCAACCGACTCGCGGAAAGCGAGCTCATCCACAGCATCGAAGAAGTCGACGGCATGATGTCGCACATGGACGACGAGGATTCGAGTTCCGCCGGCCTGGCGGAAAATATCGACGCCAGCGTCTACGACATCCGCGTCCACACCGACGACCACAGCAGCGACGAAGAAGTTCGCCGCATGGCCGAGTTGACCGTCCGTTCCTCGGGGGCGATGCTGGAAGAAACTGATCGGTTCTGAAAACAGTGTCGGTGTCGGTTATCGGTGTCGGAAGAGCGGCTCTGCTCTAACTGACACCGACAACCGAAACCGCTTCAACGCTTACTCGTCGTCGCCTTCCTTGGCCTCTGGCTGGCCTTCGACTTCCTTGCCGGATTCAGCCGGTTCGTTGGCCTGCGCCTTCAGGTTCTTCTGGATGACTTCGGCGCGGGTGTCACCGACGGTGGGTAGCGCGTTCGGTGATTCGAGCAACAGCAGTGGATCGATGCGCGCATTCACCCAGCGGAAGCCCAAGTGCATGTGCGGGCCAGTCGAACGACCGGTGGAGCCGACCTTGCCGAGGGTCTGGCCGCGCTTGACCTCATCGCCGGTGGCAACGCTGAGCTCACCCAGGTGGAAGTTCATGCTGATGAGGCCACCGCCGTGATCGACGAATACGGTGTTGCCGGTGAAAAACTGCTCTTCGGCCATGAGCACCGTGCCGTTCGCGACAGCCACCACCGGATTGCCGGCGCCGACCGGGAAATCGCGTCCCGTGTGCTGGCTCTTGCGGATCTCGTTGAAGGTACGCAGGCTGCCGAAATCATCTTCGCTCTTGGGTACGCGGCGGGCCGCCGGTGACAGCGGCAGCGAGAATTTGGGCGGGCTCGGCTCGGCCTTGAACAAAGCCAGGACGCGCTTGCGCTCTTCCGTGTGGCGCTTCGCATTCTCGGGCGTGAGATTGATATAGGTCTCGTCTTCCAGCGTGATGTCGATTTCCGGGAACTCGACCTTTTCGACCGTCAGGGAGGCCTTGTGCTGCTTGCCATCCTGGTCGTAGAGCACGATTTCGTGGGTGCCCACCTTGGCCTTGATATCGACCGGGTAATAGCAATCCGAATCGACCGCCGGATACTTCTTGCCGAATACGCCGCACGACTCCGCAGCCATCGCATCCCAGCGTCCGACGCCACCTTGCGGCACGATGATATTGGGCGTCGCCGCAACCGCTGACGAGCTCAGGAACCAGAACAACGAATAATAAAGTTTGGACACGGTGCCTCCAATGAATGGTGCTGCGTACGAAACTGTGAGCCGCCGCGGCGCATGGATGTGCCGCCATTTTCAAGGACCAAGTCGTTGAAAATGAAGCGAACCAAAAATCACGAATTTGTTGAGCGTGTCGACAAGGTGCCGCAGGTCCGTGTCGACGTCGACCCAAGATTAGGCCG
>JANPJV010000046.1:0-22762 GCA_031425695.1 Rhodanobacteraceae bacterium | reverse complement strand
AACCCGCGGGAACGAACGAAAGCCCGAACTCGCCCACCACGGGTGGCTTCTCGCGCACCGCCGCGAGGTCGGACGGGAACTCGCCATCGCCGGCGGGGTAGCCGTCCGGCAGCTGCTGGCCGTCGCCGAGCGCTGGCGGTTCGAGGCGCACTGAAAGCTGGCCCGGAGGCAGGAAGGCCTTGGCCAGCGTGCCTTCGGTCCAGTGGCTCACATAGCCGCCGTAGTCCCAATCGAAGCCGAGGAAGCGGAAGGGTTTGCCGTTGATGCGCTCGAGCTCGGTTGTCGGCATGCCGATGCGAATGCCGAAAGGACCACTCCAGGACGAGCCCGGATCGCGCACATAGATCGCGCTGATCGGCTTGCTGGTATCGCCATCGACGAAGTAGACGTGCGCCCGGTGTGCGGGATCGTCCGGATGGATCAGCGCACCGGCCTCGGTCTGGCCCTCGCCGAGCGCCACCTGGGCTTCGACCACTGCGGTGTCGCCGAAACGCTGGCGCAGGCCGGCCAGCCCCATCTCAGCTCTGAAGCCATTGCCGCCGACAGCAAGCGCGTACTTATCACTTTCCGCAAGCGCCGGTGGAACCGGCGCGGCCGCGGTGGCTGGTGCAGGCGCGGCTGCCGGAGGAGCAGTCGGTGGTTCACCACCACAGGCAGCCAGCAGCACACACAGAACAGCAGTCGGGATCGCGCGCATGGGTTCGCCTCGTGAGGTCTTGCCCCATTCTGGCACGCGCGCCGACCCGGCCGGGCGCGGCGAGGTGGCGCGGTTCAGCGCGCGCTACTCGAAGCGGTTGTCGAAGATCTCGTCTATCGGGCTGCCGCCGTTGGTACAGGGCGCCATGGTGCCGCCGGGGTCAGTCAAGTTGCCGAACCAGGCCACCGCATACTCGCCAACCATGCCGACGCCCATGCCGCGCCAGGTCTGACCGCTCCAAACGCCACGGTTGAGGATCACATCGGCATGCGCGGGACTGTTCGCCCAGGCCTGCATGGCCGAAAACGCCGAGATCGTGCCCAAGTCGACTGCGGCAATCTCAAAACCAATCGCAGTGTAAACCTGGCCCGAGATTTCGCGCGGCTTGTACCACATGCCGTCGGCCTGGCCGGGGCCGGCGTAGCACACAGGATTCCACTGCATCGGGCGCGCGCTCGACCAACTGTGCATCGTGCAGTTGCCGAAGACCGGATTGTTCGCGGTCAGGTCCCATGAGTGCCATTGACCGGTCGTAGCCAACCAGCGCGAGACCGCAATCGGTCCGAGTCCGTTGACTTGGCGATACAAGTTGATCCGATCTACCAACTCGGCTTCTCGTGAGCTGAGGCAGTTGCCGGTGTTGTTCGGCACGCTCTGCGCGTGGGCCGCGAAGGCGGGAAGGAGCATTGAAGCGAGGAGAATTTTGCGAGTCATCCACCCGTCCATTGTGTGTGCAGCGTGTTTCCCCCGGTCGCGGATGATACCGGGCTCACAACGTCATCACAGCCGCGAATGTGACCAGGGTCTCACACAGGACGGGTTTTGTTAACAAATTCCGTGGCTTAGCTCGACCGTGGCTTTGTTGAGCTCGCGGCCAGGCGTTCATCACTTTGCAAAACCAGGACCGGGACGCGGGCACTGGCTAAGATAGTCATACGGCAAAACCAGGAGGCTCGATGGACGAATTCATGCAGGCAGCGATCGACGAAGCACGCGCGGGTCGCGCCGAAGGCGGCATTCCGATCGGTTCGGTGCTGGTACACCAGGGCCGCATCATCGGGCGCGGCCACAATCGCCGGGTACAGAAGGGCAGCTGCACGCTGCACGGGGAAATGGACGCCCTCGAAAACGCCGGTCGCCAGCCCGCGCGCATCTATCGCGAGTCGACCATCTACACGACGTTGTCCCCGTGCTCGATGTGCAGCGGCGCCATCCTCCTCTACGGCATCCCACGCGTGGTCATCGGCGAGAACCAGACTTTCCTCGGCGAAGAAGCGCTGCTGGAAAGCCGCGGCGTTGCGCTCACCCGAGTCGACAGCGCCGAATGCAAGCAGCTCATGGCTGACTTCATCCGCGACTGCCCCGAGCTGTGGAACGAGGATATTGGGGAATAGGTGGAGCGGTGTCGGTGTCGGTTTTCGGTGTCGGTAAAGCGAACCCGCGATTCCGAAACCGAAAACCGAAACTGACACCGAAACCAGCGCTCTTGTGCCAATCATGGAAAAGCGTCCGGACAAGGTCCGGACCCACGCAAGGCAACCACCACAGCCCAATCCAGCGTAATGTATCCACCCCCTCGCCGCCTCGACTCCGCACGTTCATGACTGACGCTTCGCCCTCGATCCACCCCAGCGAGATGAACCTCGATCCGTACTGGATGCCGTTCACGCACAACCGCTATTTCAAGCGCACGCGGCCGGCTGATCGGTTGCTGGTGTCGGCCAAGGGTGCGTACTACACGACGTCGAATGGGCAGCAATTGTTCGACGGACTGTCGGGCCTGTGGTGTTGCGGGCTCGGGCACGGCGATCCGCGCATCGTCGAGGCCGTCAAACGCCAGCTCGACGTGGGCGAGTACTTCCCCGCCTTCCAGGTGGCCAATCCGGATACGTTCCGGCTCGCCGAGCGGATTGCGGACATGGCGCCGGGCGACCTCAACCGGGTGTTCTTCACCAACTCGGGATCCGAGGCGGTCGATACCGCGCTCAAGATCGCGATCGGCTATCACCGGTTGCGCGGCGAAGCCTCGCGCACGCGCTTCATCGGTCGCGAAAAGGGTTATCACGGCGTGGGACTGGGCGGCATTTCGGTCGGTGGCATGGTCGCCAACCGCAAGATGTTCGCGCCGATCATGATGCCGGGCGTCGACCATCTGCCGCACACGCACAGCTTCGCGGACATGGCTTTCTCGAAGGGCCAGCCGAGCTGGGGCGCGCACCTGGCCGAGGAACTCGAGCGCATCGTCGCGCTGCATGATGCGTCGACCATTGCCGCGGTGATCATGGAGCCGATGCAGGGCTCCGCCGGCGTGGTCATCCCGCCATTGGGGTACCTCGAGCGCATCCGCGCGATCTGCGACAAGCATGGCATCCTGCTTATTTTCGACGAGGTCATCACCGGTTTCGGACGCATGGGCGCGAATTTCGGTGCACAGGCGTTCGGTGTCACGCCGGACCTCATCACCTTCGCCAAGGGCGTCAACAACGGCACCGTGCCGATGGGTGGCGTCATCGCGCGCCAGGGGATCTACGACGCCTTCATGCAGGGACCCGACTACGCCGTCGAGCTCTTCCACGGTTACACCTACTCCGGCCACGCGCTCGCGGTCGCAGCCGCGCACGCGACGATCGATATTCTCGAAAGCGACGATATCCCGAAGCGCTTCAGCGCCATGGGCGAGAAGCTCGGGGCCGCCGTGCACTCGCTGCGCGGCGAGCCCAATGTGATCGACGCGCGCAACTACGCCGGTGCTGCCGCGTTCGAACTGTCGCCGCTGCCGGGCAAACCCGGACTGCGCGCGATCCAGCTGTTCGAGGACGCGCTCAAGCGCGGCCTGCTGGTGCGCTTTACCGGCGACACCATCGCACTGGCACCGCCGGTGATCAGTACCGATGCGGAAATCGAACAATTGATCGAGGGCCTGCGCGCGTCCATCCGCGCGGTTGCATGACGAGTCCCGCAATTCGAGAAGCGGCACAAGGATGTGCCGCCATTTTCGACGACAAAGTCGTTGAAAATGAAGCGAAACAAAAATGACACTTTTTGTGGAGCGTTTCTGAAAAGCTCCATGGATGGACTTTTCAGAACATCAAAATTGATCGAAGGCCTGCGCGCATCCATCCGCGCGGTTGCTTGAGTCTCAGGAGAAAGCCATGAGCGCAGTCCGCAGCATCGACGAACAAGCCGCAGTCGCCGCGCCCGTGCGCATTGCGCACTACATCAACGGATGCCGCGTCGAGGGTGGCGACGGCCCGGTCAGCGCGGTCTACGACCCGGCCACCGGCGTTCAGACCGGTATCCTGCCGCTCGCCAGCGTCGAGGACGTCGCGACTGCAGTGGCGGCCGCCAAGGCCGCATTTCCGGCCTGGTCGCAGACGCCGCCGCTCAAGCGTGCGCGGGTGATGTTCAAGCTGCGCGACTTGATCGAGCGCAACGCCGATCGCCTGGCGGACCAGATCACTGCCGAGCACGGCAAGACGCATTCCGATGCGCTGGGCGAAGTCGCGCGCGGCCTGGAAGTGGTCGAGTTTGCCTGCGGAATCCCGCACCTGATGAAGGGCGAGACCACCGAGAACATTGCCGCGCAGATGGACGCGTACTCGATCCGCCAGCCGCTCGGTGTGGTCGCTGGTATCACCCCGTTCAACTTTCCGGCGATGGTGCCGCTGTGGATGTTCCCGATCGCGATCGCCTGCGGCAACTGCTTCATCCTGAAGCCCTCCGAGCGTGATCCGTCGAGCTCGATGCTGCTCGCGCAATGGCTAGAAGAAGCGGGCTTGCCGCCGGGCGTGTTCAATGTCGTCCACGGCGACAAACGCGCGGTCGACGCACTGCTCGAGCATCCCGATGTGCAGGCGATCAGCTTTGTCGGATCGACCCCAATCGCCAAGTACATCTACGAGACCGGCGCCCGCCACGGCAAGCGCGTACAGGCGCTCGGTGGCGCCAAGAACCACATGCTGGTGATGCCCGATGCCGACCTCGACCAGGTCGCCGACGCGCTCATGGGCGCCGGCTACGGCTCGGCCGGCGAACGCTGCATGGCCATCTCAGCGGCGATCGCGGTCGGTGACGAGGTCGCCGACGCGCTGGTCGCAAAGCTTGCCCCGCGCGTACGCGCGCTGAAGATCGGCGCCGGCAGTTCCGCCAACATGGACATGGGTCCGCTCATCACGGCGCAGCACCGCGACAAGGTACGAGGCTACGTCGATCTGGGTGTCGAAGAAGGCGCACAACTCGTCGTCGACGGCCGCAGCCAGAAATTCCCCGAGTGCGGCGATGGCTTCTTTCTCGGTGGCAGCCTGTTCGACCACGTCGGCGCGCAGATGCGCGTCTACAAGGAAGAGATCTTCGGCCCGGTGCTGGTGGTGCTGCGCGTGGAAAGCTACGAGCACGGCCTCAAGCTCATCAACGAGCACGAGTACGGCAACGGCACCGCGATCTTCACCCGCGACGGCGACGCCGCCCGCGACTTCGTGCACCGCGTCCAAGTCGGAATGGTCGGCATCAACGTCCCCATTCCCGTCCCTGCCGCCTTCCACAGCTTCGGCGGCTGGAAGTCCTCCCTCTTCGGCGACCTCCACGTCTACGGCCCCGACGGCGTCCGCTTCTACACCCGCCAGAAAGCCGTCACCACCCGCTGGCCGACTTCCATTCGGGCAGGGGCGCAATTCGTGATGCCGCATTGATCGGGTTTCTGAAGTTGTGATCTTTTGACGCAAATGAACGCAAAGGGAGCAAAGGAACGCAAATAAAAGCTTCAATCAAGGCTTTGCGTTCGCGGGTTGTCCTAATGCTTTCCTTTGCGTCCTTTTGCCCACTTTGCGTCCCTTTGCGTCAAAAACAAAGAGCCAACAACGGAGCCAAGCCATGAACGCCCAACTGAAACCCCAAGAACTGCTGACGATCAATGGCCAGCGCCTGTGGGACAGCCTGATGGAGATGGCGAAGATCGGGGCGACGGCGAAGGGTGGGGTTTGTCGCCTGGCGCTGACTGATCTCGATCGTGAAGGGCGGGATCTGTTCGTGCGCTGGGCAACCGAGGCCGGGTGCACGATCACGGTTGATCGCATGGGCAATGTGTTCGCGCGGCGCGCCGGGAAAGATGACTCGCTGACGCCGGTCGTCACCGGCTCGCATGCGGATTCGCAGCCGACTGGTGGGCGCTTCGATGGCATCTACGGCGTGCTCGGCGGGCTCGAGGTGATCCGCACACTCAACGACCGCGGCATCGAGACCGACCGGCCGATCGAACTGGTCATCTGGACCAACGAGGAGGGCTCGCGCTTTGCGCCGGCCATGGTCGCCTCGGGCGTGTTCGCGGGGGTGTTCACCGAGGAATACGGGCTGTCGCGCGCCGATGTCGATGGCAAGACCATGGGCCAGGAGCTCGCGCGTATCGGTTACGCGGGAGAAATTCCGTGTGGCGGGCGGCCGATCCATGCGGCCTTCGAGTTGCATATCGAGCAGGGGCCAATTCTCGAAACCGAAGACATCACCATCGGCGTGGTCACCCACGCCCAGGGCCAGCGCTGGTACGAGCTGACGCTCATCGGGCAGGAGTCGCACGCCGGCCCGACCCCGATGCCGCGCCGTCGCGATGCGCTGGTCGGCGCGGCGCGCATCATCGATCTCGTCAACCGCATCGGTTTCGCGCATGCGCCATTCGCCTGCGCGACCGTTGGCATGCTCAACGTCTATCCGAACTCGCGCAACGTCATCCCGGGCCGGGTGTTCTTCACCGTCGACCTGCGCCACCCCGAAGACGCCGTACTCGCCGAAATGGATGCCGAGCTGCGCTCCGGCGTCGAAGAAATTGCCCGCGCCTCCAAGGTCGACGTGCAGAGCTTCGAGCAGATCTTCTACTACAAGCCAGTCGCCTTCGACGCCGACTGCGTCGCCTCCGTGCGCGCCGCCGCCCAGCGCTTCGGCTACAGCCACCGCGACATGGTCTCCGGCGCCGGCCACGACGCCTGCTACTTAGCCCAGGTCGCCCCCACCTCCATGGTCTTCGTCCCCTGCGTCGGCGGCATCAGCCACAACGAAATCGAAGACGCCAAGCCCGAGTGGATCGAGGCTGGCGCCAACGTCCTGTTGCATGCGATCTTGGGGCGCGCGGGGCGCTAAGTCCCGCGCTGTAGGAGGGTGATTGTTTTTGACGCAAATGAACGCAAAGGGAGCAAAGGGACGCTAAAAAAGCGCTGAGCCCATCAAGTGCCTTTTTTGCGTCCCTTGCTCTTCTACTTTGCGTTCATTTGCGTCGAAAAACTAGAACATCAACGAAGCGACACCCCAGGGGAGGGGTTGAATGGCACGGAAAGAGATTGGGGATATTGCGGCTGGGCGACTGTCGCCGGTGGCGTTGGCGCACAACTTCGATGATGTGGCGCCGGCGCTGGATCGGCGCGGGGCGTTGATTGCGGCGCAGCGGTGCTACTACTGCTATGACGCGCCGTGCATCACGGCGTGCCCCACCGGGATCGACATCCCGAGCTTCATTCGCAGCATTGCGACCGACGATCTCAAAGGCGCGGCGGAGACCATTCTTTCGGCCAATATCCTTGGCGGCATGTGCGCGCGCGTGTGTCCCACCGAGATCCTCTGCGAGGGGGATTGCGTCCGTAACAAGGACGGCGATCGCCCGGTCGAGATTGGCGCGCTGCAGCGCCACGCGACGGAATGGGTCTATCCCAGCAATGCCCAGTTGTTCGAGCGCGCAGCGCCCACGGGCAAGCGCATCGCCGTCGTCGGAGCGGGTCCCGCGGGACTGTCGTGCGCACACATGCTGGCGCGCGCGGGCCACGCGATCAGCATATTCGACGCCAACCCGAAGCCCGGTGGCCTCAACGAATATGGCATCGCCGCCTACAAGGTGCCCGGCTTCGCGCAGCGCGAGATCGATTGGCTGGTCGGGATCGGCGGCATCGAGATCGTGACCGGCGCGGTGCTCGGCAAGAACCTCAGGCTGGCCGACCTGCGGCGCGACTTCGATGCCGTGTTCTTGGGGATCGGGCTCGGCGGCGTCAACGCCCTGGGCCTCGATGGCGAATCGCTCCCGGGCGTCGGCAACGCCGTCGACTTCATCGCCCACCTGCGCCAGACCCCGCTCGAACAAGTCGCCGTGGGCCGCCGCGTCGTAGTGATTGGTGGTGGCAACACCGCCATCGACGCCGCCATCCAGAGCAAAAAGCTCGGCGCCGAATGCGTCACCATGGTCTACCGCCGCGGCGCCGAGTCGATGGGCGCCACGCACGTCGAACAGGAGTTCGCCAAGTCCGAGGGCGTCACCATCATTCATTGGGCCGCTCCGCGCGGCCTGTTCGACATCGACAACCGCCTCTCCGCCATCGAGTTCGAACACACCCAACTCGACGACGCCGGCCGCCTGCTCGGCACCCGCGACTACTTCACGCTCCAAGCCGACACCGTCCTCAAAGCCATCGGCCAAGTCCTCGTCCCCGGCCCCCTCACCGAAGACGGCCTCCAGATCCTCGACACCCGCAGCGGCCGCATCGCCGTCAACGCCGACTACCAAACCAGCCTCCCCGGCGTCTGGGCCGGCGGCGACTGCGTCGGCGGCAAACTCGATCTCACCGTCCAGTCAGTAGAGGACGGCAAACAGGCCGCCCTGGCCATGCACCGCCAATTGGCGGCTTGAATTTCGAAAAAGCGGTTCGGGAAGGAAGCGAAGGAGAAGCAGAAAGGAAGCGAAGGGAAGCAATCGAGCGAAAATGTTCGTGGTTGTTTAGTGTGTGGCGCGCAGATTCACTGGCGGGACTTAGATGGACGCGAATGAATGTTCGAATAGAGTCATCGGTGCCGCGATTGAAGTTCATCGGACACTTGGTCCTGGATTGCTCGAATCTGCGTACGAAGTTGCACTTGCGCATCAACTTCGCCTTGACGGACTACGTTTCTCCCGCCAGTTGCCACTGACCGTCGAGTACAAGGGGGTCGAGCTTTTGGAGGCGTATCGAATTGATTTGCTAGTGGAGGAATGCATCGTGGTCGAGATCAAAGCAGTAGAGCGTCTGTTGCCGATTCACGCGGCGCAACTCGCAACTTATTTGCGCTTTTCCGCGAAGTCGGTTGGCCTGTTGCTCAACTTTAACGCGACTAGCCTGAGAAGCGGCATCAGGCGCATTGTTAGGCCAGCCTAGGCGACTCAGCAATGTCTGGCTTCCCTTCGCTACCTTTCTGCTTTTCCTTCGCTTCCTTCCCCTCCCGCTTCTTTTTTAAGCGAACGCGTAACTGGAGTTTCGCGACATGGCAGACCTGACCTGTAACTTTGTCGGCGTGCGGAGTCCCAATCCGTTCTGGCTGGCCTCGGCGCCGCCGACGGATAAGGCATACAACGTTCATCGCGCCTTCGAGGCCGGTTGGGGTGGGGTGGTGTGGAAGACGCTGGGGCTGGATCCGCCGGTGGTGAATGTGAGTTCGCGCTATGGGGCGGTGAAGCTCAATGGGCAGCGGATTGCCGGGCTGAATAATATCGAGCTGATTACTGATCGGCCGCTGGAGGTGAATCTCGCGGAGATTCGCGAGGTGAAGCGGATGTGGCCGGATCGGGCGATGATTGTCAGCCTGATGGTGCCATGCGACGAGGAATCGTGGAAGTCGATCCTGGTGCGCGTCGAAGACACGGGTGCGGATGCGGTCGAGCTCAATTTCGGCTGTCCGCACGGGATGTCCGAGCGCGGTATGGGTTCGGCGGTGGGGCAGGTGCCTGAGTACGTCGAGATGGTTGCGCGCTGGGTGAAGCAGCACAGCAAGCTCCCGTGCATCGTCAAGCTCACGCCCAATATCACCGATATTCGCCACACCGCTCGGGCGGCTTTCCGCGGCGGTGCCGACGCCGTTTCGCTGATCAATACGATCAACTCGATCGTGACCGTCGATCTCGACCTGATGGCGCCGACGCCCACCGTCGACGGCAAGGGCAGCCACGGCGGCTATTGCGGGCCGGCGGTCAAACCCATCGCGCTGAACATGGTCGCCGAGATCGCACGCGACCCGGAAACCCGCGGCTTTCCCATCTCCGGCATTGGCGGCATCGGCAGCTGGCGCGACGCCGCCGAGTTCATGGCGCTCGGCTCCGGCTCCGTCCAGGTGTGCACCGCCGCCATGCATTACGGCTTCCGCATCGTCAAGGAAATGACTGAAGGCCTGTCGAACTGGATGGACCAGAAAGGCTACAAACGCCTGGAAGACTTCGTCGGCTTGGCGGTCCCCAACGTCACCAACTGGCAGCATCTCAATCTCAAGTACGACATCAAAGCCCTGATCAACCAGGACCTCTGCATCAAATGCGGCCTTTGCCACATCGCCTGCGAAGACACCGCCCACCAGGCCATCACCAAAGAGAAAAACGGCATTCGCTTTTTCGAAGTCATCGATGAGGAATGCGTTGGCTGCAACCTCTGCATGCACGTCTGCCCCGTCGAAAACTGCATCACCATGAAACGCATCGACGACGGCAGCTTCGCCGACTGGACCACCCACCCGAACAACCCGATGAGCAAGGCGTTCGCGGCCGGGTGATCATGTTGCTTTATTGTGGTTTCGACCTGAGGTCGAACGCTCTTGGCTGTTGCGGGTGCTCTGTGGTCGCGCGCTTTGCGGTCAGAGAAGCGTTCGACCACAGGTCGAACCTACAAAGGCGTCCAGGCCCGCGACAATGACAGGTGATGGAGCGCTTGTGGATCGTGCACACTTGACCCATCCACGCGACGCGCTCAACCTATCGACATGAATTCAGGCAGTGCCATTCGGCGACGCAGCGCAAGCGCCGATCACCCGCCACTGGCGGTGCCCAAGTCCGCAGTCGGGCGAATCTTGCTCGCCCTCGAGTTGGGTCGTCGCGGCGAGTTGCTGCGGATAATGGGCGGTCATGCGATCCCGACCAGACACTCGCCCTCGCTGAGCGCGTTGCGCAGATTGCAGAGAGTCTTGGCATCCAGACGGCATTGATTGGGGCGGCCGCGCTGGCGGTCCATGGCTATGCACGCGGAACCCAGGACATCGAGCTGGCGACGGCCATTCCGCCCGAGTCGATGTTGCGGGAACTTGCCGAAACGCTTCGTCAGGCCGGGATCGCAAACCGGCTGAGTTTGCCGGACGACGATGACCCCCTGGGCGGCGTGATCAGGCTCTGGTCGTCCGAAGACGAGGACGGTCATCCCCAGAACCTCGTCGAAGTCGTCAATTTCCTTAACCCGCTGCGCTTGGCCCGAAACCCTGGGCCGCAAGCGCTCGTCCGTGCGAGACCGCTCGAAGGCGCGCGCCTTCGCTGCGCCACGATCCCGGATTTGGTGGCGCTCAAGCTCTATGCGGGTGGCCGGGCAGACCTCGCTGATATTGTGCAATTACTCGCGCACGCGCCGGCCCTCGATATCGACGAGATCCGCGCCGTGGCAGGGCCCTTTGACCGCACCGGGGTATTGGACGAGTTGATCGCCGAAGGGGCTGAACTGCGCCGATGACGTTGGCCGGAGTCGCGGACCGCGAGTCCACCCGACAATCGACTCACGTCGCGCCCCAAAAGAAAAAAGCCGCATTGCGCGGCCCCTTCTTTACCTCATCGAACGGAAGGCGGCAGGTCATGCCGCCTTCTGCTCGGGCGGGGAATCGGAAACGCTCTTGGGCGAGCGCTTGCTGCGAGAAAATACACCCGACAGTTCACGGCGCTGGCTTTCCATGCCAGCCGCACCACCGGTGAGCTTCAGCAAGCCATAGGCCTGCAGGGCGACGGTCATGATGTCGTTGCCGAGGGCGGCATCGGTATCGCTGGCACGTTCGGTGAGACGGGCGAGACGCGACAGCCGCGGTCGCAGCTGATCGAGCATCTGCAAATCCGCAATCGCATCAGCGACGGGGATATTCGCCGGAATCATCGTCGGATTCTGGCTGACCACCTGCAAGGCCTGACGGCTGAAGCTTTCGCTCTTGGTACCCATCTTGCGCATGTGGCGCTTGGCGGACACGCTCAGGGCGACAAGGCCCGCGAGCTCGTTTTCCAGCGTGGTCAGTGCCGCATCCACGTTGGCGATCTGGGTCTGGGTGAGGGTGAGGTTGACCAGGTTCTGCGTATTCATTTTCTGCTTTCCTTTTCTTTCGAGAGATTGCGTCCGCGCCCCTTGGCGTCGATCGCGCCCCAGGCGTTGTGCCCGGGGTGGATGTATCAAACCGCGGCGCCATCTCACGGGCCTTGACGGTGGTTAAATTTGGCTGAATGGCTGATGACGGAGTCACGCCGCCCACGTTCGCGGCGCGATGTAGCTGCAGCTGATGCAGGGTGGGATCCTCCGGAGGATCCTTCGCGCGGATTCCACCGAGCGGTCTGCCCGGACAGTTGCCAAAGACCCGCTGTTGTAGGTCATGTTGCCCGCGCCAGCGGGCTACTTGACGGGGCATGCGAACAACCTTCAAGTAGCCCCCATTTCTAGCTGTCGTAGGTCATGTTGCCCGCGCCAGCGGGCTACTTGACGGGCCGCGCGTAACACCTTCAAATGGCCCGATGACCTGGCTGGCCGGTCCGCGCTGATCACTCGTGCCTGCGGCCAGGCAATGGATGCCGCGAACCCGACCACGGACCGCCGCGATAGGCATTTGGGCAAACGCCACCCGACGACGGACGCCAGCAGCCCGTGATTGGGCAATTCATCACCCAACCCTGGATGCCAGCAACCCGAAATCGGATGCGCGCAGCCCAACGATGGATCGACCATCTCCCAACGTCGGGCGCCAGCGATCCAATTTCGGATGGCCGCCGCCCAACGTCGGATCCGCGCAGCCCAACGACGGATGAGCCATCACCCAACGCTGGGCGCCAGTAGCCCAACGCCTGACGCCAGCGATCCAATGACCGGTGCCAATCGCCCAACGGCGAGTCCCGCGCGCCCAACGACGGACACTAAGACCCAACGGAGGGTCCCGTGGCCATCCGCGAGCGTCCCGGGAGCCCGCGCTTGCGTCGGCGCAACGGGGACGCGCAGTTGCGCCGCATCCCGCCGCACAAGCAACATCGCCTGACACAGCAAAGCCGCGTGGAGGCGCACCCGACCCATGGATCGCACAGAACGCATCACCTTGCTGCACGGCCTGCTCGCCCACAACCGGTATGGCCTCAGCACCGAGCGCCTGATGCAGGAGGCGCGCTGCTCGCGCGCCACGCTCTATCGCGATCTGGGATTCATGCGCGACACGCTCGGCGCGCCGGTGGAGCACGAAGAAGACCCTTCGTCGAAGTGGCGCTATGTCGGCGGCGCGGACGATTTCCAGCTTCCCGGCGTGTGGCTCACCGCCGACGAACTGCACGCGCTGACCCTCGCCCAGCAAATGCTTCAGCGCAGCGGCGGCCTGCTCGGCAAAGCCCTGGGACCCCTGCAGCCCCGCATCCAGAAACTGCTCGGCGACAAGGCCCGCCGGCTCGGCCGCCTGCGCGTGCTGCGCGCCCAAGCCCGACCCTGCGACCCCAACATCTTCCGCACCGTCACCGATGCAGTACTCGAAGGCCGCCAACTGCGCTTCAACTACCAGGCCCGCTCCACCGCAAAGAAGAGCGCGCGCCGCGTCTCACCGCAGCGCCTCGTCCATCACCGCGACAACTGGTACCTGGATGCCTGCAGTGAGCCGGTGCGCGAGGACGCTCAGCCCGGCCCAAAACAAGTTGCGGGCGTTCGAGCCGGCGCGCGGCTTGCCGCGCAGGCGCCGGTTCTCACCCAACTCCGCCGCTTCGCGCTGGACCGCATCACCAAGCCCGAGCTCTGCGCCGAAGCGTCCATCGACATCGCCGAAGACGAGCTCGACTCCCTGCAGGAAGCCGGCTACGGCGTCTTCGCCGGCCCAGCCGTCGCCACCGCCATCATCCACTTCACCCCCGACGCCGCCCGCTGGATCACCGACGAAATCTGGCACCCCGCCCAACAGAAACGCTTGACCGCCGACGGCACCCTCGAACTCACCGTCCCCTACGCCCACCCACGCGAACTGCTGATGGATGTGCTGCGCTACGGGGCGGATGCGGAGGTCATTGGACCGCCGGAGTTGAGGGAGCAGGTGCGCGGGATGCTGGTGGGGGCGTTGTTGAGGTATCGGGAATAAACAGCAAGGCCTCCCAAAAAAGGTCTTCGACGGACAACTCGGTATTGGGCAACCCGCGAACGTTTTTCTGACCGCCGCTTGCTTTGTCCGAGGTACCTCGGCAGTGTTCAAGCTGACTGAGCTCATTCACCCATTCGTCCATTCTCTAGTGGCGAATACCTACGAGGCCGCAATGGCGATCCATCCTAATCTACCCAAGTCGCCCTATGCGGTTCTCGACCCCAAGGAACGTTGGTTCCCCGCCGATGAAGATCTTCGAAAGGGGTATGAAAAGCTCCTTCCTCCGCTGGTTGCAAACATTCGAACCGAAGTCAGCGCGTGGCGCGCCGAAAACTATCCGGGCGCTTCACCGACATCAAAGGCCCTTCTCCAGTGGTGGTTTCACAACCAGCATTTGACCGAACAGGCAGACGGCTCACTATCGACTTTCGAGTACTATTTCGCACAACGGGAAGCCGTTGAGACCGTCATTTGGCTTCATGATGTTCGCCGCGTTCGTGACAAGTTCGACTTGATGCGGTTCGATGCCTCGGGCGCCGTGTCAGCCGGAATGTTCGACGAAAGCTGGCCCCGCTACGTGACAAAGATGGCCACTGGCGCCGGAAAGACCAAAGTCCTTTCACTCTTGATCGCTTGGAGCTATTTCCACAAGCTCTATGAGCCGGACTCCACGCTTGCCCGCAACATCCTGCTAATTGCCCCAAACATTATCGTCCTCGATCGTTTGCGCACCGATTTCGATGGACTGAAAATATTTTTCAACGATCCAATCCTCCCGGATAACGGTTTTCAAGGGCGGAACTGGCGCGATGACTTTCAGGTGAGCCTGCACATCCAGGACGACGTGCGCGTTGTGCGCCCCACCGGCAATCTGTTCCTGACGAATATCCACCGCGTCTATATCGGCGACGTCGTAGAGCCCTCGCTTGACGACGACGACCTGCGCGACTATTTCCTCGATCCCTTCGGCCCCAAGCCCGTCGGCAAGACGACGGACAGCAAAACCGACTTGGGTGAAATCGTGCGCGAGATTGACGAACTGGCCGTCTTCAACGACGAGGCTCATCACGTCCACGACGCGCGCATGGCCTGGTTCAAAAGCATCCAAGACATCCATCACCGCATGTTGCAAAAAGATTGCAAGCTGTCGTTGCAGATCGATGTGACTGCGACCCCTAAGCACGATAACGGCGCGATCTTCGTGCAGACGGTATCGGACTACCCGCTGGTCGAGGCGATCCACCAGAACGTGGTCAAGCATCCGACATTGCCGGATGCAGCGAGTTGCGCACGCCTGCAGGAGCATCAGAGCGCCATCTTCAGCGAGCGGTACGCCGACTTCCTGCAGCTCGGCATTGAAGAATGGCGCAAAAGCTTTGCCGAGCATCAGGGGCTTGGCAAAAAGGCGGTCCTGTTCGTGATGGTCGACGACACGCGCAACTGCGACGAGGTGGGCGCCTATCTGGAGCGTACTTGCGCCGAGCTGCAGGGCGCGGTGCTGGTCATTCACACCAAGGCCAACGGTGAAATTTCGGAGGCCTCATCGGGCAAGAGCAAAGAGGAACTGGAAATTCTGCGTAAAGCGTCAAATGACATCGACGCTTGGGCGAGTCCCTACAAAGCCATCGTCTCGGTCCTGATGCTCAAGGAGGGCTGGGACGTCCGTAATGTCACGACGATCGTTGGCCTGCGCGCGTACACATCCAAGAGCAACATCCTTCCAGAACAGACCCTCGGCCGAGGCCTGCGCCGCATGTATTTCGGCAGCGATGCGCCCGAGCACGTATCGGTGATGGGTACGCCCGCCTTCATGGAATTCGTTGAATCGATCAAGACCGAGGGCATTGAGTTCGAGCGGGTGCCGATGGGCAAAGGAACCGATCGCAAGGACTCGCTGGTGGTCGAAATCGACAACGAGAATCCGGACAAGGATCTGGAAGCGCTCGACATTCAGCTGCCCAGGCTATCGCGTCGCTTCAATCGCGAATTCCGCGACTTGGCCGATCTCGAACCACCTGGATTCAAGAACAACCGGCTGGCACTGAAGGCATTCACGCCCGAAGAGACGCGCGAGATCGTCTTCAAGACGATGCTCGACGATGCCGTTCACCACACTGTCCAGCTCGATGTCGGTGGGCCGGTGGACTACCGCTCAGTAGTCGCCTTCTTCGCCCGCCAACTTCTTCGTGAGCTACGTCTCGTCGGCGGCTACGACTTGCTGTATCCCAAGGTGAAAGAGTTCATCGCCGGCCATCTCTTCGAGGATTCGCCGGTGGATCTCGAAGATCCGGTCGTACTGCGCAACTTGTCCGAATCCGCCGCCAGCAAGATCATCTTCGACAGCTTCAAGTCGGCAATCAATTCGTTGACCGTGCAGGACACTGGCAGCTCACGCATCGAAGACTTTATCCGCCTGCGCGACACTCGCCCCTTCCGCACTGAGAACCGCGACTACCTGCAGCCCAAGAAATCGATCTTCAGCAAGATCGTCGGCGAAGTGAAAGCGGGTGCCTTCGAGCTGAAGTTCGCGCGCTTTTTGGACGAGGCTCCCGACATCGTGAGCTTCGCCAAAAATTATTTGGCCGTCGGCTTCAAGGTGGACTACGTGCGCGCCGATGGCGACCTCTCGAATTACATCCCGGATTTCTTGGTAAAGACGGGTGACGGCACTGTGTGGATCATCGAAACCAAGGGCTTCGTGGAGATCGACCTGCCGCAGAAAATGCATCGCTTGCGCCAGTGGTGCGCCGATGCGACTGCTGCCAGCCGCGCGCAAGGTGGTCCCGCCTATCGCTTCGTGTATGTCGACCAGAGCGGCTACGAACGCAACCCGCCCTCCTCGTTCGGCGCACTGGTAACTGGCTTCACCGACTATCAGAGCGCGGGATGATGCGCAGGCCGCTTGCAGGAAGTTGTCCAGTGGAGAACAATCGTCGTCCATATGACAACAGAAGTTCGACCAAACCAACGCGCCTCGCCCTCGACACCGGCGGCGTTGTTGTTCTCGGCCTACCACCTGCGCCTGTTGGCGGTGCTGCTGATGCGGCCTGATCGCTCTTTCCACCTGCGCGAGTTGGAGCGGCTGGCGAATGTCAACGCCGGTACTGCCCATCGTGAGCTCAAACGGATGGAGGTGGCGGGGCTGGTGCATTCGCGGCGTGTGGGCAACCAGTTGCATTACCAGGCGGAGCGACGCTGCCCGATCTTTCCTGAGTTGCAATCGATCTTGCGCAAGTCGGTGGGGCTGGCGGACGTCCTGCGCGACGCGCTGGCACCGTTCGCGGATCAAATCGAGCAAGCTTTCGTGTTCGGCTCGGTGGCGAATGCGAGCGAAGGACCCGGCAGCGATATCGATCTGATGGTGGTGGGCAGCGTTCGCTTTGCCGATGTGGTCGCGGCATTGCATCCATGCCATGAGCGCCTGGGCCGCGAGGTCAACGCCGTGGTGATGCATCCTGACGAATTCCGCGCGCGCCGGCTGGATGAGGGATTCGTTGCCCGTGTGCTGAGCGAACCCACGCTGCCTGTACTCGGAGAGCCCGATGTCGCTTGAGAATCTCGCGCGCATCGGGCGACTCAAAGCGCATGCGCCGACGCGCACTGAGATCGTCAAACTGCTCAATGCCGCCGCACGCAATCTGCGCGACGCCGCGAACGCCACAAACTCCGCCGCGAACCGATACACCTGCGCCTACACCGCAATCATGCAATCCGCCCAGGCGGCGCTGTTCGCCAATGGTTTCCGGCCGAGCACCAGCGAAAGCGGACACCACATGACCATGGTCCAGTCGCTGGTTCACAGCATCGGACTCGATCCACGCCGCATGCAGGTTCTCGATGCCTTGCGTCGAAAGCGCAATGTCATCGACTACATCGGCGACGATCCCGAGGCGAGCGAAGTCACTGAGGCGATCGCCGCGGCGACTGAACTCCTGGTGGACTTACAGGCTTGGCTCGCGGTTCATCATCCAGAGCTTCAATGACACCGGCGGAGTTCTTGGCTCTCGCAGACGATCGCGGAGCCTTGTGAACGAACCATTCGGCTTTTCCGAATGGTTCGTTCATTTCAGCATCACCGAAACAGCAGAGAAAATCGTCGCACGCAGCCCTCACAAGCACTACAGGTCTTCTTGCCCCATGGCCAAAGCGCCCGCTTACGAACTGACCGATGCCGAAAAGCGCGACCTGACGCAGTTGATCCAGGCCGGGCGGCCGCTGCCGGAGAAATATCGCTTCATCCTGTTCGAGGACAAGCGCGAAGTGGAGCTGGTGTGGAACGGCAAGACTGCCGACGTTTGCACCACGGTGCTGCCGTTCCAGACGCTTGAGCATATCGACGAGCCGCGCAAGGAAACCAAGCACCAGGGCGAGCTGTTCGATGGTCGCGGACGACAGTTGCAGGGCTGGACCAACAAGCTGATCTGGGGCGACAACAAGCTCATCCTGTCCTCGCTCAAATCCGGCGCTCTACGCAAGCAGATCGAGGAGGCCGGTGGGCTCAAGCTGATCTATATCGATCCGCCGTTCGATGTCGGTGCGGATTTCTCGATGGATATTGAGATTGGTGGTGAGACCTTTCACAAAGAGCCTAATCTGCTGGAACAGATTGCGTATCGAGATACTTGGGGGCGAGGGGCTGACTCGTTTATTGCGATGATCTACGAACGGCTTGTTTTAATGCGCGACCTCCTGCATGCCGACGGCACAATTTATGTCCATTGCGACCCGCGGGTAAACTCGTACATCAGATCGGTGTGTGATGAAATATTTGGTCGGGACAGATTCATTAATGAAATTGTATGGAAGCGGTCCGATTCTCACAACGACGTAGGTCAGGGCGCGGAGTTCTGTGGAAAAATTCATGACCTTATATACATTTACTCAAAGGCTGACTCATACGTTTGGAATCAAACTTTCAGCCCATTGCCAATTACAACCGTAGAAAAGTGGTATAGAAACATCGAAGAACACACCGGTCGCAGGTACAACAAAGCAGATCTAACTGCGAGAAAGGCGGGCGGAAACACCAAGTACGACTGGAAGGGAGCTAAACCTCCTGCAGGAAGATATTGGGCGTATTCCTACGAAAAAATGGTTCAGATGGACGCCGCTGGCAAGATAGTTTACTCCGCGTCCGGCATGCCATACATGAAGCGTTATTTAGACGAGAGCAAAGGCGTTCCGCTTCAAGATCTTTGGGATGATATTCAAATGTTGCGTGGAATAAGTGGCGAGGAGCGAATTGGATACCCAACTCAGAAGCCCGAAGCGTTACTAGAACGGATAATACGTACCAGCACGGCGCCCGGTGATCTAATTGCGGATTTCTTTGTCGGATCAGGGACAACTGCGGCAGCGGCAGAAAAGCTTGGCCGCAAGTGGATAGCTACCGATCTCGGAAAGTTCGGAGTCCACACCACACGGAAGCGCCTGATCGGTGTCCAGCGCGAGCTCAAGGCCGCTGACAAGCCGTTCCGCGCGTTCGAGGTCCTGAACCTCGGACGCTACGAGCGCCAAGCCTACTTGAACGTCGGTGGGCGCTTGAACCCATCGCAGCGCGAACAAGCGCTCGCCCAGAAGGAACGCGACTTCCGCGACCTGATCTTGCGTGCCTACAAGGCCGAGGCGCTTGCGAACGATCCCTTCTTCCACGGCAAGCTCAGTTCACGGCTGGTGGTGATAGGCCCGATCAACCTGCCGGTCGGGCGCATGTTCGTCGAGGAAGTGATCACCGAATGCCGCAAGCGCGGCGCCACGCGCGTCGACGTCCTCGCTTTCGAGTTCGAGATGGGCCTGTTCCCAGCAGTACTCGAAGAAGCCAAAGGCAAGGGCATCGATCTCACGCCCAAGTACATCCCGGCCGAAGTCTTCGACAAGCGCGCGGTCGACAAGGGTCAGGTGGTCTTTCACGACATCAGCTTCGTCGAGGCCACCCCGCGCTACGTCAAAGGCAGCAAGTTCGCACTACAGATCGAACTCACTGATTTCTCGGTCTACTACAACCAGGGCGCCGCAAACGCCGCCATCGCTGGCATCAAGGACGGCAAGAGCGAAGTCGTCTGCGAGCAAGGTCAACTGGTCAAGGTCAGCAAGAGCAAGGACGGCGTCATCACCCGCACTCGCCTTACCCGCCACTGGACCGACTGGGTCGACTACTGGGCCGTCGACTTCGACTACCTCAGTCGCAAAGAAATCATCAAAGTCCCCGTCGCCGCCGGCCTCGGCGGCGTCCTCCCTGGCTTCGAACACGGCCAAATCGACATGCCCCTCGAATTCGAAGAACGCTGGACCGGCGGCTTCATCTTCGAAAACGAATGGCAGAGCTTTCGAACCCGCAAGAACCGCGAAATCGAACTCACCTCCGCGCTACACACTTACGACCGGCCGGGACGATATACGGTTGCGGTCAAAGTCATCGATATATTTGGGAACGACACGATGACCCTAGTGCCAGTCAATGTCGGTTGATTTGTCAGTCGCGGTCTCTTCGAGGCTCAGATGCTAGTCGAAATTCGTATAAAGAACTTCCGGTCGTTTGCCGATGTAGCACTGTGCGGCTGCCAGAGCTTGGTAATTCTCGTTGGCGAGAACGACGTTGGAAAGACCTCACTCTTGGAGGCCATTGAAATATTGCTAGAAAAACGCCGTCCACAGGTTACTGACTTCCGACGATATGTTGCCGACGACGTAAGGCTGGGCGAACCAATTGAAATAACTGGCACGTTCAGGCAAGCGTGCAACGACCTGCCCGCCAAATTCAAGATTGTAGACCCGATGCATTTCTCGATAAGACGAACCATTCTGCGAGATACATCATCTCGACTGGAGATCCTTGGGCAAGGATTTACGGACGCCCGGATCGACGGTTTTGCAAAGTTGAAGGCCGGGGAACAGTCAGAAATACTCTCGTCTCTGGGTGTGAATCCCGCGTCAAACGCTGGTGCCAGAGGCGAGCAACTTTTGGCGCTTGCAGCAAGCGGAACAATTCCCGTATCAGAAAAATGGCTTGTGACCAACGCGAGCGAACTGGCTGAGTCCATCCCAACAGTTTCGAGAATTACGTCCGGGGATTACGACGACCCAGATTCACAAGCACAAGCCGGAATAGCTGATGCAGTCAGGTCTGAACTCGCGATCTACCAAGAGGATCAGCCGGCGGCGTTCAGCGATGCAAGAAGCGTCGCGCAGAATGCAATTGCCGCGCAAATCAATAAATTGCGCCAGCCCATGCTGGACGTTATGAAAGGCCTCCAAGCAGTGGATGCCTCTTTCGAGGTGGACTTTAGGAAGCCGCAAGTCAGGGGCGAACTCCGAGTTGACTTTGGTCAGGGATTTCAGCGACTGGGAGAATTGGGTCAAGGCACGAGAAGGCGTGCGTGGATAGCAATCCAGCACGCTCGTTCCAAGTCGGTTGATAATCAGGCCTGTCTCCGCATGTACGACGAGCCCGACGCAAATCTGCACTATTCAGCGCAGCGTGCCCTGTACTCTGCAATTTGCGCTGCTCGATCACACGACGATTCCGTTCAAATCATAATCGCAACCCACGCGGTGACTCTAATTGATAGCGCCCCGCCCGAGACAATCCGCATCATACGAGAGTTGCCCAATGGCGAGCGTGAGATTGAACAGATCGGCAAGGGCAACATCGAAACAGGAGTTCTCTCCGAACTAGGTGAAATTGGGCGCCAGCTCGGATTAAGCAATCTTGCGCTCTTGTATGAGCGAGCGTTCCTTCTCGTTGAAGGCCTGACCGAAGAAAGATCCATCCCAATCTTTTACTTGAAATTGTTCGGACGTTTGCCGGAACTTGATGGTATTCGCATCGTCAACTTGGATACGTGCGGTGCTTGGAGATCGGTAGTGAAAATATTCTTCGCCGCCCGTCCCGGGATGATACATTTACTTTTGGATTCGGACTGCAAGCTGGATGGTTCGAGCGCGAAAATCACGCAGTCTACAATGGGAGATTGCGGGATAACACTTGCCGATGTCACATTTGCTGGGTCCAAGGAATTCGAGGATGAATTCTCAAACGAGATTTGGGCTTCGACTCTGAACAACGACTATCCAAGAGAAACAATGGCGGAATGGATTCCCTCAGACATCGAAGCCCTCAGGCCGTCTCAGAAATTCTCGGAAACGTTGATCCAAGTTGTACGACAACAAGCCGTCAAGGAATTGAGGAGTAGTGTTAACAAGCCGGAAGTCGGGGCGAAATTGGCCTTACGCTGTGACGCTAACGACATCCCGGCGTCGGTTAAGGCGGCGTTCTCCAAAGTTAGAAAGATCGCCGGAATATTATGACAGTTCGCCAACGCGAGTTGCGAATAGCACCCTAGTATTTGCGTGCGTACATGCCGTTGACGTGCCGTGAAACGTAAGTCGCCAACCCGCGTCCCGTCTTGGCGAGGCGCACCATTTCCAGAACGCGTTCTTTTCCAGCTGAAAAGTAGTCATACAAATACCGCGTCGGGCTACGTTTGAAGCGCAGTACAATAAATTCGGGGCCAATTTCGAATTCCTGGACACCCGACTCGCCACTGTAATTTAAGTACTGTTCCATCATGACGACCTTTTGCAGAGGGTGTGTAGGGATCCTAGAGAGCGATGCCGGGTGCTAGATGATGCGTACGCGGCAGGGTCACTCTACTACATCTAGTAGTTGAGTTTAGCATTTGACATATTCGTGATGGTTGAGCCTAGCGGCCGTTCAGCGTCGTAGAACGAATTAAGAACCCGTGGGCGGACGAGAAGCGGCCCGAGTTGGCTTCGTGACCGAGCGTCGTGCCGAGTTCGGGCGCTGGCAAATCATCGTTTCGACGTATCCGTCCGACCACGCCCATCTAGAACCTCAGCCGTAGCTGCCTGATCTTGGCTCCATTCGATTGGTGGAGTCACGGATGGTTCGGCAACGGTTGGGAGCGAGCGCGTGGTTTGCGCGGATTTGGTGGTGGCGGCGCA
>JANPJV010000045.1:0-1513 GCA_031425695.1 Rhodanobacteraceae bacterium | reverse complement strand
TTGGTCGAGTCCCCGACGTAAACCCAGCGATCGATCTCGGCGTCGAGGTCGCGGCCGAACAGCTCGCGCACGATCCAGCGCGCACCCGAGAGCTTGTTGTGGTCGCCGTACCAGCCGTTGATGTGGATCGAGCTCACGGTCGCGTTCATGCCTTCGGCCCGCATCAGCGCGACGGCTTGCGCGATGCGATCAGGCGGCAGATGGACAAACTCGCTGTGATCGATCGCGATGTCGGTTTCGCGCCCGTCGCTGTCGCGCGACAGGACTGCGCCCGGCACCTCGTGCAGCACGCGCTGCGCCACCTGCTGCATGCGCGTGAAGTTGGCTGCGCGCATGCCGGCCGATTGCTGGTAGATCTTGCGCAGGCCCGCGCCGTCGCGCACAACGGCGACCGCGCCGTTCTCCGCGACGATGGCGTCCACCGGCCACGAGCGCGCGAAGGGTTCGCTCCAGCCAATCGGGCGGCCTGTGATCGGGACGACGTGCACTCCGGCGGCGTGCAACGAACCCAGCGCCTGCAGCGCGTCCGGCGTGATCGCGCCCTCGGTGGTGAGCGTGTCGTCGATGTCGGTCAGCACACCGGCGATGCGCGCATGCGCGAAGGCCGAGGCCTCGAGCGCAATCACTTCGGGTTGAGCACGATCTTGCCGCGCATCGGCATGCGGGTCGTCGACATCGCAGGCACGCCCGCCGACAGCGGGGCTGCGAGCGGCGGCACGGGGCAGCTGCCGTTGTCGACGTGGTGCAGTGCGGTGGCGAGCAGGCGTTCGGCGGTGCTGCCCAGCGCACGATCGAAATCGTCCGTTGCCGCGCAGGTCGGTGCGAAGCCGTTGGCGTAGTCGCCAAAGCCGAGCTCGTTGACGCCCTGGAATTCGATCGGGAAGTAGGAAAGGCCGCAGTTGTCGGCGCGGCTGAAGCCGTACGGCTTGCCGCAGGTGGCGCTCCCGACCAGGATCACCTGGATGCCGACGCCACGCAAGCCGTTGATGACCGATTCACTCGCGGAACAGGTGTTCTCGGTGGCGAGCACATACACGCGCGACAGGGCGAGGCGCGGCAGCGGGGTGCCCGCGCCGAATTGCGTTTCGCTCACCTGCACGGCGCCGGAAAAACGCAGCACCGAGGCATTCGTGACTGCGGTGCGCTTGTCGTTGTAGCGCAGTTGCTCGAAGACCTTGTTGTCCGCGGCACTGCTGGCCAGCATCGACCCCAGGCTGAGCGCGGTGTAGAGGTAGCCGCCGCCGTTGTAGCGCAGGTCCAGCACGACATCCTGCGCGCCGGCCGCCTGCGCCGCAGACAGCGCGGGAATCAGCCGGTCCTGCGCGCCCTGGGTGTGCGCGTTGAACAGCAGGTACGCCACCTTGCGCCCGCCGCTGGTCGTGAGCGTCTGCGTCAGAGGCAGCGGATCTTCCTGGACGGGGGCCGACTGAAGCGTGATGCTCGTCGTGGGCGATGCAGGCGTCGCCCGGTAGGAGAACGTCACGGTGGCCGGGCCGTTGGGAAACCAGTTCGG
>JANPJV010000044.1:0-44432 GCA_031425695.1 Rhodanobacteraceae bacterium | reverse complement strand
CGGTTCCCCCGGCGGCCCCGTTTGTGTGTCTCACGCGGGGGGTCCCCCCGTCTGGGTCCGTCATTCTCCGGTTCCCATCCCCTCCGGCAATCGGCCGGCCCCCACGAAGGCAGGAGCACCGGCGCTAGACTGACCGCTCTCCCATTTGAGACCCACCCATGACCACCATCTCCAAGATCACCGCCGTGCTCCCGGTCGCCTCGGTCGAGGAGTCGTTGCCCTTCTGGCAGGCGCTCGGGTTCACGGTGACGGTGTCGGTGCCGGACGGGACCGCGATCGGGTTCGTGATCCTGGCGAAGGATGGCGTCGAAGTGATGCTGCAGAGCCATGGGAGCATTGCCGGCGACCTGCCGGCGCTCGCCGAAGAGGCGAAGAAGGGACCCAGCATGCTGTTCATCGAGGTCGCTGACCTGCAGGCGGGCATCGACGCGCTCGCGGCTTTCGAGATGATCTCGCCACGCCGCGAGACCTTCTACCAGTCGATCGAGGCGATCTGGCGCGAGCCAAGTGGCCACCTGGTGACGCTCGCGCAATTCAACCGCGCTTGAGCACCTTGGCGGCGGCGGACGAATAGAATCCGGCCAACCCGACAACCCGTCCCCGCCCCCGGAGCCGCGCATGGCCGCACTGAAATGGATCATCCTGCTCGCCGTGATCGGCGCCGCCATCTGGTGGTTCACCCGCGATCCGGTCGAAGTCGCCTACCAAAAATGTCTCGCCAGCGTGTCGGCCGAGATGGAGAAGAGCATCAAGGTCGAGGACAGCAACGCTGTGGAAAAGGCCATGGCCGATGCAGTCAAGGGCATGGGCTCGGCGGTGGGTGGGGCCATGTGCGAAGCCATGCGCGCGTCCTGCAAGGACGACCGCGACGGCGCGCTGTGCAAGGCGGCGTTGGCGCAGTTTTGACTCGCTCTTGTGGGTCCGGACCTTGTCCGGACGCATTTCCAGCGTCGGGGCAAGAGCGTCCGGACAAGGTCCGGACCCACATTCACTTTGGTCGCCAAACCACGCGCAATCCCGGCCACAGCGCCGCGAACTCGTCACTGCTGGCCAACCCCACGGCCGCCACGAGCGTCTTGCCTGCGAACAGCAAAGGCATTCGCGCGCGCTCCCAGGTCGGCACGGCGAGTTCCTGGAACAGCAGCCGCAGCTCGCGATGATGCGCGTGGCCGACAGGGCGCAGGCGTTCGCCGGCGCGCCGGAAGCTTACGGTCATTCCGCAGGGCACCGGCGTTTCGACCCCTGCGCCATTGACCGAGGCCAGTGTTCCGAGGCCCTTCGGCAGAGCGCAGCTCGCAGCGCCTGCTGCCCATGCGATGTCCAACTCTGGACCCGGCCGCGTCGCCTCTTCCGGCAACAGGTACAACTCATCGCGATAGCGCCGGAACTCGAAGGCTTGCCAGCGCAAGCAAGGATTGGCATCGATTGCCGCGCCCAGGACTTCGCGGCGCAGGCGGGCGAGTTCATGAAAGCCAGGCGCGGGTGCGCCAAGATCGAGCGCAAAGCGGCGCACGCAGGCGCCGAAGCGCGCTTCGCTGAGTGCCAGCAGTCCGCTGATCGAGAGCGTAGCGCGCTGTGGGTTCCGCAAACTTGCGAGATCGGCGCCGGTCAGCGCGTCCAGCTCCGCCTGCACGCCTTGGGCATGTTGCGCGAAACGCGCCAGCCGCTCGCCTGCCGCAGGAAAGCGCTGCTCGAGCAGCGGCCATAACGTGCGGCGCAGGAAGACGCGATCATGGCGCGGATCGCGGTTGGACGGATCTTCGATCCAGCGCAGGCCCAGTTGCTGCGCGCATCCGAGCAATCGCGATCGCGGCTGATCCAACCAGGGCCGCCCGAGCCAGGCCGCGCCGAACGCCCGCTGCGGGCGCATCGCCGCGACGCCATCGAGCGCGGCGCCGCGCAGCAGACGCAGCAACACAGTTTCAGCCTGATCGTCCTGATGATGAGCGAGCAGCAGCCAGCCGGATGCTACGTGGGTGGCGAAGGCGGAATACCGCGCTGCGCGGGCCGCTGCCTCGAGTCCTTGGCCGCGTGACTCGACGCGTACGCGCTCCGTCGTCAGCGGCACGGCGAGCGCGTCTGCTGTTGATTGCGCCTGGGCAGCCCAGTTGTCGGCATCCGCATGCAAACCGTGGTGGACATGAATTGCAGATAGCCCACGTGCGCGAACCGCCGCGCTGCGCGACGCGCACGCCAGCAGGACGGTCGAATCCATGCCGCCGCTGTAGCCGATGCAGATCGGGCCGTCAGGTTGGGCGGCGACCAGGCGCTCGATGGCCGAGTGCAAGTCGTTGAGATGAGGGCTTGGGCGCAAGTGCTTTCGTAGGTCATGTTGTCTGCGAAGCAGACTACTTGACGGCCTTTCACGGAGAGTCGTCAAGTAGACCGCTGCGCGGTCAACATGACCTACGTTCGTTCTATCGCGCTACTCGACCTTGTGCGAACCGTAGCCGCGCAGGCGACGGTAGCGCGATTCGACCAGGCTGCCGGGCTCGATGCGCTCGAGGCCGTCGAGGGAGCGCAGCAGCGCCTCTTTCAAACTCGCAGCCATGACCGCGGTATCGCGATGCGCGCCACCAGCCGGCTCGCGCACGATCTGGTCGATGAGGCCGAGCTGCAACAACCGCGCCGAAGTGATGCCAAGCGCGTCGGCGGCTTCGCGTGCTCGTTCGGCGCTCTTCCAGAGGATGGATGCGCAACCTTCCGGGCTGATGACCGAATAGATCGCATATTCGAGCATCAGGGTGCGATCGCCGACCCCGATGGCGAGTGCACCGCCGGAGCCGCCTTCTCCAATCACCGTGCAGACCACCGGCACGCGCAGCTCGGCCATGACCTCCAGGCTTTTGGCGATCGCCTCCGACTGGCCGCGCTCCTCCGCGCCGACGCCCGGGTAGGCACCCGGCGTATCGATGAAGGTCAACACCGGCAGGCCGAAGCGTTCGGCCATCTGCAGCAGCCGCTGCGATTTGCGATAGCCCTCGGGGCGCGGCATGCCGAAATTGCGGCGCACCTTGTCCTTGGTGTCGCGGCCCTTCTCCTGGCCAATGAACATCACCGACCGCCCGGCAATCCGCGCGAGCCCACCGATGATCGCGGCGTCGTCGCCGAAATGCCGATCACCCTTGAGCTCGTGGAACTCGTCGAAGATCAGCGGCAGGTAGTCGACCGTGTGCGGCCGCAGCGGATGCCGCGCGAGCTGGGAGACCTGCCACGGGGACAGATTGGCGAAGATCGCCTCGGTCTTGACCCGGCACTTTTCCTTGAGCTTGCCGATCTCTTCTTCGATGTTCAGCGCATTGCCCTGCCCGGCAAAGCGCAGCTCCTGGATCTTGGCTTCCAGTTCGGCGATCGGTTGTTCGAAGTCGAGAAACGAAGGATTCATCGCTAAGGAAATATTACAGAGCGCGGCAGGATAGCACCGGGGTTGCTAGGGGACGGGGGATCCCCGTAGGTCACGTTGCGCCCGCGCGGTGGTTGACGGGTAGAGAAAACAGCTTCGGGCGCTACGTGACGTTCGAGATGTCACGTGGCAC
This sequence comes from Rhodanobacteraceae bacterium, assembly GCA_031425695.1. Classification (GTDB taxonomy): domain Bacteria; phylum Pseudomonadota; class Gammaproteobacteria; order Xanthomonadales; family SZUA-5; genus JANPJV01. The sequence goes on along the minus strand of JANPJV010000044.1, from coordinate 40,896 downwards.
CCGACGGGTTGATTCGCTTGATCGACTCAACGCGGGTGCAACGTGACCTGCGTCAGAGCATCGCAGACCTATCCCAGCGCCGCCTTGACCAACCCGCTCAGTGCCTGCATGTCGGCCCGGCCGGCAGCCTTGGTCTTGACCAGGGCCATGACCTTGCCCATGTCGCGAGCGCTGGTGGCGCCGGATTCTGCGATGGCTTCCTTGATGATGGCATCGACTTCAGCGTCATCGAGGCGTGCGGGCATATAGGCCTCGATGATCGCGACTTCGGATTTCTCCTTGTCGGCGAGATCCTGGCGCTGCGCGGCTTCAAACTGCTGGATGGAATCGCGGCGCTGCTTGAGCATTTTCTCGAGCACGGCGAGCACCTGAGTGTCATCCAGGCTCACCGGCTTGGTGGGATCGGTGCGGGTGTCGATCTCGACTTGCTTGATCGCAGACTGGATCAGGCGCACGGTGTCGCGGCGCTCGACGAAACCGCCCTTCATCGCGGCCTTCATATCGTCTGCGAGACGTTCTTTGAGACTCATGGGGAACTCCAATTCTTCTCTGAAACACGACAAATGCCGCCGACGGTATCCCGTCGACGGCATCAGGAAACTCCAATCATCCGGGCGACAGGCGCCGGACCGCGATTCGAAAAACCTACTACGCGTGCCGATAGCTGCGTTGCTCCGTGCTCGGAAGCCTCATGAACTGAAGTTCACTCCGGTTCCTGCGCGCGGTGCGCCTTGCTCTCGTCCCGCTCGCTACGGTTTTTTCGAACCGCGCAAGCGAAGCTTCAGTACATGCGCTGCCGCTTGGTCACGTCGCGCGAAACGCGACGCAGGTTGCGCTTGACCGCCGCGGCGAGCTTGCGCTTGCGCTCCTGGGTCGGCTTCTCGTAGAACTCGCGGCGGCGCACTTCACTCAGTACGCCAGCCTTTTCACACGAGCGCTTGAAACGGCGCAGTGCAAATTCGAAGGGTTCGTTTTCGCGGATTTTAACGTTGGGCATGAATACTCCGTGGGTGACTCCGCTGGCGCCTGTCGTCCAGCGAGCCCACAATCATAACCTGTAAATGGCCAATCGATCAAAGCATGCGTGTATTGGGGGTTGAAACCAGCTGCGACGAGACCGGGATTGCCGTCTATGACAGCGAGCGCGGTCTGCTCGCGCATGCCCTGCACAGCCAGGTCGCGCTGCATGCCGACTATGGCGGCGTGGTCCCGGAGCTGGCCTCGCGCGACCATGTGCAGCGGCTGGTGCCGCTCACCGAGCAGGTTCTTGCGGACGCTGCGCTGACGCGTCGTGACCTCGACGCGATTGCCTACACCGAGGGTCCGGGCCTGATTGGCGCGCTGTTGACCGGCGCGACATTTGCCAAGACCCTCGCGTTCGCATTGGATATTCCGGCGCTTGGCGTGCATCACCTCGAAGGCCATCTCCTGGCACCGCTGTTGGAGGATCCCGCGCCGGAATTCCCGTTCCTGGCCTTGATCGTGTCGGGCGGCCACAGCCTGCTGATGGATGTGGTCGGGCTCGGGCGCTATCAGTTGCTGGGCGACACCCTCGATGACGCTGCCGGCGAAGCCTTCGACAAGACTGCGAAACTGCTGGGCCTGGGCTACCCCGGCGGCCCGGCGCTCGCGCGCCTCGCCGAGCGCGGTGATCCGACGCGCATGCGCTTTTCGCGCCCGCTCACCGATCGGCCGACCCTGGATTTCAGCTTCAGCGGCCTCAAGACCCAAGTCATGCTGAAAATCCAGGCGCAAGGGACAAGCCGCACCGAGGATGCGCATATCGCGCGCGCATTCGAGGAGGCGGTGGTGGATACGCTGATCTGGAAATGCGAGCGCGCGCTTGCGGCGAGCGGCCGCCAGCGGCTGGTGGTCGCCGGCGGCGTTGGCGCCAACCAACGCCTGCGTGCGCGTCTACAGGCGGTCGCCGAGCAGCGCGGCGCCAGCGTGTTCTTCCCGCGCACCGAGTTCTGCACCGACAACGGTGCCATGATCGCGCTGGCTGGCGCGCTCCGGCTGGTCGCCGGCGAGCGCGAGGATGCCCGCATCCGCGCCACGCCCCGCCGCGAGCTCGCCGAGCTCATCGCTCCTTCCTGACTGTGGTGTCCATCCCGTGAGCCTGACCACGATCCTGATCAAGAACCTGCGCGTGGACACCGTGATTGGCGTCTACGAGCATGAGAAACAAGGCACGCAGGCGCTCAAGCTCGATCTCGAGCTGCGACTGGACGCGCGCCGCGCTGCGCGCACCGATGCCCTGGCCGACACCGTCGACTACGACGAGGTCTGTGCGAGCGCGCGCCGCTTCGGGCAATCGCAGCAGGCCGACTTGCTCGAGCGGTTCACCTACGAACTGGGCTGCGAACTGATGCGGCGCTTTCCGCTGCGCAGCCTGTCGCTGACGGCGTGGAAAAGCATTGCCGGCCTGCTCCCGGCGGAGATTGCGGTGCGCGTCGAGATGGACCGCGAAATGCTCGACGCCGCGCAGGCGGCCGAAGATCGTTTCAACGATTGAGCCGTGACCGAGACTCAACCCTGGGTGTTGTTGCTGATCGGCAGCAATGTCGACGCTGAAATGAAGATGAACGCGGCCCTGCAAGAACTGCGTGCGGCCTTCGGCGCCATCCGCTGTTCGGCACGTCATCAGAGCGCGGCGAGCGGCGAAGCCACGGCAGCGCCGTATCTCAACCAGGCCGTGCTGATCAACAGCGGGCTCGACCGCGATGCGTTGAAGCTCCGTCTGCGCGCCATCGAATCACGCCTTGGGCGCACCCGACCCGCGGCCATCAAGGGGCAATGCGTGATCGATATTGATGCGCTCGCAGCGATCGATGGCGGGCTGGTGGTCTGGGATGAGCCGGCGTTTTCGGCCAGCTACGCGCAGGCACCGATCGCGGAGTTGCTGGGCGGGTTCTGAGGCGCTGGGACCAGCATTGACTTCAGTGTCGCTGGGCTCTGTGCATTCGTGGGAGCAGCCATGGCTGCGATGCTTTGGCTTTGGCTTTGGCTTTGGCTTTGGCTACGGAAGCGAAGCAAAGCAAAAGCTTGCGGCCATGGCCGCTCCCACAGAGGACCACGCCTACGGATTTCGCTCCACCCCAAAGACTGACCCATGCTGCACTGCGGCAGCACAATTTGTAACCTTGACTTCCCTGAACCATTGCTGACAATGGGGGTTCGCTGCGGCATGGGGATGCCACAGGCGCTGCCCGACCATCCGGTTCGGGCTCACTCATCTTTGGGGACAAGATCAATGAAGCTTCGTCTAACTGGACTGGTTGCAAGCCTGTTGCTGGCTTTCGGTGGAAGCGCTCTGGCCGCGGGCAATCCGCTCAGCGTGCAGCTGCTGCCGACGACCGACAAAGGCACGCCGAGCGAAACCATTCGCTGGCAGATCACCAATCAATCTTCCGAAAGCGTCTATGTCCTGCGTTGGGAAACGCCGCTCGATGGGCTGTCGCGCTCGGTCTTTGAGATCAGCTACAAAGGCCAGCCGGTGCGCTACATGGACAAGGTCGTCCACTGGGGCCACCCGGATGCCGATGACTTCGTCAAGATCGCGCCGGGCCAGACCTTGAGCGCCGACGTCAATCTCGCGGCCTCCTACGAGATGGTGCAGAGCGGCAATTACACGGTCAGTTTCGAAGGTCAGCTTTCCTACATGGTGGCCGAAGACACGGTCAAGGGTCACGTTGCCGATCTCGGCGCCGCGCAGCTCGATGCCGACTCGGTCTCGATTTACTCGGTCGGCCGCTCCCCGACCTACTACTCGACCCTTGGCATGACCGCAGGCCCGCTGACCTTCACCAAGGCGGCGACCTACGCGAACTGCAGCTCCACCCAGCAGAGCGGGCTCGCGAGTGCGCATACCCAAGCCAAGAGCTACGCGACCAATTCCCTGTCGTACATGAATGCGGGTACGCAGGGGCCGCGTTTCACGACCTGGTTCGGCGCCTATACCTCGACTCGCTACAGCACGGTTCGCAGCCACTACTCGGGCATCAGCAATGCGCTCAACAACCTCACCGTGACCTATGACTGCGCCTGCATGCCCTCGGCCGCGAGCGCCTATGCGTATGTCTATCCGACGCAGCCGTACCGCATCTACCTGTGCAATGCATTCTGGTCGGCGCCCAACGCCGGCACCGACTCGCGCGGCGGCACGATCATCCATGAAATGAGCCACTTCAACGTGCTCGGCGGCACCGATGACCACGCGTACGGGCAGACCGCCGCCAAGAACCTGGCGCGCACCAACCCGAAGCGCGCCATCGACAACGCCGACAACCACGAATACTTCTCCGAGAACACGCCCGCCCAGAACTGATCGGCGGTTACAGGATGATCAAGAGGGCGGCGAGCAATCGCCGCCCTTTTTTGTGGGCGCGTCCCGAAAACCGAGAAAGATCAAACGTTCAACGCAGAGACGCAAGAGAGAGGAAATCGACGAACAGTCCTTAATCAATGGCACAGACTGAAAGCTTCGCTTCACATCTATAAAATGCTGGCTTTGCTCTATGGCACTTCTCTCTTTTGTTTCCTCTGCGTCTCTGCGTCTCTGCGTTGAACTTTTGATCTTTGATCTTTGCTCTTTGCGTCTTTGAGTCGAACTTTTGACTTTGATCTTCCAGCGACTCCGGCGCGATTCGCTTGCATCCTCGATGCCGCTGGTTGGAGTCTTCACGGTCTCCCCGCCCGCGATGGACAAGCCATGACTGATCCTCTGTTCGACCTTTCCGGCAAGACCGCGCTCGTGACCGGGGCCAGCAGAGGGATTGGTGAATCGATCGCGCGGCTGCTCGCGGCGCATGGCGCTCGGGTGATCGTTTCCAGCCGGCGCCAGGACGTATGTGACACCGTTGCTGCGGACATTCGCGCAGGCGGCGGTGACGCCATTGCGATCGCGGCCCATATCGGCGAGCCCACGGCGATGGACGCGCTCTTCGCCGAGCTCGATCGCCAGTCGCTCAGCGTCGACCTGCTGGTCAACAATGCGGCCGCGAATCCGTATTTCGGACCGATGCTCGACATGAGCCTCGACGCCTTTGCAAAGACTGCCGACGTCAATATCCGCGGCTACTGGTACATGACCCAGCAGGCGGCGAAGCGCATGCGCAATGGCGGCTCGATCGTCAACATCGCCAGCGTCAACTCGCTGCGGCCGGCCTACGGTCAAGGCGTGTACTCGTTCTCGAAGGCCGCGATCCTGTCGATGACGCAGGCGTGGGCGAAAGAGCTCGCGCAGCACAAGATCCGCGTCAACGCAGTGCTGCCGGGTCTCACGGATACCAAGTTCGCGAGCGCGATCACGCAGTCGCCCGCCATCCTGAAGATGATCATGCCGCTGATCCCGCAGGCGCGCATGGCTGCCCCGAACGAGATCGCACCGGCCGTGTTGTTCCTGCTCAGTGATGCTGCGAGCTATGTCACCGGCACCCACATCACGGTGGACGGCGGGTACCTCGCCTAGCTGCCTCCCATGTGCGACGAATCCATCGCGGTCTGAGGGAGGCCCAATGGCAAGTTTACGAGTACTCATTACCGGCGCTGGCAGCGGCCTTGGCCGCGAGCTCGCGCTGGTCTATGCCCGGCGCGGCGACCGCGTCGCGGTAGTCGACCTGTATGCCGACCGCGCCGAAGAGACGGTCAAGTTGCTGCCCGGCGGCGGGCATCTGGCGCTGGTCGCCGACGTCGGCTCGGATTCGGCAATGGCCGCGCTGCGCGCGCAGGTCATGGGCGCCTGGAATGGGCTCGACGTGCTGGTCAACAACGCGGGGATCGCGTCCGGCGGGCGCATCACCGCGGTCAGCGCGGCCGAGTGGCAGAGAACGATCAACATCAACCTGATGGGCGTGGTGCGCGGCGTCCGTGAGTTCGTGCCGTTGCTGGAAGCGCAACGGAGCGGCCGGGTGATCAATGTCGCCTCCTTCGCCGGCCTCGCCGGCGCGCCCGGCCTTGGCGCCTATGGCGTGGCCAAGGCCGCCGTGGTGGCGCTATCGGAAGGCCTGCGTGCGGAACTGCATCCGCTCGGCATCAGCGTCAGCGTGCTCTGCCCCAGCTTCTTCAAGACCAACCTGCTGCAATCCTGCGACAGTCCCGAAAGCATCGCCGTCAAGCACGTCGCCGCCAAGCTCATGGACCAGAGCCCGATCGACGCCGCCTGCGTCGCCCGCTACACCGTCGAGGAAAGCGAGCGCGGCCGCTTCCTCCTCCTCCCCCATAAAGACACCCGCGCCCGCTGGTGGCTCAAACGCTACTGGCCCGCGCAGTACTTCAAGGAAATGCTGAAGTACATTGCGAAGGCGGAGCGGGCTTGAACGGTTTTTGATTGGCTCGCGTAGGTCATGTTGACCGCGCAGCGGTCTGCTTGACTGGTTCTGGTACAGCAGCGTCAAGTAGTCCGCTTGCGCGGCCAACATGACCTACGAAATAACCGAGACCGATACATCAACCAACACCGCTCTTGCCCCCGCGCCCCCGCTGCGTTAACTTGCGCCGCCATGGCCCCGACCCAAGAAATTACCCAGCAAGCGCCCGCTATCGCGGATTTCGAGAAATCGCTGGATGCGCTCGAGGGACTGGTGTCGCGCATGGAGCGCGGCGATCTCAGCCTGGAAGATTCGGTAATCGCCTTCGAGCGCGGCATGCAGTTGTATCAAAGCTGCCAGAAAGCATTGACCGAAGCCGAGCTGCGCGTGGATCTCCTGCTCAAGGGCCACGATCCGGCCGGTCGCACCCCGTTCAATCCCGAAACCCCCTGAGCCCACGCATTGATGGGCGCCGAGTCGTTGCTGGAGCGCTGTGCGCTGCGCGCGGAAGCGACGCTCGACCGGGTGTTGCCGCGCGCGGAACAATTGCCGCAGGCGCTGCACCAGGCGATGCGCTACAGCGTCCTCGGGGGCGGCAAGCGCTTGCGGCCGACCCTCGTCTACGCAGTCGGGCAGGCGCTCGACGCTGATCCGGCGGCACTCGATGCGCCTGCGGCCGCGGTCGAGATCATTCATGGCTATTCGTTGATCCATGACGACCTGCCGGCGATGGATGACGACGATCTGCGCCGCGGTAAACCCACGTGTCACAAGGCCTTCGGCGAAGCACTCGCGATCCTCGCCGGCGATGCACTGCAAGCGCTCGCCTTCGAACTGCTCGCGCGCGAGTCAAACTGGCCAGCGAGCGCTCAGCTGGCGATGCTGAGGCTGCTCTCGGAAGCCTGTGGATCGCTTGGCATGGCCGGCGGTCAGGCGATCGACCTCGCCGCGGTCGGCCAACAGCTCAGCCTGGCCGAGCTCGAGCGCATGCACCGCTACAAAACCGGTGCCCTGATCCGTGCGGCAGTCTTGATGGGCGCGCTCGCGGCAGGCTGCAGTGAAGGCGCATGTTTCGAATCTCTCGACCGCTTCGGCCACGAAATCGGCCTTGCCTTCCAGATCCAGGACGACCTGCTCGACGTGCTCGGCGAAACCGCCGTCATCGGCAAGCCGCAGGGTTCAGATATCGCCCGCGGCAAGCCCACCTATCCGGCGCTGATCGGCATCGAGGCCGCGAGGCAACTGGCCCTCGACCACATGCACGCTGCAATCGCCGCCCTGTCCGACTTCGACGAACGTGCCGATGACCTGCGTGCGCTGGCCCGCTACGTGGTAGAGCGGGGCAACTGAGCAGAGCACCAGAGCTCGTAACCAAGAGCTTTATCCGCAGATTAAGAGCCGATTTCGCAGATTAAGAGCCGCCTTGGGCGCTCGCTTCTAATCTGCGGAAATCGGCGAAATCTGTGGATAGATGCTCTTGCTCTGGACGCTCACGCCAGCGACAAACCCGCCGCGTACTCGGCTTTCTGGTCGCGCGCCATCAGCGCCTTGAGCGCGTTGGCGGGGGTGATCGCGCCGTGGAGGACGGCTTGTACCTGCGCGGAGATTGGCAGGTCGAGACTGTAGCGTTCGGCGAGGCGCATGACCTCATCGGCGGTCTGGATGCTTTCTACGACCTGGCCGATCTGCGCGACGGCGTCGGCGAGGGCGGTGCCGCGGCCGAGCGCGAGGCCGAGGCGGCGGTTGCGTGAGAGATCGCCGGTGCAGGTGAGCACCAGGTCGCCGAGGCCGGCGAGGCCGATGATGGTTTCAGCGTGCCCGCCGAGGCATGTATTGAGCCGCAGCATCTCGTTAAGCCCGCGGGTGATGAGGCCTGCGCGCGCGTTGAGGCCGAGCTGCATGCCGTCGCAGATGCCGGTGGCAACCGCGAGCACGTTCTTCATCGCGCCACCGAGCTCGGCACCGCGGATGTCGTTGCCCGTGTAGGCCCGAAAATGCGGACCGTGGAGCGCGCGCGCCATGACTTTCGCGAATTCGGCATCGTCGGAATGCACGGTGACCGCCGACGGCAATCCGAGTGCGACTTCCTTGGCGAAGCTCGGACCGGTGACGACCGCCTTGGGCAGTTCGAGCCCGAGGCTGCGATCGGCCACCTCGTGCAGGAAATCACCGGAACCGGGCTCGAAACCCTTGGTCGCCCAAGCAAGGCCGGTCAATGCCGCCGCATGCGGGCGCAGCAGGTCGAGGGTTTCGGCGAATGCGTGGCTTGGAACGACCACCAGCGCGATCTGCGACCCCGCCATGCAGCGGGCCAGGTCGAGTTCGAAACCGAGGCTGGCCGGCAGTGCGATCTCCGGCAGGTAACGCGCGTTTTCAACGTGCGTGGGATGGCGCGTGAGAGCGTCGTGGCGACGCCCCCACAGGCAGACATCCAGGCCATTGCGGGCGAGCAGCGACGCCAGCGCAGTACCCCAGGAGCCTGCTCCGAGGACGGCAATGCGCATGGCGGGTGCTCGCCTTTTGGGATCAGGCGGCTTGTTGCTGGCGCTTGCGCTGGTCGGCGTAGATCTGCTCGAAATTGATCGGTTGCAGCAGGAACGCCGGGAAACCGCCCTGCTCGACCATGCTCGAGATCGCATGGCGCGCGTACGGGAATACCACGTGCGGGCAATAAGTGCCGATGACCATGTCGAGCTGGTTGGCATCGAAGCCCTGCAGCCCGAAGATGCCCGCCTGCTGCACTTCCGCGAGGTACGCGGTCTTTTCGCCAATCTTGCAGGTCACCGTGACCGTGAGCACGATCTCGTAGACATTGGGAGCCAACTGGGTCGCCTTCTGGCCGAGGTTGAGCTCGACACGCGACTGGCCCTGCTCCTGGAAAATGTGCGGTGCGGCCGGCGCCTCGAAAGAAGAGTCCTTGACATAGACCTTCTGCACGGTCAGCTGCGGGCCGGCATCGGCGCCGGCGGCGCCGTTACCGTTGGCGAGGGCGTTGTTGTCTTCGTTGGCCATGGTGCTTCCTTGAAAATTCGTTGTGGGTGTTCGTAGGAAAAGTTCTCGGGCGACCTGCGCTGCACTGAGTCGCGCGAGCGAGTCGGTCAGAGATGGAGATGATTCGGGCAGGTTCAACGCACGGAGCCGGCGATTATCGCACGGCCTTGCAGAGGGGCAAAGCGAGTGCTCTCGTAGGTCATGTTGCCCGCGAAGGGGGTACATGACATGGATTCGCGAGTTCTTTTCACGTAGGTCATGTTGCTCGCGAAGCGAGCTACTTGACGGCTTTTCCTCGCGCGGCCGTCAAGTAGCCCGCTGCGCGGGCAACATGACCTACAAATAACGCGACCGGACTTGAGTCACTCAGCAAACAGCGTGCGCATCTTCTTGAACGCGGTCGCCTCGATCTGGCGAATGCGCTCGGCTGACACGCCGTACTCATCCGCCAGTTCCTGCAGGGTCGCCTTTGGCTCGGCGAGCCAACGCCGGGCAACGATGTCGCGGCTGCGCTTGTCGAGCTGGTCGAGGCCTTCGCTCAAGGTCTCGAGCTGGCGTTCGCCGGCATCCTCGTTTTCGAGCGTCTCGAACGGATTGCTGGCCTGGTCGACCAGAAATGCAATCGGTGCCGGACGGGTTTCACTGTCGTCGTCGGCCGGCGCGTCGAACGCGACGTCCTGGCCCTGCAGGCGCGCCTCCATCTCGACCACGATCTTCGGGTCGACACCGAGATCCTTGGCCACCGTCTGGACTTCAGCCGCGTTCATCCAGCCCAGGCGGCGCTTGGCGCGGCGCAGGTTGAAGAACAGCTTGCGCTGCGCCTTGGTGGTTGCCACCTTGACGATGCGCCAGTTGCGCAGGATGAATTCATGGATTTCGGCGCGGATCCAGTGCACGGCAAACGAAACCAGGCGCACGCCGATATCCGGATCGAAGCGCTTGACCGCCTTCATCAGGCCAATGTTGCCTTCCTGGATCAGGTCGGAAATGCCAAGGCCATAACCGGCATAGCCGCGTGCCACGTGGACGACGAAGCGCAGGTGCGACATCACCAGCTGGCGCGCCGCCTCGAGATCGCCGTCATCACGGAAGCGGCGCGACAGCGCCTGCTCTTCCTCGACCAGCAGCACTGGAATCCGGTGCACAGTACCGATGTAGGCATCGAGACTGCCAACCGTCCCCAGAACCGGGATGTTGTTCGCTACCAGGGCATGGGTGCTCATTTGAGGACATCCTGAGAGAGTGAGCAGACGTATCGGTCCGCATTGGAGACATTTTAGCACTCCCCATAGGAGACTGCTAATACTTGTTCTCCTCAATGGACCTAGCCTGGCGGCTCCGGGTTCCTCAGGTCCAACGCAAAGAAGCTATCGCAGCGATAGGCGAGGACTCGTGGACGACGGGTGAACGCGGTGCGAAGCGGCAGGTCGGAAGCTGGCCTGCTGTCTGGAGGGAGGCGCTCCCGCGCCGCCGCTTTGGCTTTCTGGTTGATCGGGAAGAACTGCCGCGCAGGAGCGCGGCCCTCCACAACCGCCATCAGCGCGGCAAGCGCTCCATTGCGCGCATGGCGTCGGCAAAGGCGCTGGCTTCGTCCGAGCTCCAGCTGCCACCAATCGTACGCACCTCGCCGGAACCGACGTTGGGATCGCCGGCGAGTGCCGCGTGCGCGCCGCGGGAATCGAGGCCGGCGGCAAGCAGCTCGAGCACGCCCTCATTCAGGGTGACGCCACGGTCGCGCGCGTAATCCTTGATCCGGACCGCGAGCTTCTCGTCAATGCTTCGAACCAGGTAATCAGGCATCCGCGGCCAACCGGGAGCAGTGAGCTGCGAATGCTGCTTGGCGGCGGCGCGTCTGTCCAGGGCGACGGCTGGCCGGCGCCCGGCCGCGGCGCTTTTCGTAGCCCGGGTAAGCGCAGCGCACCCGGGAATGCATCGCGCGACTCCCCGGGTGCGCCTCCGGCTTACCCGGGCTACAAAAGCCGGCGGCCGCACGGGTAATCTACGGCCATGAATCCAACCTCTGATGCGCCCGCTCCCGACTGGCGCCGGCACCTGCCCGCCAGCATCCGTCCATACGCGGAAAGGGCGCCATTGGCGGCGCTGTTCCTCGGCATCTCCTCCGGATTTCCGTTCGCGATGATCGGGGCGACGCTGACCACGCGGCTGGCCCAGGAGGGCATCGACAAGAAGAGCGTCACCGCCTTCACGCTCGCCTTCCTGGTCTACAACTTCAAATGGCTGTGGGCGTGGATGGTCGATGGCATCCGCCTGCCACTGATCGGACGCCTCGGGCAGCGCGTGTCGTGGATGCTGTTTGCCGGCGTGCTGGTCATTCTCGCCGTGATCAACCTGGCGCTGGTCGACCCGCAGGCCAGCCTGCTGGCGACGGCGCGGGCAGCGATCCTGGTCGGCATTGCCGGCGCCACCTTCGATATCGTCATCGACGCGTATCGCATCGAACAGCTGAAACCGGAACAGCTCGGCGTCGGCGCCGGCATGTCGCAGTACGGCTGGCGCATCGGCTCGGCGGCCGCCGGAGCGTTGGCGTTGGTCGTCGCGGCGCGCATGGGCTGGGCGTGGGCCTATGCGCTGTGCGCAGGCTTTGCCTTGCCGGCCATGATTACCGCGCTCGTGCTCGGCGAGCCGGAGCGGCATGCGGCCGCCTTGCGCGGCCACGCCGGGATCGGCGCATTCAACTCTGCGCTGGCCCCGCTCGCAGAGTTCTTCAAACGCCAGGGCGCGTTTCTGGTCCTGCTCTTCATCCTGCTGCACAAGATTGGCGACACCCTGGCCAACCTGAGCTTCCGGCTGTTGTTCAACGATCTCGGCTTCACCAATGACGAGATCGCGTTTTACGACGTCGGTCTCGGCTTCTGGGCACTGCTGATCGGCGTCTTCGTCGGCGGCATCCTGTACGCCCGTCTCGGCATGAAACGCTCGGTGCTGATCAGCCTGGTGCTGATGGCCATCTCAAACTTGAGCTTTGCCTGGCTCGCCACGCTCGGACATAGCAACGCCGGCATGGCCGCTTCGATCGGTTTCGAGAACTTTGCCAGCGGCATCGGTGGCGTCACCGTGGTCGCTTACTTCTCCGCGCTGTGCGACCTGCGCTTCACCGCCACTCAGTACGCATTGATCTCGGCAGCCGCGAGCATTCTTGGCCGCTTTGCCTCCGGCACCATGGCCGGCGGCCTGATCGAACGCTTCGGGTACGTCAACTTCTACCTGCTGACGACCGTCGTCGCGCTGCCCGGTATCCTGCTGTTCTGGTTCATGGCGAGGCGCGGGCTGATCGACCAGAGCGTGGGGACGGCGGGCGTGCAGCGATAGAACGGTGTCGGTGTCGGTTTCGGTTGTCGGTTTCGGAAGAGCAGGATCAAAGCGGCAACGGCTTTGGCAGTTCTTCCGAAACCGAAACTGAAAACCGAAACCAGCTACACCGCCTTCGCCCGCACCTTGCGCAACGTCGGCAACTCATAGTCGACGATGACCGGGGCGTGGTCGGAGAAGCGGTCCTGGCGGTGGACGACGGCGTTGACGTGGGCGCCGAGCAGGCTGGGTGAGGCGATCTGGTAGTCGATGCGCCAGCCGACGTCCTTGGCATACGCCTGGCCGCGGTTGCTCCACCAGGTGTATTCGGCGACGCCGGGCTTCACGCGGCGGTGGGTGTCGACCCAACCCTCACTGTGCAGCAGGCGCTCCATCCATTCGCGCTCTTCCGGCAGGAAGCCCGAGTTCTTCTGGTTGCTGCGCCAATTCTTGATGTCCATCTGCGTGTGGGCGATGTTGTAGTCGCCGCAGACGATGTAGCGGCGGCCGTCATCCTTGAGCTCGCGCAATTTGTTCTCGAGCCAGCCGAGCGCCTGATACTTGAAGGCCTGGCGAATCTCGCTCGACGAGCCCGAGGGCAGGTACAGGGAAATGATCGACAGGTCGCCGAAGTCGGCCTGCAGCCAGCGCCCCTCGCGATCGAACTCAGGGATGCCGATACCTTCACTGACCCGATCCGGCGCCTGCGGCACGTACAGCGCGACGCCGCTGTAGCCCTTCGCCTCGGCATCGTGGAAATACGCCTTGTAGCCAGGAATCTTGAAGTTGCCCTTGGCGCGCTCTTCGGCCGGGCAGCGGGTCTCCTGCAGCGCAATCACGTCCGCCTTCTGCTTCCCCAGCCAGGTCAGCGCCCCCTTGCGCTCACCCGAACGCAAGCCGTTGATATTGAAGGTAATGACGCGCAGGGTCACGGGATGAGGTCCACCGGGAAAAGCGGCAGCTAGGCTAGCAGCGCACGGCGCGCGATGCTCCCCTCTCTCATGCTTCTGGGGAGAGGGGCCGGGGGAGAGGGCGCTGCTAGTTGCAAAAAAAGCCCCTCTCCCCTACCCCTCTCCCAAGAAGCATGGGAGAGGGGAGCAAAGCGTTGCACTCCCGCACACTCGCGGCTGCGACCATTCGGGGCGTTGGCGCATCTACTGTTCTGACAACGACACAAACACACTTGGATCCAGGCTGGTCTCCAGATGATGCTCAGCACCGCTCCTGACCTTTTAACGGCACCCGTGGCGGTGCGATCGAGTTTTGCGATCGAGGTGTCGGAGCTGCTGATCGCGCGGGTCAAGCGTCGGGAGCTGGATGCCTTCGAGCAGGTCTATCGGCTGTTCGATCGGCAGGTGTACACGCTGGCGCTGCGGCTGCTCGGCAATCCGACCGAAGCCTATGACCTGTCACAGGACAGCTTCCTGAAAGCCTTCGAGCAGGTCGCCCAGTACCGCAGCGAGGCGCCGTTCTGGGCGTGGTTGCGCAGCATCGTGGTCAATGCGGCGCTGATGCGGCTGCGCGGGAGACGCCCGCTCGATGAGCTCGACTCGCTGATGCTGGAGTCGCTGGTGGACGAAGGTCCTGATCCCGTCGCCAACGCGTCGGCGGCGGACCTCAAGAACGCACTGGCGCAATTGCCGCCGCTCTCTCGGGCGGTGGTCTGGCTTTACTACGTCGAGGGCTACACACACGAGGAGATCGCGCGTTCGTTCGATCGCACGGTCAGTTTCAGCAAATCGCAGGTGGCGCGTGCTGCGAGCAAATTGCGCGCCTTGTTGAGCGAGGAGGATGGATCATGGAATCCCGCGACGATGCCCTGCTGAGCGAGCGGCTCGCAGGACTGGCGCTGGAAGTGCCGCCGGAACGCGGCTGGGGTGAGCTGCGCGCGCGCATCGAGTCGAATGCGGCCGCGCCCCGCTCACGCCGGGCACCTGCGTGGCTGACGCTCGCCGCCGGCGTGGCCGCAGTCAGCCTGTTCGCCAGTCTCTGGCAACGCGCGGCACCACCGCTCGAGGTCGGCACTGCGCCCGCCAATCCGGTCGCGACACTCGTCCAGCGCTCGCAGGCACTCGAAACTGAGATCCGCGGGCTGCGGGCAAATGCCCCCGACGTCGATGAGATGCGTTACGCCTGGGAGAGCGCCGTCGAAACAGACCTGGCGGCGGTGGACGCGCAGCTTGCGAATGCTGCACAACCGTCCGAGGGCCTCTGGCGCGAGCGCGTGCGCCTGCTCGAAGAGCTCAGGGCCGTCACCACCATCGACACCGGCAGCGTGCTGTTGCAGGCACGTGTCGACTGAACCGCCGGGCGGTCGCACTCACACCAATCGATGCAACCGCAGGCATGGATGCAAATACGAACACCACGGAGGAAGCAACATGAGAACTTTCATGCAGTCGCTCGCACTTGCGATCGGACTCGTCCTGGCGGGGGGCGCAAGTGCGGATACGCCAGTTGTCGATGACCGTGGCGTGGCCGCGGAAGAACTACGCCAGGCAAAACTCGAGCTCGGCGAGGCCAGTCGCCGTGTTGCGGAACTGGCGGCCAAACTGGGCGGCGACGAAGCGCGCGTGCGCATGTTCCGCTCGGTGGGTAACCCAGACAGACCTGTGATCGGCGTCGTCCTGGGCGAGAGTGACAAGCGCGGTGTGCGGATTGAAGGCGTTACTCCCGGTGGCCCTGCGGACAAGGCCGGTCTGCGCGCCGGTGACACCATCACGTCAATCAGCGGCAGCGCGCTGGCCGGCGATCACCCGGTCAAGCGGCTCCGCCAAGCGCTGGCCGATCTCAAGGTCGGTGATTCAGTGCCGGTCACCTATGAGCGCAACGGCAGCGCGTTCAAGGGCCAGATCGTTGCCAAGGCACAGGGCTTGATGGGATTCGGTAGTGGCCCGCAGATGTTTACGTTCAACAGTGGCGACTTCGATGAGCTCAAGAACCTCGAGCATCTTGGTCCGGAAATCGAGCGTCAGGTCGAGCGCATGGTCCAGGGCTCGCTGGGCGAGATGGGCCCGGGCTTCAATGTCATGACGCTGGCCTCGATGTCGGGCCTGCGCCTCACCAGCATGAATAAAGGGCTCGGCCGTTACTTCGGTGTCGACAGCGGCGCGCTGGTCCTGGAAGTGGAGAGCGATGAGTACAAGGGCCTGCAGGCCGGGGACGTGATCCTCGAAGTCGATGGGCAGGCGGTCAAGGATCCGCGCGAGACCCTGCGCGCGCTGCGGAAGTTCGAACCCGAGCAGAAGGTCGAACTCAAGCTGCAGCGTGACCGCGTGCCGCAGCTGGTGAAGGTCAGCGTGCCGGAAAAATCGCGTGCCTTCCTGATGCCGCCGCCACCGACGCCGCCCGCGCCACCGGCCCCGCCGCGCGCACCCACGCCACCGGCGCCACCCGCCGCGCCGGCACCGATGGCGATGCCGCATACGCTCGCCGCGCCGTCGATTCATGCCGCCCCGATCCCGGTTGCCGCGCCGCATGCGCCGCTCGCGCCAAGCCCACCGCCGGCACCGGTCGCACCCACGCCGCCGGCACCACCCGCCCCGCCAGCACTACCGTCAATGCGGATCGTGATCTGAGGGGACGTTGGCTTGGCTCTTGTAGGTCATGTTGCCCGCGCAAGCGGGCTACTTGACGCGACGATCGCGGGAAAGCGCGTCAAGTAGCCCGCTTCGCGGGCAACATGACCTACGACAGATGCGCCCCGAAAGGCTGTCAAGTAGCCCGCTTCGCGGGCAACATGACCTACGGCAGACCGCTAACCGTCCGGCGTCTCCGGCGCCGTCTCCGACGGCAACACATTGGTGTCCGGATTGACCCGCACGGTCTCGTACTCGCGACCGACCGGCGGGACGTCGGTGACATTCAAAACCCCGTTCGCATCCCTCCACTTGTACAGGGGCGGATTTTCCGCGCGCGCGGGCGCAGCCGCGGTGGTCGGGGCTGCGGCAACACCAGGCGCGCCATCGGAAGGGCTGAAATCGAGCGGCGAGCGCGGCAGCTCGGCACGCACCACGCCCGGCAAATACTCCGGGGCGAAACGCCACACCAGGAATCCGGTGACCAGGACCAACAACAGCACGCCGACGAACGAGCCGAGCGCGTTGCCGGATTCGCGCTTAACGGCAAAGCCGCGGAGCGCCGCTCGGCGGCACTCCGTGCCTCGGTCGATTGGCAACATGCTCAGCGGGCGGGCGGCGTCGGTGCCCGCAGCGCAGCGGCCGCGGCGACTTCGCATTCCTTCAGCGCCACACGCGCGATATCGATCTGTTTCGCCCGCTCGGTGGCATCCAGCGCACGCATCGTGCCGGCGTCGTCGATCGCGATTGGCTGGCCCAGGTTTTCCAGCAACTTGAGGTTGTAGCGATGATCCTCGCAGCGCTTGGTGTTCTCATCGGCCGTCGGCGCCGGGGCGGCCGCGTCGACTGGTGCCGCCGGTGGCGGCGCGGGCGCCTTGTCGAGGGGCACTTCTTCAGCCCCAGCTGCGGGCGGCTCGGCCGAAAAATGCACGGTGCCGTTCTCGTCGGTCCATTTGTAGACTTTGGGATCGGCAGCAACGGCGACGCTGGTGAAGAGCGCGGCCAGCACGAACAGGCACCCGGAAACACGTCGCATTAGAGACTCCTCCGTCAATTCGGATGAAACATCACATTGGTAGCAAGCTTACGCCAAGCTCGCGTAATGGCAGCTATACAATGCAGGACCCAAGGATGGTCTTGAATAATCGCCGATGAGTGAAGTGCCGCTCCCCGTCCGTCGCCGCCCGCCCGGCATCTATCTGCTGCCAAACCTGTTGACCACGGGCGCACTGTTCTCCGGATTTTACGCGATCGTCGCCGGAATCAACGAGCAATACACGGCGGCGGTGATCGCGGTCTTCGTCGCCGGTCTCTTCGACGGGCTCGATGGCCGGGTCGCGCGCATGACCAACACCCAGTCCGAGTTCGGTGTCCAATACGACAGCCTCTCCGACCTGATCAGCTTCGGGCTCGCGCCTGCGTTGATCGTCTACATGTGGGCGCTGTCGGGCCTGCGCGAATATGGCAATTTCACCGGCAAGCTCGGCTGGCTGATCGCGTTCCTCTACACCGCCTGCGCGGCACTGCGCCTAGCGCGCTTCAACACCCAGGTCGGCAGCAGCGACAAGCGCTTCTTCACCGGTCTCGCCAGTCCTGCGGCAGCGGGCACCTTGGTGGCCTTCATCTGGGCGATGGAGAGTTTTGGCCTAGTCGGCGGCAACATCCGCTGGATCGCGCTCGCGCTGACGCTGTGCCTCGCGCTGCTGATGGTCACGCGCATTCCGTTCTTCAGCTTCAAGGTCTGGCCGGAAAAGGTCTCGTTTTTCTGGATTCTCGCGCTGGTGGTCGCGATCGTCCCGATCGCCGCGCATCCGCCGCTCGTCCTGCTGCTGATCGGTCTCATCTATGTCGGCAGCGGTCCGGCCATCTGGACCTGGCATCGCCTGCGCCGGCGCGCCGCCGCGGCTCCCGCGCCGCCGCCGGCGTGAGCCATACCGGCGCCCTGGTCACGAAGAGATCCGGACTGGCCCGCATCAGCTCGGAGGAGATCGCCATCCTGGCCGATTTCAGCCACGCTTTTGCTGCGTCGCTGGATGTCGGCGAGACTCTACGCCGGGCGGTCGTGCAGATTGCCGAGCACATGCATGCCGAGGCGGCTGCGGTCTTCCTGGTCGATCCCGTGGCCGGCGACATCGTCTGCCGCGCGTGCGCCGGACCGGTCGATGTGGTCGGCATGCGCGTGCAGATGGACAAAGGCATCGTCGGCCGCGCGATCGCCGAAAACCGCATGCAGATGGTGCGCGATACGTCCCGCGATCCGGATTATCTCGGCGACCAGAAGGGCTTCCATTCGCGCTCGATCCTGTGCGCACCGCTGGACACCGCCGACGGCCCGATTGGCGCGCTGCAGGTGCTCAACAAACGCGACGGCGCGCTCTTCGACACCCACGATGCCGACGTGCTGCGGCTGCTGGCGGTCCCGACCTCGCTGGCGCTCAACAACGCGCGGCTGACGCGCGAGCTGGTCGAGCAGAACCGCATCAAGCGCGAATTCCAGCTCGCGCGGCAGATGCAGAAAACGCTGCTGCCGGCGCGCCGACGCGACTTCCCGATCGTCGCCATGAACTTGCCAGCGCGCGAGATCTCGGGCGACTTCTACGATTACTTCGATCTTCCCGACGGGCGCATCGGCTTCTGCCTCGGCGACGTTGCCGGCAAGGGCATGGATGCCGCGTTGCTGATGGTGCGTGCGTCGAGCTGCCTGCGCTGGGCCGGCAAGGATGCGATGCCACCGGAGCAATGGCTGCGCCGGGTCAATACCGAGCTGTGCCAGACGGTGACCCGTGGGATGTTCGTGTGCGCCGTCGCCGGCTATTTCGATCCGGCGACCAGCGTGGTCGAGTTTGCCAATGCCGGGTTCCCGCCCTTGCTGATGCGCCGGGTCGATGGCAGCACGCGGGAATTCCGCGCCGGCGGCCCGCCACTCGGGATCATCAGCGACACCGATTTCCCCAGCGAGCGCATGGCCCTCGCGGGCGGCAGCCTGTACGCGTTTTCCGACGGCGTCACCGATGTGCGCGGGCCGGATCGCAAGCCAATTGGCATGGTCGGTGTGCGTGCGCTGGTCGAGCGCGTGTCCGCCTTGAGTCCGCGGGCACGCGTGCGCGCAATCATCGGCAGCCTGCGAAAGCTGCAGCTGGCCGACGACACCACGCTCGTGCTGATAGCCGACGATGCAGCCGCACCGCGCTACCTGGGCGGCATTGCCGGCTCCAGCGACGCCGAAAACCTGCGCCTGGTGCGGCGTGCCGTCAGCGCGGTCGTGCACCTCGTGGGCTTCGACGAATCGGCGAGTGGGCGTATCGTGCTGGCGGTCGACGAGGCGGTCGCCAACGTCATCCGCCACGCCTACCGCGGCAGCAGCGAAGGCCGTGTCGAGCTGTCGTTCTGGCTGGATGCGGACGCGCTGCGCTTCGAACTGCATGATTTTGCCGAGACCATCGATTTCAGCCACATTCGCCCGCGCGATCTTTCCGATTGCCGTCCCGGCGGGCTCGGCATCAACCTGATCGACAGCGTCATGGATTGCTGGTGCTTCAGCCAGCCCGAAGATGGCTTCGGCAACCGCCTCAGCATGAGCAAGAGATTGCCGTGAACAAGAGTTTGAAAATTCCTAGCGTAGTGCGATCGTGGCGTTGCGCGATGCTCGACTCCCGGCCCGTCAGCAAGCTGCCGTGCGTTCAACGGCGCGTGGCATGCCACGCGAAAGCCCGTTTCACCCCCTTGAAGGAGACAACGTGAGCCAGCCCAACGATTGCAACGTCGAAGATCGCCAGGGCTTCCTGGTCGTGCATGTCAGCGGCGAAGTCGACCTGTCCTGGTCACAGCGCCTGCGCAAGCAGATCCTGGACGCGCTCGCCACCACCCGTGCGGTCACCGTCAACCTCGCGCAGGTGACCTATATCGACTCCTCCGGCATCGCTGCCCTGGTCGAAGGCTTCCAGCAGGCCCGCGGCAAAGGCCAGCACTTCAGCCTCGTCGCCGTCAGCAAACCCGTCCACGCCGTCCTCGAACTCGCCAGGCTCGATCGCGTCTTCCCGATCTACGCTTCGTTGGAAGATGCGGCCAAGGCGTGATGCCACCTGGACCATGATCAAAAAGAGCGGGATGGGAAGAAGAGCCGAGGGAAGGCAAGCAAGGAAGCTAAGGAAAGCGAACGGCGTTGCTGGTCGAGCGTAACCACAAACTCAGTCCAGTACGCCCAGGGGATTCAATCAAGCTTTCCTTCGCTTCCTTTCTGCTTCTCCTTCCGCTTCTCTTCCCATACCGCTTTTCTTCTCGCAGCAATCGTTGAAGCACAGGACCACCGATGAACTCTGAAACGGCACCGCCCCAATCTGCCCTCCACAACGGCATCTCCGCGTTCGGTCGCGGGATCGTGTCGATGGTGGAGGAGTTGGGGTATTTCGGGGCGCTGTTCGTGGAGACGATCTACTTCGGGCTGTTCGGGTGGCGGGTCGGGCAGCCGCTGCGGGTCAAGGCAGTGTTCGAGCAGATCCGGCAGATCGGCGTGGATGCGGTGCCGATCGTGGCGCTGCTGGCGGTGACCATCGGGCTCAGCCTGGCCATCAACGGGATTGCCCAGCTCGAGCGATTCGGCGCAGAGAGCGCGATCGTGGTGGGCCTGGGGATCGGGGTGACGCGGGAGTTCGGGCCGCTCATCACCGGGATCATCGTGGCCGGACGGTCGGCCTCGGCGCTGGCGGCACGCCTGGGCTCGATGACGGTCTCGCAGGAAGTCGACGCCCTGCGGGTGATTGGCGTCGAGCCGGTGCGTTACCTCGCGACCCCGCCCATGATCGCGACCCTGATCATGTTGCCGTGCCTGGTCCTCATTGCGGATTTCTTCGCCATCCTCGGCGGCGCGCTGTTCGCGCTGTCCGCCGTCGACATGAGCCTTTCGGGCTTTCTCTACCAGTGCCTGATCGTGCTCGAGCCGTGGGACATCAACCAGGGGCTGATCAAGGCCGTGGTCTTCGGCGCACTGATCGTGCTGATCGGCTGCGCTACCGGCTTCTCGGTCACCGGCGGCGCCGAAGGCGTCGGCCGCGCGACCACCCGTGCGGTGGTGCTCTCCATCTGCGCAATCCTGGTGGCGGACATGGTGTTCAGCTTTTTCTTGAACCGGTGAAAAGCGGTGTCGGTGTCGGTTGTCGGTTCCGGTAAGGGCGCAAGAACTGCCTTTACCGAAACCGAAACCGAAACCCAAAAACCGAAACCTATTTCAGCGCCTCATCCACTGCCTCGATCAACGCCGCGGTGCCGATGTCGAGCGCGCCCTCGTCGAGGTGGAATTTGGGCGAGTGGTTGGATGGAGCGGTCTTGGCGTCGACGCCCTTGGCGGTCGAACCAACGAAGAAGTAGAAGCCCGGGACCTCGTCGGCAAAGTACGCAAAGTCTTCGGCGACCGTCGAGATCGGCATCTCGATCAGCTGCTCGACGCCGGCCGCGCGCGCAAGCGCCGGGCGCAAGCGCTCGGTCAGCGCGGGATCGTTGCGGGTGACCCGCGTGTGCTGCTCGAACTCCACGGTGGCGGTCGCGTGATGCGCCTGCGCGGTGTGCTCGGCGATGCGCTTGATGTCGGCCCAGATGGCATCGCGCGTCGGCGTGTCGAAGCTGCGCACGGTGCCGATGAGCTCGACCTGGTCGGGAATGATGTTGTAGCGGATGCCGCCCTTGATCGCTCCAACCGACACCACGGCCGGTGAGTGGGTCAAGTCGACGCGACGGCTGACGATGCTCTGCAGGCCATCGACGATGCGGGCCGCGGCGAGCACTGGATCGACTCCGCCCCACGGTCGCGAACCGTGTGTCTGCACGCCGCGCACGATGATGCTGAAGCTGTTGGATTCGGCCATGAACGGGCCCGCGCGCACGGCGACGGTGCCGACATTCATGGTCGAGAACACATGCAGGCCGAGCACCATGTCGGGTTTGCGCGGCGCGTCGAACACGCCCTCTTTCAACATCAACGGTGCGCCGCCTTCCTCGCCCGCGGGCGGACCCTCTTCAGCCGGCTGGAAAATGAACATCACCGAGCCCTTCAGGCTGTCCTTGCGCGCCGCCAGCGCCGTCGCGGCTCCGAGCAGGATGGCCGTGTGCGCATCGTGGCCGCACGCGTGCATCACCCCGACCTTTTCACCGCGAAACTCTGCTTCAACTTTCGAGGCGAATGGCACGTCGACTTCCTCGCGCACCGGCAGCGCGTCCATGTCGGCGCGGATGGCGATGAGCGGACGTTCTGAAGCGCCGCGCAGATAGCCGACCACGCCGGTGTGCGCCACGCCCTCCTGCACTTCGAGCCCGAGTGATTTCAGGTGTGCGGCCACGATTCCCGCCGTACGCGTCTCGCGATTGCCGAGCTCCGGATGCGCATGAAAATCGCGCCGCCATTCGCGCAGTTGCGGACCGAGGTCGGCGGCCAGGGCGGGTTGAAACAGTGCCACGGCCAGGGTCAACAGCAACCAGCGCTCGTTCGACATCGTAGTCCCCATCGTTGGCAGAGCCGGAGTTTGACAGAGAGCGGCATACGCTTTGGTATCCGGGTATGCCAAAGGTGCATCTGGGAATCTGCCGCAAGGATTTCCCCAGGTGCGCTGCGCTTACCTGGGCTACAGGGAGGTCGCTTCTGTAGCCCGGGCAAGCCAAAGGCGCACCCGGGAATCTGCCGCAAGGATTTCCCCAGGTGCGCTGCGCTTACCTGGGCTACAAGGGCGCAGCGTGCTGTGCCAGCATCCGCGGTGCCTCCCACCCCTGCGCCCTGCCATGAAAATCGAGTCCTCGCCAAAGCTTGCCGCGCAGTATTGGCATGCCTTCACGCAGACCAAGCCCGGTCTCGCCGAAGACCAGGCCATCCCGCGCGCCGTGCTGGACGTGGAGCGGGTCGCCGTCGATGCCGATGCACTGGCGCGCTTTCGCGAGTTCGTCGGCAGCGAAGATGTTTTCCCGTTGTCGTTCGCATACGTGCTGGCGCAGCCCGCACACCTGCACATGATCAACCAGCCCGGCTTCCCGGTTCGCAGCATGGGGCTCGTGCATGCGCAAAACCGGATCGAGCGCCTGCATGCCATCGACCCGGCTGCAGCTTTCAGCCTGCAGATCGCCGTGGTGGACGATTTCACACGGCGTCGCGGGCGCGAGTTCACCGTGGAGACGCTGTTCCTGCAGAACGGCAAACGCTGTCTCACGATGCGCAGCGGCTATCTCAGCCGTGTGCGCGGAGCTGACCGCAACAAACAGAAGCTGCCGCCCAAGGCGCCGCCACCCGCGCCACTGCTGCCCGGCGCGTTGATTGAAACCGTTCCGTTCGCCAGCAATTTCGGACGACGTTACGCGCGGGTCTCGGGCGACTACAACCCGATCCACCTCGCCTCCTGGCTGGCGCGGCCGTTCGGATTCCGACGCGCCATCGCGCATGGCATCGGCGCGCTCGCCCGCATCGAGGCCGTGCTGGGCCGGCATCAAGGGGGCTCGACCCGGGTTCTGTCGGTGCTCTTCAAGCGGCCGGTCGACCTGCCGAGCCGGCCGCAGCTGCATGCGACTGCCACCCACGGCACCGTCGTGCTGCTGGATGCGCAGGGACGCGAGCTGCAGGTGGTCGAGCGCGAGTTGTAGTGACGGTTGCCTGACCTGCGTCAGTGCGCGTTCCGCTCAAACACCAGGCTGCAGCAAGTTACCGCACCCTCCGCCTTCTGCAGCTCCGAGACCTCGACCGTCCGCACGTGGACACCGGCGCGCTCGAGCTTTCCCTGTGTGCGTGGAAAGCAGGACGGATAGACGATCGAGTCACCAATGCGCAGCGCATTCGCGGCGTGCTCTTCCTGGGAATCGACCTCGATCAGCTCGAAGTCCGCGAACTCAGCGCGATCGATCCAGTCAGGGTTGATCAGCAGGGTTCCGGGCGCAATCAGCGTGACCGCCGACTTGAGGTGCAGGCAGCCGCGCGTGGTGTGCGACGCCACGGTGTAGCCGAACGGCGCCAACAAGGCGCGCAACTGCTCGATGCCTGCGCGGTTCGAGCGCGCTGACTCGCCCACATGCAGGGTGCGCCCGATGCGCATGACGTCGCCGCCATCGAGCGTGCCCGGTGAATCGATCGCCAGCAGCGGACGAAATGCGCGCAGCGCCTCGGCAACGGTCGCCCCTTCGGCACGCCGCGCTGCCGCACCGGGGCGCGTCATGATCGCCACTTCGTCCAGCACCAGCGCCGTGTCTTCGACGAAGACCGCATCCGGCAACGCATCCTGGGCCGGCAAGTCGATGAGCTCGCAACCGGCTGCGATGAGCGCGTCCTGGTAAGCAGCATGCTGCACCCGTGCGAGGGCAAGATCGATGGGCGCACGCTCGACGAAGGAGAGCTCGCAGTTGGCGAGGTTGGCGCTGAGCGCGCGGGTGATGGCAATGGGCATTGGGGCAGTTCGCGTGCTCGGGAGCCGCATCCTACAAATGCGGCGTTCGCTCAACAACGCAGCGAAAGCGTCCGGACAAGGTCCGGACCCACGTGAGGCCAAGGCCAAGGCGCTGCAGGGCCGAAATTCATGAAGTTTGACTGCGTGCCGCAGAACGAAAAACCCCGCTTGCGCGGGGTTTTCCGTGTTCCGATTTGAGGCAGAGCGCTCTGGTCGTAGCGCGGCGAAGACCACGTCTTCGCCCCGCTGACCGCACACCCACCGGGTCGAAGTTGCAAAGCAACTTCGGCACGAGACCTCAAAAATCCATGCCACCCATGCCGCCGCCACCGTGGTCGTGACCACCGTGACCGCCGCCCGCTGCTTCTTTCTTCGGCGCTTCGGCAACCATCGCTTCAGTCGTGATCATGAGACCGGCGATCGAGGCAGCGTTCTGCAGCGCGGTACGGGTCACCTTGGTCGGATCCAGGATGCCCATTTCGACCATGTCGCCATACTGGCCGGTCGACGCGTTGTAGCCGAAGTTACCCGTGCCCTGTGCAACCTTGTTGAGCACGACGCTCGGCTCGTCACCGCTGTTGGCAGCGATTTCGCGCAGCGGCGCTTCCATCGCACGCGCGGCGATCAGGATGCCGTGGTTTTGGTCTTCGTTGTCGCCACGCAGCTCGCGCACCGCGGCCAGGCCACGGATCAGCGCGACACCACCGCCCGGGACGATGCCTTCTTCGACGGCCGCACGGGTCGCGTGCAGGGCGTCTTCGACTCGGGCCTTCTTCTCTTTCATTTCCACTTCGGTCGCAGCGCCGACCTTGATCACCGCAACGCCGCCGGCGAGCTTGGCCACACGCTCCTGCAGCTTCTCACGATCGTAATCGCTGCTGGTGTCTTCGACCTGCTTCTTGATCTGGTCGATGCGCGCCTTGATCGCGTCGGCCTTGCCAGCGCCGTCGATGACCGTCGTGTTTTCTTTCTCGATGACGATGCGCTTGGCAGTGCCGAGATCCTTCAGCGTCGCCTTCTCGAGCGAGAGGCCGACTTCTTCGGAGATCACCTGGCCACCGGTCAGGATCGCCATGTCTTCCAGCATCGCCTTGCGACGATCACCGAAGCCCGGGGCCTTCACGGCGCACACCTTGACGATGCCGCGGATGGTGTTGACGACCAGGGTCGCCAGCGCTTCGCCTTCGACTTCTTCGGCGACGATCAACAGCGGCTTGCCGGCCTTGGCCACGCCTTCCAGCAGCGGCAGCAGCTCGCGCACGTTGGAGATCTTCTTGTCGTACAGCAGCACGTACGGGCCTTCCAGCTCGCACTTCATGGTCTGCTGGTTGTTGATGAAGTACGGCGACAGGTAGCCGCGATCGAACTGCATGCCCTCGACGATGTCGAGCTCGTTGGCCAGGCCAGTGCCTTCCTCAACAGTGATCACGCCTTCCTTGCCGACCTTCTTCATCGCGTCGGCGATGATCTGGCCGATGTCGGAATCGGAGTTCGCCGAGATCATGCCGACCTGCGCGATTTCCTTGTCGTCTTTACACGGCTTGCTGATGGCCTTCAGCAGCTCGACCGAAGCGGTGACCGCCTTGTCGATGCCGCGCTTCAGGTCCATCGGATTCATGCCGGCCGCGACGGCCTTCATGCCTTCACGGATCATCGCGTGTCCGATCACGGTAGCCGTGGTGGTGCCGTCGCCGGCGACATCGGAAGTCTTGGACGCAACTTCCTTCAGCATCTGCGCGCCCATGTTCTCGAACTTGTCCGCCAATTCGATTTCTTTGGCGACCGAGACACCGTCCTTGGTGATGGTCGGCGCGCCGAAGCTCTTCTCGAGCACGACATTGCGACCCTTCGGGCCGAGCGTGACCTTAACCGCGTTGGCCAGGATGTTGACGCCGCGCAGCATGCGGGCGCGCGCGTCTTCGCTGAAACGAACTTCTTTAGCTGCCATTGGATTGACCCTTCAATTTGGATGTTGAGATGTTCTCATTCAAAACGGCGGCAGAAACGCCACCTCCTGGGTAGTACCGAACCGAGCGCACGCGGCAGAGCCGCGCGAGGCGCATCAAGCTTCGATCACGCCCATGATGTCTTCTTCGCGCATGACCAGCAGTTCCTGGCCATCGATCTTCACTTCGGTGCCGCTGTACTTGCCGAACAGCACGCGGTCGCCGGCCTTCACCGCGATCGGACGCACGCTGCCGTCTTCGAGGATCTTGCCGTTGCCGACGGCGATCACTTCGCCACGCACAGGCTTTTCAGCGGCCGTGTCGGGGATCACGATGCCGCCAGCGGAGATGCGGTCTTCTTCCGTGCGCTTGATGATCACACGGTCGTGGAGGGGACGAATTTTCATGGCGTTATGGCCTCTTTTTGCAAAAAAAGTTGGAGTCAGAGCTGACCTAGGGTTGCCGCGCCGTCACCTCCGAAAAGAGGGTCCAGCGCGCGACGGCCGAAAAATGGGGGCGTGCATACCCGCTTTCAAGAGCGATCGTGACAAATCGATCACGCGCCCTTGGTGGGCGGCGCTCTGCGCCGCCGCTTTGCGGCCCTTGGAGCGCAGCCGCTCTCACCCTGCCGCTTGCTCCCTGGAACATGGCAGCGCAGGAGCGCCGTCTCCAGGAACGACCGCATCCCGATCGCAGCCCTCTTGCCCCTACATCGGTGCGTCGATCTTCAGATCTGGCACATAGGTAATGTCATGCACCACATGGGATGCCTTCCCCATGGCGGTGGCGTCAATTTCCTGGCGCAGCGGGCGGCCGCTTTTCGGGTCGACCAGCAGGCGCGTCGTGTTCTGGCTCTGGATGCCCATGAGGTTGAGCGTCTGCTGGATCTCGTAGGCCTGCACCTGGCTGCCGCGCAAATCCTCGAGCCCAAGTGATTTGGCCTCGGTCACTCCAGCCTTGGCCTTGGCGATGAACTCGGGGCTCATGAGCTGGCGGGTCAGCGTCACCATGAACTCGGGCGCGGGCGCCCAGCTCGCCTGCCCGGGCGCCTTGAGCCAGGCGCCTTTTGGCGTCAGCACCAGATCGCCCATCGGTCCGCCGGTGCTGCGCGCGTGGTCCGGAACGATCACGTCGAAGACCTGGGTGGTGGTGTTGCCATCCATCGTGGTGGCGATCCGGGTGCTGTACGACTTGGCGGCGAGCATCGCATCCCAGGCCTTGAATACGTCCTCCTTGGCATCGGCGTGAGCGTTGCCGGCACTGGCGAGCGCAATCAACAACGCACTGAACACGAGAGTTTTCATCGATGGGCTCCTGGCGGGGCCGTCGATGGTAGGTCGTCGAAGCGTAGCCCGGCACTCGGCCATAAGGGCGTGTCGTGGTGCGCCGTGCAGTGTTCGACTCCAGGCTCGAAGCCACGACAAGCTTCACGCACCCTACCGCTCGTCGGAAAGCGGCCCATGAGCCTGGGACTTCCGTTGTTCTCGGGACATCTACCATCGAATCCACTCGTCCCGTCCGCCTTCTTCGCCTCTCTCGGATTTTTGATGGCGCACCGGAGACCTTGTCGCCACGGGGTCTGGATTCCTTCCCCCGACCGCAACGGACGCGCCCCCGCGTTCGTTGCGGTCGGCTTTTCTTCGAGTGCCGACCGCACGGCGCTTGCCCCTTCGGCGGGGCTTCCCTAAACTTCCGCGCCCGCGCTTACCTTCGTGGGTCGTTAGCTCAGCTGGTAGAGCAGGAGACTTTTAATCTCTTGGTCGACGGTTCGAATCCGTCACGACCCATACCTTATTCGCTCGGGAAGAAGTTCATCCTGAACTTTCCCGAACCCGCTTGGGAAAGAACGTCGTTTTTTCTTCGCTGCATTTTCAGCTTGGCTGAAAATGGGCGGCACATCCTTGTGCCGCGCAGTTGCGACACCACGCCGATGTCGCGCATCCCTCGTTCGCCCCTTGCACTTTGAGCCGCCTCGCCATGAGCAAAATCCGCGTTCTCACTGGCATCAAGCCGACCGGAACCCCGCATCTCGGCAACTATGTCGGTGCAATTCGTCCGGCCATCGAAGCCAGTCGGAGATCTGATGTCGAATCCTTCTTCTTCCTGGCGGACTACCACGCCCTGGTCGGGTCTCCCGATCCGCAGCGCGTGCACCGATCGACCTTGGAGGTCGCGGCCAGTTGGCTCGCGCTGGGCCTGGATCCGGCCCAGGTGCATTTCTATCGGCAGTCCGACATTCCCGAGGTTGCCGAGCTGACCTGGATGCTGTCGTGCGTCACCGCCAAGGGCCAGCTCAACCGTGCCCATGCCTACAAGGCGGCGGTCGATCAAAACACGGCCGCCGCGCTCGACCCCGACCATGGCGTCGGCATCGGGCTGTACTTGTATCCGGTGCTCATGGCAGCCGACATCCTGCTGTTCAATGCCCATCACGTGCCGGTCGGGCGCGACCAGGTGCAGCACATCGAGATCGCGCGCGATCTGGCTCAACGCTTCAATCATCTTTATGGCGGCGAGTTTTTCACCCTGCCGCAGGCGAGCGTCGACGAGCAGACCGCGGTGCTGCCGGGTACCGACGGTCGCAAGATGAGCAAGAGCTACGACAATGTGATCCCGCTGTTTGCCGATCCTGCAAGCCTGCGCCAGGCAATCTTCTCGATCGTGACCAACTCGCTCGCCCCCGGTGAGCCCAAGAATCCGGACGATTCCTCGCTGTTTCAGCTGTACCAGGCATTCGCGTCAGGCGAGGAGACGGCAGACCTCCGCCAGGCCTTTGCCGGCGGTATCGCCTGGGGCGAGGCCAAGGCGCGCGTGTTCGAGCGCATCGATGCGCAGATCTTGCCCGCCCGTGAGCAGTACCGCACGCTGATGGCCCACCCCGAGCGCATCGAGGCGCTGCTCCAGGCAGGTGCCGCCCGCCTGCGGCCGCAGGCCCAGTCCTTCGTGGCGCGCTTGCGCGAGGCCGTCGGGCTGCGTTCGCTGGAGCGCCTGCGCCCGGCGGCACCGGTGCCTGCTAAAAAGAAGGCGCGCGGTCCACGCTTCGTGCAGTTCAAGGACACCGATGGCCGCCTGAATTTCAAGCTGGCCGGTGGCGACGGCGCGATTCTCCTGACCGGCACGGGCTACGCCGATGCCGCTGCCTGCGCGCTCGCGATCAATACCCTGAGGTCTGCGAGTGCCGCAGAGCTCACTGCGAACGCGGGTCAGTTGGCAGGTGCCGGGGTCGCGCTCGGTCAACTCGGCAGCGGGCCAGGCGCCTACGATGAGCTCAGGACGGCCCTGGATGAGCTTTCGCGAGAGGCCCAGCCGCAGGCCTAAAGGCGAAATCTGAACGCTGACTTAGTGGATGCGAGCCGCAGCATGAATCATCGATAAATCGCGTGCCGCTATTGCGCATTCGTTCCGTGTTCGCCACGATGACGGCGCGTGAAACGGCGAGGGCTTGGAACGATGTTGCAGTGGCTGAAGCGTTGGTTCAGCAGGCTCGGCAAGCCCGATCCAGAACCCCAGGTGTGGCATTTCCGCATCAAGGGCGGACGCTCGGAAATCGGTGCGGTGAACGATGCACTCGAACGCGCGGCGGGTGCCGGCGAGGTGCCGGAAGCCGCAATGCGCGCGATGCAAGTGGCTCTCGACGAGATCCTGACCAACGCGATCACCCACGGCGAGGTGTCCTTGAGCGACCCGATGCAGGTCGACCTCATTGTGGCCCATGACCGCCTGCGTGCGGTCGTGAGCCATGCTGGAACCCAGTTCGACCCCACCCAAGTCGCCGCTCCCGATCTTGAAGGGAGCATTAACGAGCGAAAAATCGGTGGACTAGGCCTTCACTTAGTGCGGCAAATGATGGACGAATTCTCATACGAATTCGTCGACGGCCGCAATGTCCTACGCCTCGGGAAACGCTTCAACTAATTCACGGCGCAAGCACGCAGGTGAAAGTTTTGCGCGAATTCTGTTGGTGTTGGGTTTACTCGGCAGTGCCGCGCCGGCCCTCGCTCAGAACCTCGATTTCATCAGTGGCGACGGGATGGAAGCCGGGTGCGATGTCGATACTGACAACGACCGGCTCCCCGATTGCGCTGAAACCAATAGTGGCCGTTTCATTGATGCGCGGCGTACGGGAACGTCGCCATTTGACCCCGACACCGACTCTGACGGCTTGAACGACGGCGACGAGGTACGCGGCACCGCGCTGGGACTGGATCTGCCGGGGATGGGCGCAAAAGCACTGCGCCGGACCATTCTGGTTGAATATGACTGGTTCGCTGACTCCCATGAATGCGCGGCGCATTCCCATCAGCCGACGCCGGCGATCATGCAGGGAACTGCCGCAGCATTTGCCGCCTCGCCGATAACCAATCCTGATGGAAGCATCGGCATTGACCTCATCCAGGACTATGGCCAAGGCGGCTTGTTCACGGGCGGCAATCTGATCCACGATGAAAATGGCACCCTCGGCGAGGGCCTTAATATCGGGTCAGAATTCTACCAATACAAGGGTGCGAATTTCGCGACCGCGCGCCTGAACTACTTTCATTACGCCATCATGCCGCATCGCTACAACTATTCAACCAATCCGAGCTCTGGTTTGTCTGAATTTACCGGAGACGACATGATCGTTTCGCTCGCCTGCTACGGCACTACGTCCAATGTACGCAACACCATCATGCACGAGCTCGGCCATAACCTGAGCCTGCAGCACGGCGGGGATGCAAGCTGCAACTTCAAGCCCAATTACAATTCGGTCATGAACTATCGCTATCAGTTCAGCGGTATCGACAGTAATTGTTCGCTCGCGGGCGATGGCTTGGTTGGTTACTCGGTCGGCACCCGCCCGACCCTGCTGGAAACCAATCTCGATGAAAATGCCGGTATCTGCGGCTTGGCTGCCGGGGTGCCAGCCGACTGGAACGCCAACGCCCAACTGGAACCAGGCGTCGCGGCCGACATCAACGCCAACGATCCCAACCAGAATATCGCCTGCGAAGGCTCCATGAGCCCGCTGAGCGACCACGACGACTACGCCGCCCTCAACCTCGAAGCCATCCGCCACGCCCAGATGCGCTCATCCGGCCCCAACCGCGAAGTCGTCGAATGCCAGGGCGTCCCCGAGTTTGCCCAGCAGCAGCCTTGAGGGTAGGGAACAAAAAGATTGAAGCAAGAGCTATTTATCCACAGATTTCGCAGATTTAAGCAGATTGAATCCGCAATATAATCTGCTCTTAATCTGTGTGAATCTGCGAAATCTGTGGATAATATTGCTCTGATGTGCTCCGCTCCGCGTCGATCTTGTTTTTCTGCCATCCGCTCTTCTGTGGATAGCTTTCAGCGATCGATTCAAGCCCGCATCAGCGTCGACTTTCCGAACAGGCTCTCGATCAGGTCGACGGCCAGCTTGGCGGTGCGGTTGTGGTCGTCGAAGGCGGGATTGAGCTCGACGACGTCGAGTGAAGCGAGGCGGCCGGTGTCGGCGATCATTTCCATGCACAGCTGGGCTTCGCGATAATTCGGGCCACCAGGGACCGTGGTGCCGACGCCAGGAGCGATGGCGGGGTCGAGGAAATCAATGTCGAAGCTGACGTGCAGATGGGTGTTTTCATCGACGCCGGCCAATGCTTCGCTCATCACCCGGCGCATGCCGTGCTCGTCGACATAGCGCATGTCGAAAATGGCGATGCGGTGTTCATGGACCATGCGGCGCTCGCCGGGGTCGACCGAGCGAATTCCAATCTGGAAGAACTGGTCGCGGTCGAGCACTGGCGCAAAGCCAGCCAGGTTCACCAGTGGCCGTGGGCCGATGCCGAACAGGCAGGCGACCGGCATGCCATGGATGTTGCCGGACGGCGTGATCTGCGAGGTATTGAAATCCGCATGGGCGTCGAGCCAAAGGACCCGCAGTTTCTTGCCGACCGCGCGACAATGCGCGGCAACGGCGCCAATTGAACCCACTGCGAGGCAATGGTCGCCACCGAGCATGATCGGCAATCCGCCCTCGGCCAAGGTCTGCGCAACGGCCCCGAACACGGCCTGGTTCCACGCCACCACTTCGGCGAGATGGCGATAGCCGTCATCGGCCTCCCGCATCGGATTGATCGGGCCAGAGAGATTTCCGCGATCGACGACCTCGAGGCCGCGCTCGATCAGTGCTTCGCGCAGGCCGGCTACCCGCAGTGCCTCGGGGCCCATCGAGGCGCCACGATCGGCGGCACCGACATCAGTGGGGGCGCCAATCAGCGTGATGGTGGGCTGGGTCATGAGTAGTGCCGCCGGGCGTAAAGGTCGCGCAGCCTAGCAGCCCGTCGGGCTTTCGCGGGAGATTCTAAACGCCGCCACAACCCCAACGCGAGGGCGGCTTGGCCGCACGGCCGTGCTCGTTCAGAATCGGCGGTCACCTTTTCCCCGCCGCTCACCGCCCCTCTTTTCAAGGACTCGCAAGATTGTCCGGAGCTCCAGAGCCGCGCCTGCTGTCGCCCGGCGCCCTGCGCGAGGACGCCGCGCTCGATGCCCACATCCGGCCGCGCCGATTCACCGAGTACCTCGGCCAGCGCGCCGTCCGCGAGCAGATGCAGATCTATATCGAGGCGGCCAAGCGCCGTTCCGAGGCGCTCGACCATGTGCTGATCTTCGGGCCACCCGGCCTCGGCAAGACCACGCTCAGTCACGTGATCGCCAACGAACTCGGCGTGAACCTGCGCCAGACATCGGGCCCGGTGCTCGAACGCCCTGGCGATCTTGCTGCGCTGTTGACGAACCTGCAACCGCGCGATGTACTGTTCGTCGATGAGATCCATCGGCTCTCGCCGGTGGTCGAAGAAGTGCTGTATCCGGCGCTAGAAGATTTCCAGATCGACATCATGATCGGCGAGGGCCCGTCGGCGCGCTCGATCAAGCTCGACCTGCCGCCGTTCACGCTGATTGGCGCCACCACACGCGCAGGGCTGCTGACCGCGCCGCTGCGCGACCGTTTCGGCATCGTCCAGCGCCTCGAGTTCTACACGGTCGCCGAGCTGGCGCAGATCGTCACCCGCTCGGCCGCGATCCTCGGGATCGCGTGCGAGGCGGACGGCGCCAATGAGATTGCGCGGCGTTCCCGCGGCACGCCGCGCATCGCGAACCGCTTGCTGCGACGCACCCGCGACTATGCCGAGGTGAAGGGCAGCGGCGTGATCGACCGCGCCGCCGCCGATGCCGCGATGGCGATGCTGGACGTCGATCAGGAAGGCTTCGACGCGCTCGACCGGCGCCTGCTCGGCCTCATGATCGAACACTTCGACGGTGGCCCGGTCGGCGTCGACAGCATGGCGGCGGCGCTCTCGGAAGAGCGCGGCACCATCGAAGACGTGGTCGAGCCGTACCTGATCCAGCAAGGCTTCCTGATGCGTACCGCGCGCGGTCGCGTGGTCACCGCGAAGGCCTATCGCCACCTGGGGCTCAAGCCCCCGCGCAAGCCAGAGCTGCCGCCAGATTTGTTCGCGGGGGATGCGTGAGGATGGTTGGGCTTCATGTGGGATCGGACCTTGTCCGAACGCTTTTGATGCGCGAAGAGCGTCCGGACAAGGTCAGGACCCACGCATGCAGAGCGCAATCCCCCAATTGCTCGCAGAAGCGTCCGGACAAGGTCCGGACCCACGTAAAGCTTACCCACGTAAGAACAGCGGCATGACCCCGCAACCCTTTTCCTGGCCCGCGCGCGTTTACTGGGAGGACACGGATGCCGGAGGCGTCGTGTACCACACCAACTACGTGAAATTCATGGAGCGCGCGCGCACCGAGTGGCTGCGCGCGAAGGGCGTCGAGCAGAGCGTGTTGCAGCGGGAGGGCTTAGTGTTCGCGGTCTATGGGATGCAGGTACAGTTCGTCAAACCCGCGCGACTCGATGACGCGCTCGCCATCAGTGTCGAGCTGAAGAACTGTCGTCGCGCCAGCTTCAGCGTACGTCAGCGCATTCTTAACCCGGGCACCGGCGTGGAGCTCTGTCGCGGCGAGTTCGAGATCGCGTGTCTCGATGCCGCGCGTTTCCGCCCCTGCCCCATCCCAACAGCATTACTCACGGAGATTCAGCGGTGACCTCAGGCGAACTCAATCTATTGGAACTGATGCTGCACGCGAGCCTGCCGGTGCAGATGGTCATGGCGCTGCTGCTGGCCGCATCGGTGTGGTCGTGGTGGATCATCTTCCGCAAGAAGCAGGTGATCTCGACGGCGACGCGCAATGCCGACGATTTCGAGGAGCGCTTCTGGTCGGGCGCTGATCTCGCCCAGCTCTATCGGGAAGTGAGCGGCCGCGGCAAGGCCGCCGACGGGCTCGAGGGGGTGTTCGAGGCTGGGTTTCGCGAGTTCGCACGCCTGCGCCAGCGCCGCCAGACCGACAGCCGCACGTTGATCGAAGGCTCGCAGCGCGCCATGCGCGTGGCGCTCTCGCGAGAAGTCGACAAGCTCGAACAGCATCTCGGCAACCTCGCGACGGTCGGCTCCATTTCTCCCTACATCGGCCTGTTCGGCACCGTCTGGGGAATCATGGTCGCCTTCCATGGCCTGGCCAGCGTCAAGGAAGCCACCATCGCCATGGTCGCGCCCGGCATCTCCGAAGCACTGGTCGCCACCGCGATGGGTCTGTTCGCGGCCATTCCGGCGGTGATCTTCTACAACCGCTATTCGAATGCGGTCGAACGTATCGAATTACGTTATGACACCTTTCAGGAAGAATTCAGCAGCATCCTCCAGCGACAGGCGCATGGGGAGGAGCATTGATGAATTCTCGAGCAAGCTCCGAGGTCGTCGCGATCGTGGGTTCGGACCTTGTGGGTTCGGACCTTGTGGGTTCGGACCTTGTCCGAACGCTCTTCCTCCAGCGTGCCGTGAACTCCCATGCGACGCCGTAAACGCCGCAAGCTGGTCGCCGAGATCAATGTCGTCCCCTATATCGACGTCATGCTGGTGCTGTTGATCATCTTCATGGTCACCGCGCCGTTGATGAACCTCGGGGTCGAACTGGAGCTGCCGCAGGCAAATGCCAATCCGCTCGACACCGACGAAGAGCCGCTGATCGTCAGCGTGACCCGCGAAGGCGCCTTTTTCCTGAGCGTGGGTGGCGTCAAGGAAGCGGTCGACGAGGCCAGCCTGATCCAGAAAGTGCGCGCGACCCTAAAGAACAATCCGAAAGTTCCGGTGCTGGTCGGCGGCGACCGAAATGTCGAATATGGCCGCATCTATGAGGCCATGGTCGCGCTGCAGGCCTCGGGCGCGCCCAGGGTCGGGCTCATGGCTGATCCGTTGCCGGCGGCGGGCAAGTGATGTTGGCGCTTCTATTCTTTCGTGGGTCCGGACCTTGTCCGGACGCTTTACTTGAGGTCGAGCAAAAAGCGTTCGGACAAGGTCCGAACCCACGTAGAGCTAAGCAAAAAGCGTTCGGACAAAGTCCGAACCCACGTAGAGCTAAGCAAAAAGCGTTCGGACAAGGTCCGAACCCACGTAGAGCTAAGCAAAAAGCGTTCGGACAAGGTCCGAACCCACAGAAGCTTGTGGCCTGCTGATCATGGTCGAGACCTCCAGCGACCAGTCCAAGGCTTTCCTGTACGCCGTCGGCGTGCATGTGTTCGCGGCGGTGATCATGTTCGCGGGAATGATCTTTTCCACCACGCCGAAGACCGTGATCCCGAAGGGCACGATCGAAGCGGTGTGGGTGGACATGAGTGTCGGCCGGCCCTTGCCGAAGCCCAAGCCGAAGCCGAAGCCGGAGGCGCCCAAGCCGACGCCGCCAAAGCCGGTCGAACGCGCCAAGCCGGAACCAGCGCCGCCGCCACCGCCGCCGGATGCGACACCGGACGAGGTCACCGACAACGTCCCGTTGCCGCCACCGGTACCAGACCAGGAAGCGCTCAACTTCGAGCGCCAGCGCGAGGAGCTGCGCAAGCAACAGGAAGAGGCACGCCGCCAGCAGGAGCTCGAGGAGCAGCGCATCCAGCAACTGGCCGACATCCGCGAGCAGCGCGCCGAAGCGCAGGCCGAGCGGGAACGCGAGGAACAGCTGCTTGCGGACGTGCAGGAACAGCGTGCGGACCCGCCGCTCGATGAGCCGGAGCCTGAAGGGGCCGAGCGGCCTGGACAGGACGTCGAAGACGATCTCCTGAGCCAGTACGTGGGCCTGATCCAAGAAGCCGTCACCCAGAATTGGCGACGTCCGGCGAACACTCCGCCCGGGATTCGCTGCAAGTTGCTGGTACGCCAGATTCCCGGTGGCGAGGTCATTGGCGTGCAGGTAAGCGCGCCCTGCAATGCCGATCCCCTGATCCAGGAATCGATCAAGGAAGCCGTGGAGCGCGCCAGTCCGCTGCCCTATGACGGTTTCGACAGCGTTTTCCAATCCTCCCTGATTTTCAACTTCGAATACGACGGATGACCCGATGCCACGTCTTTTAGCTTGCGCCCTCGTACTCATCGCCCTGCTCGGACCTGCCGTGTCCTTCGCCCAGGGGCTCGAGATTCCGATCTACAAAGGCAAGGAAGCCGCGATCCCGATCGCAATCGTTCCCTTCGCCTGGGAAGCGGCAGCGATGCCGGACGACACGCAGATCGACCAGATCGTGCGCGCCGACTTGAATCGGACCGCGCAGTTCCGTTCGCCCCTGAAGGGCGATCTGCCGTCCATGCCGGCCCGCGGGGCCGACGTCAACTACGCTCAGTGGAAGCAGAACAACCAGGATTTCATCCTGATTGGCCGCGTGCTCGGCACCGAGAGCGGCTATCGCGTCGAGTTCGAGCTGCACAACGTACTCAAGGGGCAGTCGGTGTTCGCGAAATCGCTGCCGGTGCTGCCGGGGCAATTCCGCATGATCTCGCACCAGATCGCGGACATCGTCTACGAAGAGATCCTCAAGGTTCGCGGCGCCTTTTCGACCCGCATCGCGTATGTCACCGCCAAGCGCCTGCCGGCTGGCAAGTACGAATACGCCATCGTGGTGGCCGATTGGGACGGCTTCAATCCGGTGCGCGTGGTCAGCTCGAGCGAGCCATTCCTGTCGCCGACCTGGTCACCCGATGGCAAGTCGCTGGCCTACGTGAGCTTCGAGCGCAAGACCGGCCCGGCGATCTTCGTACATAACCTGGCGACCGTTTCGCGCAACGTGCTGACCTCGTTCAAGGGCATCAACGGCGCCCCGGTGTTCTCACCCGATGGCCGCCGGCTGGCGCTGACGCTGTCGCGCAGCGGCAATCCGGAAATCTACACGCTGGATCTCGCCACCAATTCGCTGACGCAGCTGACGCGGCATTTTTCGATCGATACCGAGGCGGCCTGGATGCCCGGCGGCAACAGCATCATGTTCACCTCCGATCGCGCCGGGAAGCCGCAGATCTATGCACTGCCCGCCGGTGGCGGCACGCCGGAGCGCGTGACCTCGACAGGCGAATACAACTCGCGCGTCAATGTCTCCTATGACGGGCGCCTGCTCGCCATGGTGCAAGGCAATAGAAATGTGTATCGTATCGCGGTTTTGGATCGTGAGCGTGGGGGCTCGGGAACGGTCCGGATGATCTCGCCGGGTCCCATGGACGAATCGCCCAGTTTCGCACCCAACGCAAGCATGATTCTCTACGCCGCTCGCGAGGGGAATCGGGGAGTCCTCTATGCCGCGCCGGCTGACGGCTCGGTGCGGTATCGGTTGGCCAACCCGGATGGTGACATCCGTGAGCCTTCCTGGGGTCCTTATCGTAATTGAGCGTTTCACTCAGGCTTTCTGCATCTAGAATAAAAGTGCTCCGCTTTTTCGCTGTCATTCGTCAAGAAGGAAATAAAAAAATGAACACCCCGATTCGCGCACTCGTAATCGCCCTGGCCCTCGCCGGTCTCGGCGCCTGTAAGAAAGAAGTCGTCAAGCCCATCGATTCGGTCGAGCCGAACGGCGGTGACACGGCCCAGGTCACGCCGGGCGACACCGACGGCGGTATCGATTTCAACGATCCGACCAGCCTCGACACCGTTCCGTGCCTGGTCTCGCGCCTGGCCTACTTCGATCTCGACCAGGCTTCGGTCAAGTCCGAAGCGATGGAAATGATCCGCTGCCACGGCAAGTACCTGGCCGCCAACGCCGGCGCGCGCATCTCGCTGGAAGGCCATGCCGACGAGCGCGGTTCGCGCGAGTACAACCTTGGCCTCGGCGAGCGTCGTTCGAATGCCGTGCGTGACCTCCTGCTCGCCAACGGCGGCAGCAGTGAGCAGATCAACGTGCTCAGCTACGGCGAAGAGCGTCCGATCTGCACCGAGAGCGACGATGGTTGCTGGTCACAGAACCGTCGCGCCGAGATCCGCTACACTGCCAAGCAATGAGCTGGAAGGGTCTGAACAAGTCCATCCTGGACTTTTCAGACACGCTCAACAAAAAACGTGGTTTTTGTTTCGCTTCATTTCCGATGACTTTGGTCATCGGAAATGGCGGCACATCCTTGTGCCGCGCGGCACCGCTTAGTTTGTTCCGAGTTCCACCTGGTCCACAATCTGATCGAAAGGTGAGCATGATCGGCACACGTTCGTTAATGTTTCGATCCCTGACGGCGGCCCTCGTGGCCGCCGTCTGCGTTCCCGGATCCGCCATTGCCCAGAACCGCCTGAGCCTCGCCGAGCGCGTCGAGCAACTCGAGCGGCAATCGCAGGGCAGCGGGGCCTCCAGCAATCTCTCCGAGATCATGGTGCGCAACCAGGAACTGCAGGCCGAGGTACAGAGCCTGCGTGGACTGGTCGAGCAGCAATCCTTTGAGATCGAGGGTCTGAAGAAGCGCCAGCGCGACCAGTACGTGGATCTGGATTCCCGGCTGCAGCGGCTCGAAGGCGGCATGACCGTGCCGACGCGTCCGCCTGCGAGCGGGACGCCGATCGACAACGGCAGCGCGCCGGAGCAGCTCGACAACGACGAACCACCCGGCACGATGAGCGAGGTTGAAACTCCGCGCTCATCCTCGATGTCTCCGCCATCAGGCGCGGATACCGTGGGTGGTGGCGTCGCCCAGATGAGCCCGCCGGAAGAGAAGGAAGCCTACGAGACTGCCTTCGAGGCGCTCAAGCAAGGCCGCTACGCAGAGGCCTCGCAACTGTTCTCGGCCTTCCTGCAGCAATATCCCGACGGCGAACTCGCTGCCAATGCGACCTATTGGCTCGGCGAATCGTATTACGTCACCCAGAATTACGAGCTCGCGCTGGAAACCTTCCAGAGCCTGCTCTCGCGTTTCCCGGACAGCCGCAAGGCCCCAGACACGCTGCTCAAGGTTGGCTACTGCCAGTACGAACTCGGCGACGCCACCCGCGCTGGCGCGACCTTGAACGAGGTCATCAGCCGCTATCCGGACACGCCGGTGGCCCGCTTGGCCCAGGGGCGCTTGCGGGCGCTGCGGCTGGACGGCAGGTAAGAGCGAGGGTTTCGGTTTCGGATTTCTGTTTTGGAAGAGCGGAGTCTGACTCCCTGCCTGCTTTTCCGAAGCTGATAAACAAAACCGTAACCCGCATGCTCCGCGCGTTGCGGCTGGACTGCAGGTAGAACAAGGGTGTCGGTTTCG
The DNA here is from genome assembly GCA_031425695.1 of Rhodanobacteraceae bacterium. Lineage (GTDB taxonomy): Bacteria > Pseudomonadota > Gammaproteobacteria > Xanthomonadales > SZUA-5 > JANPJV01. The sequence continues at coordinate 809 of JANPJV010000044.1, read as the reverse complement.
GAAAAGCGGCGCCCGGCTTCTCAACCTGCTCTTCCGAAACCGATAACCGAAACCCCCATGCTCCCCCTCGCCGCCCCCGCACCCACACGCGACTCCGTCGCCGCACCCAGCCTGCGCATCACCGAAATCTTTCACTCGATCCAGGGTGAGGCGGATGCGGTGGGCTGGCCGACGGTGTTCGTGCGGCTGACCGGTTGCCCGCTGCGCTGCAGCTGGTGCGATACGGCGTATGCGTTTCATGGCGGCCGCAAGATCGCGATCGACGGTATTCTCGAGGACGTGGGGCGCTACCGCACGCGGCATGTGTGCGTGACCGGCGGGGAGCCGCTGGCGCAGAAGAACTGCGCCGTGCTGCTCAAGCGGCTGTGTGACGCCGGGTATGAGGTCTCACTGGAAACCTCGGGTGCGCTGGATGTTGCGGCCGTCGACCCGCGCGTCCGCAAGGTGCTCGACCTCAAGTGCCCGGGCTCGAACGAAGAAGCCCGCAATCGCTATGAAAATCTTGTCCACGTGGGCCCGCGCGACCAGATCAAGTTCGTGATCCGCGACCGCGCCGACTACGAATGGGCGCGCATGCAGACTGAAGTGCGGTCCCTCGCCAGCCTCTGCACCGTACTGTTCTCCCCCGTCGCCGACGTGCTCCCACCCGGCCTCCTCGCCGAATGGCTGCTCGCTGACCGCCTGCCGGTCCGCTTCCAGCTGCAGCTGCACAAGGTGCTTTGGGGCGACCAGCCGGGCCGATGAGCAAGCGCGCCGTCATCCTCGTTTCCGGCGGCATGGATTCGGCCGTGGTGCTGGCGCTGGCGCGC
>JANPJV010000043.1:0-8961 GCA_031425695.1 Rhodanobacteraceae bacterium | reverse complement strand
AGAACGGCTTCGAGTGAGTTGACGCGGCCCGGGTGTTGATACCCGGGCCGCCCTTAAAGGCGTCCGCGCATAGCGCAGACCCACCACAAGCCAAGCTTCTGTGCTCCTGGTGGTCTGCGCTGCGCGCGGACGCTTTTTCGCGTTTAGTAAAGCGTCCGCGAGGCTCAGCGTCCTGCGCGAGCCTTCAATGCCGCCACTGCCGGCAGCTCCTTGCCTTCCAGGAACTCCAGGAAGGCGCCGCCGCCGGTGGAGATATAGCTGATTCGATCCTGCACGCCGTATTTCTCGACGGCGGCCAGGGTGTCGCCGCCGCCCGCAATGGAAAACGCCGACGAGGCCGCGATGGCCTCGGCAATCGCGCGCGTGCCAGCGGCAAAAGGCTCCATTTCGAACACCCCGACCGGGCCGTTCCATACCACCGTCCCCGCCTTGGCGATGAGCTCCGCGTAGTGCGCGGTAGTGCGTGGTCCGATGTCGAGGATCATCTCGTCGGCAGACACCGTATCGATACCCTCGATCGTGGCCTTGGCATCGGCGCTGAAGGCCGGCGCGGTGACCACATCGAGCGGCAGCGGAATCTGCGCACCGCGGGCCGTGGCCTTCGCCTCGATCGCGCGTGCGACTTGGACCAGGTCCGGCTCATGCAGCGACTTGCCGACGCCGTGGCCGTTGGCGGCGATGAAGGTATTGGCGATGCCGCCGCCGACGATCAGTTGATCGACCTTGTCGACGAGGTTGGTCAGCAGGCTCAGCTTCGTCGAAACCTTCGAGCCGGCCACGATCGCGAGCAGTGGGCGGGCCGGGTGCTCGAGCGCCTTGGCCAGCGCATCGAGCTCGGCGGCGAGCAACGGCCCGGCACACGCGATCGGCGCAAGGCGGATCACTCCATGGGTCGACGCCTGGGCGCGGTGCGCGGTGCCGAAGGCATCCATGACAAACACATCGCAGAGCGCCGCCATCCGGGCCGACAGTCCCGGATCGTCACTCTCCTCGCCGACATTGAAGCGCACGTTCTCGCAGAGCACGACCTCGCCGCGAGCGACCTCGACGCCATCGAGCCAGTCGCGAACGAGGCGCACCGGTTGCCCGAGGTGTTCGCCCAGCCATTGCGCGATCGGCGCCAGCGACGCAACCGGATCGAAATGCCCCTCCTTCGGCCGTCCGAGATGGGAGAGCAGCATCACGTGGCCGCCCGCGGCGACCGCCGCGCGCACGGTCGGCAGGCTCGCCAGAAGCCGTTGTTCGCTGCTGATGCGCCCATCGGAAATCGGCACGTTGAGATCTTGGCGGATCAGTACGCGCTTGCCGGCAAGACCAAGATCGCTCATGCGGAGGAAGGACATTCAAGGCTCCAGGAAAGTAGGAAAGCTTTTCAAAGTAGGTCATGTTGACCGCGAAGCGGACTACTTGACAGTCAACCTCGCATTGTCAAGTAGTCCGCCAGCGCGGACAACATGACCTACTCAATGTCCTGGGGCTGGCGCTCCGGTCCCGCTTTGGCGGATGCTCTGCAGTCCGGCGTCGCAGTGGGGACTGCTGCGGCGACAGCCTGTGTTGGGCACAGTGATTGACGGGATACCGAAGGGGATACGATGGGCCTGTTTGATTTCGTGCGCAGTATCTTTGGCGGTGCCGGCGCAGATGACCGGCGCGGAAAGGCGCGCGCCCGCGTCAAGCGCGGCACCCTGATCCTGATCATCGACGACTCGACCACCGTCGTGACCCTGCTGCGGCGCATGCTCGAGCAGAGTGGGTATGAGCCGTTGGAAGCCTTCGATGCCGAAAGCGGCATCCAGATGGCGCGCCAGAACCTGCCGCGGCTGATCTTTCTCGATATCGTCCTGCCCGGCATGAACGGCTTCGCCGCCCTGCGCACGCTGCGCCGCGACCCGCTCACCGCGCAGATCCCGGTGATCATGATGAGCGGCAACGAACAGGCCACCGAGCAGTTCTGGGCGCAGAAGATCGGCGCCGACGACTTCATGAAGAAGCCATTCTCGCGGCCGGAAGTCTTCGTCCGCGTCGACCGCGCCCTGGCGGGGCTGAAGGACAAGTAGCGGGTTGCTGGTTGTTGGTTGTTGGTTGTTGGTTGTTGGCAGCAGGGTCAAAAGCCTGCCAACTTTTGCCGCTTCCCACTAACAATCGAGCAACCTAGAAGCCCGCTTTCGCTAGCTGATTGTTGGTTGCTGGTTGCTGACAGCGAGGTCCAGAGCGAGCCCTGCTTTTGCCGCCGACAACCAACAACCAGCAACCGAAAACCTGTTTCCTCCCCCTGAACCGTCCCCTCGGTGCGCTTTATTGCGTGGGAGAGATATCCAGGTGAAGCCCGACGCGGGACTACACTAAGGGTCTCGCGGCGGCGCCGGCAAACTTCAAGGATCAAAGAAGGTCATGGCACAGCGCAGCAAGGTCGGCCATTACGACATCGTCGCCGAACTCGGTCGGGGCGGCATGGGTGTTGTCTACAAGGGATACGAGTCGTCCTTGCATCGCCACGTGGCGATCAAGATGCTGTCGGAGGCACTCGCGGACGACGCCAGCGTCGTCGAGCGCTTCTTCCGCGAAGCCCGCAGCATGGCCCAGCTCAACGACCCGCACATCGTGCAGATCTACCTCGTTGGCGAGGACCAGGGCCAGCCGTTCTTCGCCATGGAGTTCGTCGAGGGCGAGTCCCTGAGCCAGCGGCTCAAGCGTGAGCGCCAGCTGGATCCCATCGAGGCCTCGCGCATCTTGCTGCAGGTGGCGCAGGGTCTCGCCGCCGCGCATGACCGCGGCGTCATCCATCGCGACATCAAGCCGGCCAACCTGCTGATCACCCAGCGCGGCGTGATCAAGGTCGCTGACTTCGGTATCGCGCTCGCTACCCAGGATTTCAACAAGAAGCTGACCGGAACCGGCCAGTTCGTGGGCACGCCAGGCTATCTCTCGCCAGAAGTGTGCCTCGGCAAGCAGGTCGACCAGCGCTCCGACATCTTCGCGCTCGGTATCGTCTATTTCGAGATGCTGACCGGGCAGTCCCCGTACAAGGACGAGTCGCCGCTGGGGATGATGCTCGAGGTGGTGCAGGCGGGCATTCCGGATGTGCGCGAGGTCAACGCCTCGATCGATCCGCGCCTGAGCGAGATCCTGCAGCGCATGGTCGCGAAGGATCCGGCCGATCGGTACGCGGACTGTCACCAGCTGGTCAACGACCTGGTCAATGCGGGGATCAATGCCGCCGGGCCATTGACGCCGCCGCGGCCGATTCCCGGCCCGGTGATCGGCACGGTGGTCAATACGCCGACGCCGGCCGAGCTCAAGCGCCTTTCGCCGGTCCCCGTCGCCGCGGTCGGCTACCAGACCGACTCCGCAGCGCCACGCCAGCCGACCCCGCCGCCGCTGATGCCCGCCGAGCGCGTCGCGCCGCCGCCGGCTGCACGCCAGACCTCGCTGCTGCCGTGGGCCATCGCCGCCGTCCTGCTGGTCGGTGCGGGCGGCGCAGGTGCCTGGTATTCGGGGCTGTTCAAGACCGGCGCCGCCGCGCCGACGACAATGGCGAGCGATCCGGGCCCGACCGCCCCGGCTACTGTTGCGTCAGTACCGCCGCCCGCCCCGCCGGCCGCGGTGAGCACGCCGGCCGCACCGCCGGCCGTGGCGACGCCCGTCTCGGCACCGGCCTCCGATACTGCGGCCGTCCAGAGCGCGGCCAGCCTTGGTGGCGATACCACCAGCGACCAGCAATCGGTGACGCTGACCCAGACCAGCGATGAAACACCCGCCAGCCCGCCGGCGATGGGCGATGCGCCGGAAGGGTCGACCGGGGACAGTGGCTCCAGCCAAGGCGATGCACCGCTCGCGGAAGAGGCTCCCGTCTATGCCGAAGAAGCGCCCGAGCCGGAAGCCAACCGCGCCCGCGCCGGTGCGCCCCAGCTGACACAGAGCCCGCGCTCGGCTGCCATTGGCCAGCGGCTGGCCAACCTGCGCGACCAGCGCCTCGGGCGTGGCGCCGAGGCCGAGCCGCGCGCCTCCTCTCCGCGGCTGGCGCGTGCCAATAGCCCCAGCGTGGAGCCGGCGCAGCCGGCCTACAGCGGGACGCCGCGCGTGATCGTGCTGTCGATCGGCGACGAAGCGATAGCCGGTCCCGCCGAGATGACGATCGAAGAAAGCCTCGCTGATCGTGGGCTCGATGTGGTCGACGAGGACCTGATCGGCGCAATGGCGCGCTTCGAGCGCGGTGGCGAGCCGGCCATCGGACAACTGGTCGCCGCCGCAGCGCGCCACGCCGAGTACGTGGTGGTGGTGCGCAGCGTGCCGCTGGGTGAGCAGCAGCTGACCTTCTACGGCGAGTCGATGACTCAGTACACCGCGCGCCTGCAGGTGGGCGCCTACGACGTCCGCCGCGCCCGCAAGCTCGGCAGCGGCTGGCAGGCCCAGGTCAGCTTCACCCACTTGAACGCCGACCCCAACACCCGCGAAGCCCTCGAGCCCCTGCTGGGGCGTATTGCGCAGAATCTCGGGGCGCGGGGACGCGGCTAACGGCATTGAATCGCTCGGCTGTTTGCAGGTCATGTTGTCCGCGAAGCGGACTACTTGACGGCTTTCCGATCCAATAGCCGTCAAGTAGATCGCTGGCGCGATCAACATGACCTACGAAAAGCCATCCGCGCTCATCAACCGGTCCTGACGCCCGCGGCTGCTATCCTCCGCCGCCTCTGTATCAGCGGGGTAGCGTCATGGCTTGGAGCATCGAAGACGCGCGGCGCACCTACAGCATTGCGCATTGGTCGGATGGGTATTTCGACGTCGATGACGCGGGTCAGCTGGTGGTGCTGCCGCAGGCCGATCAAAGTCGCGCGGTAGCGCTCGCCGATGTGATCGAGGCGGCGCAGCGACAGGGATTGCGGATCCCATTGCTGGTGCGCTTTCCCGAAATCCTGAGTGATCGGCTGGGCCGGCTGCAGGGTGCGTTCGCGCGGGCGATGGCCGAGCGCGATTACGCCGGCGGCTACACCGCGATCTACCCGATCAAGGTCAACCAGCAGCGCAACGTGGTCGCTGAGCTGGCACGGCATTGCGGCGAGGGCTTCGGTCTCGAAGCCGGCAGCAAGCCCGAGCTGATGACGGTGCTGGCGATGGCCCAGCGCGGCACGGTCGTCTGCAACGGCTACAAGGATCGCGAGTACGTCCGCCTGGCGCTGATCGGGCGCAAGCTCGGGCTCGACGTCATCATCGTGATCGAGAAGGCCAATGAGCTGCCGCTGGTGATCGAAGAGGCCGCGCGCCTCGGTGTCGAGCCGCTGCTCGGCGTGCGCGTACGGCTGGTCTCGATCGGTGCCGGCAAGTGGCAGAACACCGGCGGCGACAAGGCCAAGTTCGGCTTGATGCCGCGCCAGCTGATCGAGCTGTCTTCGGCGCTTGCCGCGGCGGGACTCAGCCAGTCGTTGAAGCTGCTGCATTTCCACATGGGCTCGCAGATCTCCAACGTGCGCGACATCGCCCAGGGCATGCGCGAGGCGGTGCGCTATTTCGCCGAGTTGCACCGGCTCGGCCACAACGTCACCCACGTGGACGTCGGTGGCGGGCTCGGCGTCGACTACGAGGGCACGCGCTCGCGCAGTTTCTGCTCGATCAACTACGGCATCGACCAGTACGCGCAGGCGATCGTTGCGCCGCTCGCCGAAGTGTGCGCGGAACACGGCCTGCCGCAGCCGCGCATCCTTACCGAATCCGGGCGCGCAATGACCGCCCACCACGCGGTGCTGATCTCGGATGTGACCGCGGTCGAGCGCATGCCCGAGGGCAATACCGGCGCGGGTACGCAGGGCCGTTCAACGGCGCTCCGGCACCTCAAGGAGCTGTATGCCGATCTCGGCCGGCGCCCACCGCTCGAGCTCTACCAGGAAGCGCTGCATTACGCCCAGGAGGGCCAGACCCTGTTCGCGCTCGGGCAGATCGACCTCGAAGAGCGCGCTGCGCTCGACGATGTCTATTACGCGATCGCGCATGCGGTGCACCTGCGCCTGGCCGGCGGCCATCGCGCGCATCTGCAGGCGCACGAGGAGCTGACCGAGAAGCTCGCCGACAAGTTTTTCGTCAACCTCTCGGTGTTCCAGTCGATGCCGGACGTGTGGGCACTGGAGCAGGTGTTTCCGATCGTTCCCGTCGCGGGCCTGGATGCGCCGCCATTGCGACGCGCCGTGCTCGAAGACCTGACCTGCGACTCCGATGGCCGCATCGACCACTACGTCGACAGCGAGACCGTGCAGAGCACCATGCCGGTCCATGCACCCGGGTCAAGCCCCTACCACCTCGCTTTCTTCCTGGTCGGCGCTTACCAGGAGACCCTCGGCGACATCCACAACCTGTTCGGCGACACCGACACCGTCTGCGTGCGCTCGCGCCCCGGCGGTTTCGATCTCGAGGAGGCGCGCCAGGGCGACACCACGCTGGATCTGCTGCAGTACGTCGGCTACGACATCGACCACCTGCGCATGGCCTACCGCGCCAAGATCTCCGCCGCCGGCCTCAACGCGACTGACGCGAAACGCGTCGGCGAAGCCCTCGAAGCCGGGCTCGGTGGGTATACGTATCTGCACGGGGACGAGTGAGTGGTTGCGCCTTCTTGGATCTCTTTTTTTCGACGCAAATGAACGCAAAAGGGGCAAAGGGACGCAAAGGAGGCAAGTAGCTTTTTTTGCGTCCATTTGCTCCCTTGGCGTTCCTTTGCGTCAAAAACAAACAATTTCGGATGCGCGGTGCACCCAGCGAGGGACTTCGAACGATGAGCGAATACTCCCTCCCCCGCTGCGCCTTTGTCGGCCTCGGCGCCATGGGCGCGCCGATGGCGCGCCACCTGGCCGCCCACGGCATGCTGTCGGCGGTCTGGAATCGGACGCGCGAGCGCGCCACGGCGCTGGCCGCCGAGCTCGGCGTCGCTGCACCGGAAGACCTGGCCGCGCTGGCGACCGCTGCCGAGATCATTTTCCTGTGCGTCTCCGCCGATGCCGATGTGCGCGAAGTCATCGCCGGACTGCGCCCGGGCTTGCGGTCCGGCATGCTGGTGATCGATACCTCGACGGTCTCGGCACAGACCGCGCGGGCGGCGGCAACCGAGCTCGCAGCGATCGGGGTCGGCTTTCTGGATGCCCCGCTCAGCGGCGGCGTCGAGGGCGCGAAGAACGGCAAGTTGAGTGTGATGATCGGCGGCAGCGAGTCCGACCTCGCGCGCGCCATGCCGGCGCTGCAGTGCTTTGCAGCGCGGACCATGCTGATGGGCGCGGTGGGTGCCGGGCAAGCCACCAAGGCGGTCAATCAGATCATGATCGGCGGCATTGCCGAAGGTGTCTGCGAAGCCCTCGCCTTCGCCGATGCGCTGGGGCTGCCGCGCGACAAGCTGCTGCAGGTGCTGACCGCCGGCGCCGCCAACAGCTGGTTCCTGGAAAAGCGTGGCGCCAGCATGCTCGATGGCAACTTCGCGGGCGGCTTCAAGCTCGCACTGCTGCACAAGGACCTCGGCATCGTCCGCGAAATGGCCACTGCCCTGGGCACCAGCCTGCCCACCGTTGAACGCGCCTACGCCGACTACGCCACCCTCAAATCCGAGGGCCGCGGCGATCACGAAATCTCCGCGCTTTACACGCTCAAGCGGGCGCTTTTGCCGTGATGGCGCGGCGATGACCTCATTGAATCGCAGACTGCATGAAAGGGCAGGACACGGAGAAAATCTAAGGAAAAGCAGCAAGAAAATCTAAGGAGACCTTGGGTTGGTGCCAGATACGTAACAAACGCAGTTCCTTCGTCTTCAAAACGCTTTCCTTCGCTGTTCTTCCTGCTTTTCTTAGATTTTCTTCGTGTTCGTCCTTTTCTTCCCCGACTACGCCACCTGCAAATCCGAGGGCCGCGGCGACGATGAAATCTCCGCGCTTTACACGCTCAAGCGGGCGCTTTTGCGGTGATGTCGCGGCGAAAGACCTCATTGAATCGCAGCCTGCATGGAAGGGCAGGACACGAAGGAAAAGCAGCAAGAAAATCTAAGGAGACTTTGGGTTGGTGCCAGGTACGTACCAAACGACGCTCCTTCGTCTTCAAAACGCTTTCCTTCGCTGTTCTTGCTGCTTGTCCTTAGATTTTCTTTGTGCCCGTCCTTTTCTTCCAGAACGCGCTAGCGATAGGACATGCCAGCCACCCTCATTTCCCGCCTCGGTTTCTGGATCGCCTTGCCGTTTGCGTTGCCGCAGGGTCTGTGGCTGCGGCGGACGGCGTTGCGGTTGCCGCCGGCGCCGGGTGAGCGGTTCGGGGTGGTCGGTTGCGGGCCGGAGCGCCGGCGTTGGCGGTCGGGGACTCAATCGTGGCTGGCGTCGGCATCGGGCATATCGACGAGGCGCTGCCGGCGCAGTATGCGCGGGCGCTGGCGGAGCGATTCGCAGCCCGAGTGCGCTGGGAGGCGCTCGATCTCAATGGCGCTGATTGCGGCCAGCTCATTGCGAACGTGCTGCCGCGTTTGCCCGGCGACCCGGTGGAGTACGTGCTGATTTCTGTCGGCGTGAATGACGTCACCCGGCTGACCTCCACGCGCGCTTGGGCGCGCAATCTCTTGGTGCTGCTTGCGGCTTTGCGCGCGCACTCGCCGCAGGCGACCATCGTGCTGGCCGGCGTGCCGCCGATGCGCCGCTTTCCCGCGCTGCCCTGGCTGCTGCGGCAGCTCTTCGGCCACCGCGCCGAGCGCTTGGACCAGGTCGGGGCGCAAGTCGCCAGGCAGCTGCCCGGCGTCCATCATTTTCCGACGCCGGTGCCGGACGATCCGGCTGCCTTTGCCGCGGATGGGTATCACCCCTGCGCAAGTGCCTGCGGCGTGTGGGCCCGCGAACTGGTGGCGTCGTTGCCGCAGGAGCCGGTCGTTGGGCTGTCGTAGGGCATTTTGTGGGCGCCGCGGGCGAAAATTGAGCCATGTACGGGGTGAAAAACGGAAAGTTGTCCGGGGGG
>JANPJV010000042.1:0-19522 GCA_031425695.1 Rhodanobacteraceae bacterium | reverse complement strand
GGGTGGGATGGGGTCGGTGGCGCACGCTCGGACCCCCACGCCAACCCTGCCCTATAGTAGCAATTGTTTACCCCCCCCCTATCTACTTCCGGTTCCCGGGCACAATTCCCCATGTACCGCCCTGCGGCATCAACATGACGTACAAGAGCCGAGCCGGGAGCCAAAAACGACTCGGGCCCGCATTTGCGAGCCCGAGTCTTGAAAGGAAATCGACTACCGAAAAACGCTCTTCAGTCGCCCATTTGGCGCTGACGGTGTTCCCAGCGTTCCTGGGCGTCGAGGCACATGGTGGCAATTGGGCGTGCCTCGAGGCGTTCGAGGCCGATTTCTTCGTCGGTCTCTTCGCAAAAGCCGTAGCGGCCTTCCTCGATGCGGCGCAGTGCCTTGTCGATCTTGGCGATCAGCTTGCGGTAGCGGTCGCGCGTGCGCAGCTCCAGCGAGTTCTCGGTCTCGCGCGTGGCGCGCTCGGCCTCGTCACCGACATCACGCACTTCGTCGCGCAGGTTCTCGATCGTCTGCTGCGATTCCTCGATCAATTCCTGGCGCCAGATCAACAACTTGCGACGGAAGTACTCAAGCTGTTCGGGCGACATGTACTCCTCGCCCGCACTCGGCCGAAAACCGCTCTGTAGCTCAACTTTCGCCACATAGCCGATCGGCAACGGCAAATCCGCCGGGCTGATCGAAAGACTTCGGGAACCCGCATCGATCCCGCCCGCGCGTCGCGTTTCTGGTTTGGCCGGCTTGGCGGTCGCCCGCGGAGTCGCCTTTGCAGCCACCAGCGCCTCGAGTACCGCGGCAGCGGCCTTGGGCTTGGCTTTGGTCGTCGCCATCGTACAGTGTCCTCCTAACCAGGCTGGCCGATCGCGAAGACCGAGCCGCCAAAAAGCAAGCCGAGCTATATAACCCAAGCCCATGACAGCAGCAAGCGCGGCGCGCCGGGCGGCATCACCGAGCGCTTGCTGTTCAGGACGAGATAGCCTTCACGCAATGATTTCGGAGTGATGATGGCAATCTTGCTGGCGCGGTTCGCTTGGGACCCGGAAAATGCCGACGAACCCGGCTGGTCGCGGCTGCAGGGTCGCGCCCTCGGGCGTGCCAGTGGACGCATTGACGAGTTGCGGGCGCCGGGGCTGAACGCGCTCACCGTCACCACGCGCGCGCTTGCCCCCCCGTCGATTGCGACGCTGCCCGGCGGTGAAATCCTGCTGTCGGACATTGAGCGGCCCTGCTCGAGCACTGTGCTCGCAGCCACGCCACAGGACTCGGCGGCAGCCGTCATCGTGATTGACGCACGCGCGCGCCAGGTGCGGCTCCTGCGCGACCGTCTCGGACAGCGCCCCTTGCTGTGGACACGCATCCCCGGAGCACTGTTGGTGGCCTCGGGCGAGGACATTCTGCGCGCGCACCCGGCTGTCGACGCTGCCTTGGATTCCGAGTACCTGGCCGCCTATTTCGGCGCTTGCGCGCCGCCAGCGACTGCAACCGCCTGGCGCGCCATCCGCAGCGTGGCTCCGGGGCAGGCGCTCGACGTCGGTGCCACGGGCGAGCACTCGTCGCGCCTGACGAACGCGCCCCTGACCGAAGCCTTCGGCTGGAGCGACGCGCGGGCCACGGACGAATTTGCGGAACGCCTGCGCGCGGCCGTACGGGCAAGTTGCGCGAATGCCGCCCGCATCGGCTTGAGCTTGAGTTCCGGCCTCGACTCGGGCGCGATCGCCAGCCTGTTGCCAGAGGCGCTCGCGAGCTCTCCCGAACAGTGCACACCGCTGGCCATCACCTACGGCTGCGAGCGCGTGCCCGGTCCCGACGAGCGCGCGAGCGCGGCCGAGCTGGCGCGCCACTGCGGCCTGGAGCATGTGGGCTTTGCAGCGGATGCGGGTGGCCCATTGATCAGCACCCAGCACCCACCCGGCTCACCCGACTCGCCGATCGCCAACCCGTACCGGGGGCTCAAGCACGGCCTGTATGAGCGCTATCGAGCGGCCGGCGTCGACGTGCTGCTGACTGGCAACTTCGGTGACCATCTGTTCTGTAAGCCGGGACTGTGGCTCGCAGATGCGCTGCGCGCACGCCGTCTCGGGCTCATTGCGAGCACATATCTTCGAATCGCCGTCACCGGTGGACCACGCGGTCTCTGGCGCGAGCGCGGCTGGCGCTCCTGGCTGCGCGGCAATCCGGATAAGCCCAGCCCGCCGCCCGCTTGGCTGCGCCCGGAGCGAATCCCGGCACTGAACGGGCAGCGCGTCAATGCCCATGGCGCGTGTGCCGACTGGCCCCACCCGCCCCAGGCCGCGCATGCGCTCGGGAGCTATGCAGCCTTCGATGCGGCAGGCGAGTGCTACTTCAGCCAGGCGTACGCGCTCGAGTTGCGCCATCCATTTCGCGAATGGCCGCTCGTACACCTGGCGCTCAGCCTGCCAGGTTTCCATGGCTGGCGGGCGGGTCGTGGCAAATTCATCCAGCGCGCAGCGCTGGCGGGGGTCTTGCCGGACCGCTGGCGGCTCAAGCCCAAGGGCGAGAGCATGCGCCCGCTGTTCGAGCACAGCCTGCTGCACGCCGGGCACGAGCAACTCGTTCGGCTGATCGACCGGGGGGAAAGTGTGTGGAGCGAATACGTGCGCACCGATGCCGTGGCGGCAGCATTGCGAGTCAATCCGCGCAGCGACTCCCAGCTGGTCTTGCTCTGGCTGCTTGCCGGGCTTGGTTCATGGTTGGAAACAGTTGATTGAACGCGAAATTTTGTTCGCGCGCCTTGCAATAACAGGGACCCGCGCATTAGCATGAAATGGGAATCCATCAGGACGCACAGAACCATGGCGGCGAGCACCATTGCTGAACGCGACGACGGGCAGCTTAACGAGCCTGTGCGCAGCCCGTATGCCACTCCGGTATTGCGCGCGCTCGGAGACATTCGCGAAATGACGCTGGGCGGCTCGCTCGGCACCGGCGACAGCGGCAACGCCGCCATCCAGGAAGTTTGATACCGTCCGATCGACAGCTTCATCCGCGTTCCGCGAAGCCAGTTCGCAACCGGCGGTAGGCGTCGCCGGTTGTGTCATTGCGCTCGAGCCGGCACTCGCTGGCTTCGCCGACCGCCAGGTGCTTCCTGCGGAACTATTCGCTGGCCATAGCGACGCAGGCTCGGAAACGGCCACTGTCGAGAGCCATTTTCGCGAGCATCCGATCCAGGCACGCATCGCAGTCGATTCGTGCCGGCATACCATCGATCTGCGCCAGTTCGGTGCTTTCGACTATCTACCACGACGCCGGGCACTGGCTCTGCGCCGTCCACCAGATGATTCCGGAAACCTTCCCGAGCTGATCCTCGGGCCGGGCCTCCTGTATGCGCTCGCCCACCAGCAAGTCTTTGCGCTGCACGCTTCGGCGCTGCGCCTCGGCGCGTCGGCAACAGCGCCCGCGCTTGCACTGATCGCCGCCAGCGGCACTGGCAAATCCACGCTCGCGCGCGCGGCACATACCCTTGGCTGGGAGCGGCTGGCCGACGACGTGCTGCCGCTCGCGCTCGGTAGCAACGGGCACTTGGAACTGCGGCCCCGTTTTCCTCAGCTCAAGCTGCCACCCGCTGACCAATATCCGGCAAGCGCCCCGGATTGTGTGGCCCTTGCGTCCCTGGTCAGCCTGGAGCGTGGCGCGGGCACGCGAATAGAGCCGCTCGCGCCACGCGCAGCAGCGGAACTCGTGCTGCGCAATACCCTCGCCTCCCGGCTGTTGCCGCGTGCCTGCCTGGCCACTCATCTGCAGTTGGTGGCCGCCGTCGCTGCCGCAGTGAGTGCGGGACAATTGCGCGCCCTGCGGCTGGTCGTGGCCGACCAGCCGAGCGCCGCGGACGCTGCCGCGAAATCAGCCTTGCTCACGCTTGCGGAGCAGTGGCGGTCGTGAGCAACCTGATTCGATACGGCCACGCCGCATGGCGGGTCTGGCAGGTTCGTCGGGATCTCGCGCGCCTTGGCTTTGCCGGCACCGTCGAGCGCTGGATCGGCGCAGTCGACGCCCCCGCGGCCGCCGATCCCCATGCGCTCGCGCGCTTTGTGCATCGGCTCGGGCGGCGCCTGCGCGGCAGTGCCTGCCTCGACCAGAGCCTGGCGCTGACCTCCCTCCTGCGCCAGCAGGGGTTGCCGGCGCGACTGGTGATCGGAGCCGAGCGCGGTGCTGCGCGGGTCAGCGCGCATGCCTGGGTGGAGCTCGACGGCGCGGCGCTGGACGAGCACCCCGAACCACGGGCACGCTTGACCGTCCTCGAAACCTGGCCGCCACAATGACCACTTCGCCCCTGCGTCTGCGCGACGGCGTCGTCGCCCAGATCCTCGAGAACGAGATGCTGCTCCTCGATACCGTTGGCGGGCAGTACTTTGATCTCAACCCAAGTGGCACGGTCATGCTCGACTGCCTGCTCAAGGGCGGCAGCCGTCTCGCCACCCTGGCGCTGGTGATGGAGCGCTTCGCGGTCGAGCGCGATCGCGCCGAAGCTGATCTCGACGCGCTCGTGGGTGCGCTGCGACGGGCAGGGCTGGTAGACGGTGAGGTGGCGCGCTGAGAACGCATAGCGTTCTGCGCCACGTTGTGGGAGCAGCCTGGGCTGCTCCCACAACAGCAAATGGCGCCAGTTGCATGCGCGAATAGGCGCGCCGACAGGGGCGACCTGGACTTCCACACAGCAAATCGAAGACAGGACGCCCAAAACACTTAAAGCAAACCCATCACCCCGCGTAAAACTGCCGCAGCAGCCGCGCCACCTCCGGGTACACGCCTTCCAGGATCTTCGGGGCAAGGAAATGGTATTCGCTGGTGACGGCGAAGAACTCGGCGGGGGCGGTCGCGGCGTACGGATCGATAGGTGCCTGGTTTTCGTCGGTATCGACGATCGTGCAGAGACCCTCGTAGGCAGTGCGAAAGACTCGCTCCCATTCGCGCGGGTCGATGTGCCGGGGCAATGGCGGCGCGCCATCGCTGATGCCCGAGCGCGCATCGATCTTGTGGGCGATTTCGTGGATCACGACGTTCTGGATTTCGTGGGGGCTGTCGAGATCGCTCTCGATGTCGCCCCAGGACAGCACCAGCGGGCCCTCATCCCAGGACTCCCCGGAGAGTTCCTCATCCCAGTCGTGGACCACGCCGCTGTCCTCGTCGAGCTCGCGCCGGTGCGCGTGGAAGCCCTCGGGATAGACGATTACCTCGCGCCAGCCACGCAGCCAGCCGAAGCCGAGTTGCAGTACCGGCCAGCAGGCAAGCTGGGCGATGCGAGTACGCATCGCCAGGTCGAGCTCGAAGCCATGGGCACCGTGGAAACGTTTTTCATAGAGGAAGCGCTGGGTCAGGCGCAGCAGGCGGTAACGCGAGAGATCATCGAGCCGCCCGAGCGCGGGCACCCGCTCGAAGGTCGAGCGAAAGTAGGCACTGTCGTAGGCAACGCCTTCGACCCGGCGCTGGCGCCAGTTTTCCAGGATTTTCAGCATGCGCCCGATTATCCATGGCGCAGCGTGCCGGCGCGCGATTGGTGAGAAGCTCTCGAGCCTCGACATTGTGCCCGAGGCGTCGCGGCACACGGCGGTGCCGCCATTTCAATGACCCTGCGTCATTGATAGTGAAGCGAAACAAAAATGACATTTTTGTTGAGCGTCTCTGAAAGGTCCAGGAATGGACCTTTCAGAGAAATTACTTGAACGCGCCTGGCAGGAAAGAGTGCCACTCGACGCTCGGATCGGCGCTACCGCTGTCGGTCGCGCGTACACTCTTGGAGGCGGCCTTGGCGAGTTGCGCGAGCTCGAGCGCGGGACCTTGAGGATGGCGACTGGCGAGACCAATCACGCCGAGGGCGGCGTACAGGCATAGCACCAGGAAGCCGAAGCGCATACGTTTGTTGTTCATGGCGGACCTCCGGGAAGCAATTGACTCAGGGCAACCAAGGCAGGAACTGTGCCATGGGTGGACAATGCGCCGGTGCCGATCGTTTCGCTCTCCAGATGCCATGAATGGCGTCCTGCGCGCGCCGAGTGGAATGTAAATCCCGACTCGGGCGTTCATCCAGCGTCCGTATGTGTACGCAAGTGTGTCCGCTCGCGGACACTTAGGCACGGACACTGCCGCGCTGCAGCATCGCGCCAAGCCGTTGGCGTTCTATGCTGCAGCAATGTCCACCATTGCCAGCCCAGTAACATTTCCCGTGATGCGCCTGAGTGGCGCCCTCCTCAAGGGTGCCCTCATCGCTGGTGCCGGGCGCGTCTTGGCTGGGCGTGAGGAACTCAATCGTATCAATGTGTTCCCGGTACCCGATGGCGATACCGGGACGAATATGGCGTTCACCATGGCCACTGTCATGCGCACTGCGCGGCGCCTGCCCGGAGCCTCGCTCGGCGAGGTCCTGAAGAGCGTTGCGCGTGAGGCTATCGATGGCTCGCGCGGCAACTCCGGGGCGATCCTGGCACAGTTCTTCGAGGGTCTGGCGCAGGCGCTCGGAAGTCTCCGCGAGGCCGGGGCAACCGAGCTCGCTCACGCGACAGCCAGCGCCTCGAGGTCCGCACGCGCCTGTCTCGCCGATCCGCGCGAGGGCACCATGCTCAGCGTGATGCACGATTTTGCCGCCGAGCTCGAACGCCTCGCCAAGTCCGGGGTCAGCGACCTGTCGACGCTTTTTCGCCGATCGCTGGAGCGCGCTCGCCAATCTTTGGCAAATACCCCCAACCTCCTGCCCGTGCTGCGCGCGGCCGGCGTGGTCGATGCCGGCGCCGCCGGTTTCGTCGACTTCCTCGAAGGCGTACAGGACTTCGCCGAGCGTGGGCGCGGCGCGCTCCGCCGGGCCGCCGAGGTCGACGGCCAGGCGAGCAGCCAAGCCGACCATGTTCACCTGGAGGCGGTCGAGGCGTCGAGCACTTATCGCTACTGCACCGAATGCGTGATCAGCGGCGCAAACCTGGACCTGGCACGCGTTCGTGAGCTGTTGACCAGTCTCGAGCTGGATTCGTTGGTGGTCGCCGGCGGCAGCGGGCGCGTACGCGTGCACGCCCACATCGACCGCCCGAACCAGTTGTTCGAAGCGCTGGTCGCGCTCGGCAGCGTAACCCAGCGCAAAGCCGATGACATGCAGGCGCAGTCGCGCCTGCGGGCGGCGACCTTCCAGCGCGTACGCGTGGTGACCGATTCCGCGGGCGACCTGCCTGCGAGCGAGATCGAACGTCTCGGCATTTTCGTGGTCCCGGTCCGCATCCTGTTCGGGGAAGACGACTATCTCGACCGCATCACGATGTCCCCGCGCGAGCTCTACGAGCGCCTGCGCCAGGCACCCTTGACGCCGCGCACTTCGCAGCCGCCACCGGGGGATTTCCGGCGGGCCTTTGACCTGGTGCTCGCCCACTGTGACAACGTGGTTTCGGTCGAGCTCTCGAGTCGGCTCTCGGGCACCTTCCAGGCCGCCCAGATTGCGGCTCGCGAGTCGGGTGCCAAGCGCATCTCGGTAGTCGACACCTTCAATGCGGCTGGTGGCCAGGGCCTGGTCACGCTCGCTGCAGCCGAGTGCGCCGCGGCCGGTGGTGATCTCGCGGCGGTACTGGCGGCGGCGCACGCGTCAATGGCGCGCACGCGTACCTACGCGCTCATCCGCGACCTGCGCTATGGCGTGCGCGGCGGGCGTATCCCGAAGATTGCCGAACGGCTGGCGCGGATACTCGGCCTGACCGTGCTGATCGCGAACAAGAACGGGCTCGTCCGGCCGTTTTCCGCGCTGGTGGGCGCCCGCAACCTGGTCGATCGCTTTGCCGGCGTGGTGGCCCGCCGTGCAGCCGCCGGCTGTCGCTATCGAGCCATCGTCGGCCATTGCGATGCACGCGACGACGCCGCCAGGCTTGCCGGTGCGCTGCGCGAGCGGCTGCCGGCCCTGGAGCGAATCTGGGTGGTCGAAACCGGCCCCGCAGTGGGCGTGCACGCCGGTCCCGGGTCATTGGTGGTTGGCCTGGAGAGCATCCCGTGAGCTTGGCTTAGATGATCGCCTTGGGCATCAAGCTTTTGCTGTCCTACCTGATCGGCAGCGTGGTCGGCAGCCTGCTGCTCGGCCGCCTGCGCGGAGTGGATATCCGCACCGTAGGCAGCGGCAATGCCGGCTCGACCAATGCCCTGCGTACGCAAGGCAAGGCCTTCGCGCTGGGCACCGCGCTGATCGACGTGGGCAAGGGCGTCTTCGCGGCGCTGGTGATCGCGCGGCTGGGTTGGTTTGGCCCGCCAGTGCTCGACCCCATGTCCGAAGCACTCGCCTGTGGCCTGGCGGCGGCCGTCGGTCATTGCTATCCGCTCTTCCACGGGCTGCGTGGCGGCAAGGGTGCGGGCACGCTGTTCGGTGCGATGCTGGCGCTCTACCCATGGGTGGGCATGGCCGCGCTGCTGGTCTGGGCACTGGTCCTGACGACGACGGGTTATGTGGGCCTCGGGACGGTCATCGCCGGCCTCGCATTCCCGTTGTTGCTGTGGGGCATGGCCAGCCCGCTGGCGCCCGCCACCCTGGCCCTGGCCGTGGCCGCGGGTCTGTTCCTGGCCTTCACCCACCGCAGCAATCTCGAACGGCTGCGGGCCGGCACCGAGAACCGTTTCGAGCGTGCCCGCGTATTCGCGCGGCGGAGCGGCGGCGCTTGACCCTGTTCGCGCTGGACCACGCCCGCATCGCCGCGCTGGCACCGCGGGTGCGGATCGAGCTCCACGGCGAGCTCGATTCGACGCAGGGGCTTGCACGCGAACGCATCGGTGCGGGTGAGCGTGGGCCGCTCGCGATCCTGGCGGATGCACAGACCGCGGGACGTGGACAGCACGGGCGTCGCTGGCATTCGCCGCGGGGGGCAGCCATTTATCTCAGTTTGATCTGGACCAGCACGCGCAGCCTGCAAGCGCTTTCCGGCCTGTCGCTTGCCGTCGGGCTCGCCCTGCAACGCATGCTGGCGGGAATCGGCGTGAGCGCGCTGCTCAAGTGGCCCAACGATGTCCTCGTCGACAACCAGAAAATCGCCGGAATTCTCTTAGAAGTCCTGCCTGATGGCACCGGATCGCGCACGATCATCGGCGTCGGCCTTAATCATTCGCTGCCGGCGGACGCACCAATCGACCAGCCCTGGACCGACCTTTCCAGCGCCGGCGTCACGCTCGATCGCAGCGAGGTGGCCGGCAGGCTGCTGCACGATCTGCTGATGCAGCTTGAGGACTTCGATGTCCATGGCCTGGCGGGCGTGGTGGCAGCGTGGCCGGCCGTGGACGCGCTCGCGGGAAGGCCTCTGTGGCTGCACCAGGGAGCTGTGCGCACGCGTGCGACCGGCGTCGGCATCGATGAGCGCGGACGCCTGCGCGTGCTGGTCGACGGCGTGGAACACCGCTTGAGTGCCGCGGAAGTGAGCATTCGCCCGGAGGCCGACCGGTCATGAGCCTCGAACCGGAATTGCTGATCGATCTCGGCAACAGCCGCTTGAAATGGGCGCTGTGGCATGCCGGTGTGCTGGCTCCGGGTGCGCCGATCGAGCATCGCGACGGGCAGCTCGGCGCGCTGGCGCCGCTGTTGCAGGCGGCCGGGCGCGCCGCCCGTGTCTGGATCAGCTCGACCGGACTGGCCATGAACGCGCAACTGCGGGCGGCACTGGGCGAACGGCTGGCCAGCACCAGCCGTTTCTTCACCAGTCCGGCGCATGCGCTGGGCATCTACAACGCCTACCCAGAACCGGGCCGGCTCGGCAGTGATCGCTTTCTCGCCATGGCGGGCGCTGCCGCCCGCCTGCGCGATGCGTTCCTGCTCGCCGATGCGGGGACGGCGTTGACGCTCGACCTGGTCGACGCGCAAGGCATCCATCAGGGCGGGCTGATCGTGCCCGGGCCCGAGCTCATGCGCAGCGCGCTCCACCGCGGCACCGCGGGTGTCCGCTCGCAGGCATTCCGCAACGTCCAGGCGTTTGCCGACAACACCTCCGACGCCGTCTGGAGCGGCGCCCTGCAGGCCTGCATTGCCGTGATCGAGCGCAGCCACGGCCAGGCCAGCAGCCGCTTGAAGGCGCCGCCGCAGCTCGTGCTCAGCGGCGGTGCCGCCGGCCTCCTGGGCGCGCATCTGCGCCTGGAACATCAGTGTGTGCCCGACCTGGTACTCGAAGGCCTGGGTCGTTGGGCAGATGAGGCATTGACCTCATAGGACGCCGGCGCAAGCCTGACCTATGATGGGAGATACAGCTGATCGAGCTGCGTGGGTTCGGACCTTGGTGGCTTCGGACCTTGGTGGCTTCGGACCTTGGTGGGTTCGGACCTTGTCCGAACGCTTTTCCCCCAACATTGACTCCCCCTAGCAGGCACCCCATGCAACAGCACTTGATCGTCAATGCGCGCATGGTCAACGAAGGCCGGGTCTTTGACGGCGACCTGCGTATTCGCGACGGCCGGATCGATGCCATTGGCAATGGCCTGGCCGCACGGGCAGACGAGCAGGTCATCGATGCCGCCGGGCGCGTGCTGATGCCGGGCATAATCGATGACCAAGTGCACTTCCGCGAACCCGGGCTCACGCACAAGGGCGATCTCGCGACTGAATCGCGCGCTGCGGTGGCCGGGGGCATCACCAGCTTCATGGAGATGCCCAACACGTCGCCGTGGACCGGCAGCGCCACGGCGGTCGCCGACAAGTACGAGCGCGCCGCGCGCTCGGCGGTGGCCAACTTTGCGTTTTATCTCGGCGCCACCAACGACAATCTCGACGACATCGCGCGCGCCGACAAGCGCGCCATCGCGGGCATCAAGGTGTTCATGGGCGCGTCGACCGGCAACATGCTGGTCGACCGCATCGAGGTCCTCGACGCAATCTTCCGCGATGCGCCGTGCCTGATCGCAACCCACTGTGAAGACACGCCGACCATCAACGTCAACCTGGCCGCCGCGAAGGCGCGCTGGGGCGACGCGATCCCACCGGACGCGCACGCTGACATCCGCTCGCGCGAAGCGTGCATGAAGTCGACCCAGCTGGCGATGGAGCTGGCGCGCCGGCATGGCTCGCGCCTGCATGTGCTGCACCTGACCACCGCCGAGGAGCTCGCGCTGTTCGAACCCGGCGAGAGCCTCGCCAAGCGCATCACCGCTGAAACCTGCCTGCACTTCCTGCAGTTCGATCGACGCGATTACGCGCGCAAGGGCAACCTGATCAAGTGCAACCCGTCGATCAAGGAGCCGAGCGATCGCGCAGCCATTATCGCGGCGGTCAAGGATGGCCGGATCGACGTGCTCGCAACCGACCACGCGCCGCACCTGCTGAGCGAGAAAAGCGAGGTCTACGAGAAGGCCGCCGCCGGGCTGCCGCTGGTGCAGTTCGCGCTGCCGCTGGTGCTCGAACGCTACTTCGATGGCGATTTCGACCTGCCCCTGATCGCCAGCCGCATCGCCCACAAACCCGCGCAGCTGTACAACGTCGCCAACCGCGGCTTCCTGCGCGAAGGCTATGCGGCCGACCTGGTGCTGGTCGATCTCGACAAGCCGCACGTGGTCGAGCGCGCGCAGATCCTCAACCGCTGCGGCTGGTCGCCTTTCGAAGGCGACCGCTTCCGCTCCAGCGTCGCCGCGACCTTCGTCAATGGGCACCTGGTCTATCACGAAGGGGTCATTGACGACTCGAGGCTGGGAGAGCGGCTGGTGTTCGAGCGCTAGAGCTTTACGTGGGTCCGGACCTTGTCCGGACGCTCTCCAACTCGAAAGATCACAAGCGTCCGGACAAGGTCCGGATCCACGTAAAGCAAAGGCCCTTTGATGCACTTCTTGGTATCAGCCCTGCTCCTCCTTCCCCTCTCCGCAACCGCAACCCCGCCCGCCGGCCTCACCCTCGAAGCCGAACTGCGCCAGGGCCAGCTGGTCACCGGCACGACCACGCCCGGAGCGCGAGTGAGCGTCGGCCAGCGCGACCTGCTCGTCGATGGGCAGGGTCGCTTCGTCTTCGGCATCGGCCGCGACCAGCTCCGCGTGTCGATCTGCGTGCGCCTGCCCGACGAGGACAAGGCACGCTGCGCCGGGCTCCCGGTCCCGCCGCGCGAGTACGCGATCGAGCGCGTGTCTGGTTTGCCGCAAGCGACGGTCACGCCGAATCCCGCGGAGCAGGCGCGCATCGAACGCGAGGGCGCGCTGATCGCTGCAGCCCGCGCGCGCAATGATCCGCGCAGTGATTTTGCTCATCGCTTCAAACGTCCCGCGCCCGGACGCTTCAGCGGTGTCTACGGCAGCCAGCGCGTGCTCAATGGCGAGCCCAAGAACCCGCACATGGGTCTCGACATCGCTGGCGGGGCCGGCACCCAGGTCCGCGCCCCCGCGCCCGGCCTCGTCACCCTCATCCACCCGGGCATGCTGCTGGCCGGCAAGACCGTCGTCCTCGACCACGGCCACGGCGTCAGCAGCGTCTACATCCACATGAGCCGCATCGACGTACAGGAAGGCCAGGTCCTTAGCCCCGGCGACCCCATCGGCGCCATCGGCATGACCGGCCGCGCCAGCGGCCCCCACCTGCACTGGGGCTTGAACTGGTTCGACGTCAAGCTCGATCCGGCGCTGGTTTTGAAGTAGGTCATGTTGCGCCCGCACGGGCGCTACTTGACGCTTGTGACAGAGCCGTCAAGTAGCCCGCTGGCGCGGGCAACATGACCTACGATTGCCACACCGCTCGCCCTAGCGCAGTCGCCCGACGAAACATGGCTATCCTCCGCCGCCTGCGTTGGCCGGGGTGTGCGTGGCGATGAAGGTTCTGGTGGTGGGCGGTGGCGGGCGGGAGCATGCGTTGGCTTGGCGGATCCGGCAGTCGCCGCGGGTGCGGGAGATTTTGCTGGCCCCGGGGAATGGCGGCACGGCGCTGGAGCCGGGCATGCGCAACGTGCCGATTGCCGCGACCGATATCGACGGGCTGCTGGCGCTGGCGCAATCGGAGCGTGTGGACCTGACTGTGATCGGCCCCGAAGCGCCGCTTTCGCTGGGGATTGTCGATCGCTTCCAGGCGGCGGGGTTGCGCTGTTTCGGGCCGACGCGCGCGGCGGCAATGCTCGAAACCTCCAAGGCCTTCACCAAGCATTTCCTGGCGCGCCATGCGATCCCGACGGCAGGCTATGCGGTGTTCACCGAGCTCGACTCGGCGCTCGACTACGTGCGCGAGCGCGGGGCGCCGATCGTCATCAAGGCCGATGGGCTGGCCGCGGGCAAGGGCGTCGTCGTGGCGATGGCGCTCAGCGAAGCCGAAGACGCGCTGCGTGAGATGTTTTCCGCTGGAAGCACGCTCAGCACGGCAGCCGGCCGCGTCGTCATCGAAGAGTTCCTGGAGGGCGAAGAAGCCAGCTACATCGTCATTGCCGACGGCCAGCGCTACCTCGCGATGGCGAGCTCGCAGGACCACAAGCGGCGCGATGCGGGCGACCAGGGGCCGAATACCGGCGGCATGGGCGCGTACTCGCCGGCACCCGTGGTGACGCCCGAGATCGACGAACTGGTGCGCCGCACGGTGATCGAGCCGACCCTCGCCGGCATGCGCCACGCCGGCACGCCCTTCGTCGGCTTCCTCTATGCCGGACTGATGATCGACCCGCAGGGGCAGATCAAGGTGCTCGAGTTCAACGTCCGCTTCGGCGATCCGGAAACGCAGCCGATCATGCTGCGCCTGAAAAGCGACCTCGTCGATTTGATCGAAGCCGCACTCGACCGCCGCATCGGTGAAGTCGACTGCCGCTGGGATCCGCGCCCCGCCGTCGCCGTCGTGTTGGCCGCCGAGGGCTACCCCGGCACGGTTCGCAAGGGCGACGCCATCACCGGCCTCAACGTAACCCAGCTCCCCGAGGTCAAGGTCTTCCACGCCGCCACCCGCCTCTCTGACGGCGAGACCGTCACCGACGGCGGCCGCGTCCTCAGCGTCTGCGCCATCGCCCGCGACCTCACCCAAGCTCGCACCCTCGCCTACCAACGCGCCGAAACCATCCGTTGGCCGGGGATGTTCTACCGCGACGACATTGCCACGCGCGGGCTGGGGCGGTAGTCGATTCGGGAACGAGAAAGATCAAAAGTTCAACGCAGAGACGCAGAGACGCAGAGACAGCAAAAGAGAGAAAAGCAAAGCAGAAGTGATCTCGACTCGCGCCAGACTTTGATACAAAAGCTCCTTATAGAAATTGCTTCTCCGCTTCTCTCTCCTTTGCTTCCTTTGCGTCTCTGCGTCTCTGCGTTGAACTTTTGACTCTGCTTTTCTGTGCCAAGGATCAGCCATGCCGTTTTCCCCAATCCCCGAGATCCTTGCCGAGATTGCCGCCGGACGGATGGTGGTGTTCCTGGATGACGAGGATCGGGAGAACGAGGGGGACCTGATCATGGCGGCGGGGAAGGTGCGGCCGGAGGACATCAACTTCATGGCGCGGCATGCGCGCGGGTTGATCTGTCTCGGGCTGACGGGGGATCGCTGCCGGAGGCTCGGGCTCGACCCGATGGTGCCGCACAACAAGGCGCGCATGGGAACCAATTTCACCGCGTCGATCGAGGCGGCGGAAGGCGTGACCACCGGCATTTCCGCCTTCGATCGCGCGCATACGATCCATACAGCCGTGGCCGCCGATGCGCAGGCTGCTGACCTGGTGCAGCCCGGCCATGTGTTTCCGCTGATGGCGCAACCGGGCGGCGTGCTCACCCGTGCCGGGCATACCGAGGCCAGTGTCGATCTCGCCTGCCTGGCGGGCCTCGAGCCAGCCGGCGTGCTGGTCGAGATCATGGGCGACGATGGCCACATGGCGCGGCGCCCGCAGCTCGAGGAATTTGCGGCGCTGCACGGGCTCAAGATCGGCTGCATTGCCGATCTGATCCGCTATCGGCTGGCGACGGAGATGACCGTCGAGCGCGTCAGCGAGAGCCGCGTCGAGACCGCAGCCGGGCCCTTCCAGCTGATCGTCTATCGCGATCTCGTGGCCAAGGAACTCCACCACGCGCTCGTGCACGGCCAACCGACGGCCGAGCGGCCGACCCTGGTGCGCGTGCACAACAAGAATTTCTGGAGCGACGTGCTCGGCATCGAGCGCACGGATTTCGGCTTGCCCCTGCGGGACGCCATGCAGGCTGTCGCCGCTGCCGGCGAAGGCGTCGTAGTGGTGCTCGGCGACCGTCCCGACAACCCGACCCTGCTCGCCCGCCTCGCCGGCGACCCCGCGACGCCCAGCGAGCCCGGCCAACCCTGGCGCGAAACCGGCATCGGCGCCCAGATCCTCTCCGACTTGGGCCTGCGCCGCCTGCGCGTCCTCGGCACCCCGCGCCGCTATGTCGGCCTGGCCGGCTATGGGCTGGAGATCTGCGAGTACGTGAGCTAGGAGCGTACAAAGCAACCTATCCACAGATTTCGCAGATTTACGCAGATTGAGAGCAAGGGATGGCGCCTCTGCAGGCAGTCGCCCTGATCGGCTCTTAATCTGCGCAATCTGCGAAATCTGCGGATAAAAGCTCTTCGCTCTGCTGGCGCGCTAAACTTCGCGGTCTTGTCTACACGGAAGACTTCTCTGCATGGAAAGCATCGAGGGCGATTTTCGGACACCGGTGGGACGGATCGCGTTGCTCGCGGCGCGATTCAATGACCTGGTGGTCGAGCGGCTGATCACTGGTGCGCGCGATGCGCTGGTGCGGCATGGGGTTGATGAGGATGCGCTGACGCTGGTGCGCGCGCCGGGGGCGTTCGAGCTGCCGTTGACGGCCGAGAAGCTCGCGGCGAGCGGGCGCTATGCGGCGATCGTTGCGCTCGGCTGCGTGATCCGCGGCGATACCGCGCATTTCGACTACGTTGCGGGCGGTGCCGCCAATGGGCTGATGCAGGTCTCGCTCGACCATGGCTTGCCGGTCGGCTTCGGGGTGCTCACCACCAATACGCTGGAACAGGCGCTCGACCGCGCTGGTGGAAAGGCAGGCAACAAGGGCGCCGACGCCGCGCTTGCAGTGATCGAACAACTGAACCTGCTGCAGCAGCTGGAGGCAGACGTATGAAACAGACCAAAGCCTTCCCGGAACGCGGCCGCGCCCGTCGTCGCGCCCTGCAGGCCATGTATCAATGGCAGATCAGCGGCGGCCCGATGCGCCGCATCATCGATCAGTTCAACGAAGAACAGGACATGGCCATCGCCGACGGCGAGTACTTCGCCGATCTCCTGCTCGGCGTGGAAACGCACCAGGCCGCACTCGACGCCGCGCTGGCCGACTGCCTCGACCGCCCGCTCGAAACCGTCGACGACATCGCCCGCGCCACCCTGCGCCTCGGCGCCTACGAACTGCTGCACCGCGTCGACGTCCCGTACAAGGTCGTCATCAACGAAGCCGTCGAGATCGCCCGCGATTTCGGCGCCGACGGCGGCCACACCTACGTCAACGGCGTCCTCGACCAACTCGCGCGCAAGACGCGGGCGGCTGAGCAGAAGTAATCATGTTCGCTCGACCGGATAGCGCTTCGGTTCAGGACCGCGCATGCCTTGTTTGGCGCCTTCGACTAGCCCTCTGCATTTTTCGACGCAAAGGACGCTAAGTGAGCAAAGGACGCTAGAAGTGCAAAGGCCAATAATCAAGCTTGAATTGCGGTTGCTTCTCGTAGCGTCCTTTGCTCCCTTTGCGTCCTTTGCGTCAAGAAACAGGTGCCGCGTTCTCGCCTCAACGTCCCATGCGTGAGTTCGATCTCATCGCCCGCATCAGGGCCCGCGTGCGCAACGGCGACGGGGTGGTGCTCGGGATTGGGGATGACGCGGCGATCCTGGAGATTGGGGCGGGCGAGCAGTTTGTCGTGAGCACCGACACGCTGGTGTCGGGTGTGCATTTTCCGCTGGATACCAAGCCGGGCGATGTCGGCTACAAGGCGCTCGCGGTGAACTTGAGTGATCTCGCGGCCATGGGTGCGCGTCCGCGGTTCGTGACGCTGGCGTTGTCCTTGCCGAGCGTCGATCCTGGTTTCGTCGAACCTTTGCTCGAGGCGTTGATTGGGCTCGGCGAAGCACATGGGGTCAGCCTGGTCGGCGGTGATACCACGCGCGGCCCGTTGTCGCTGACGATCACCGCGATCGGCAGCGTGCCCGCCGGCACGGCGTTGCGCCGTGACGGAGCCCAGTCCGGCGACGCGGTGTTCGTGAGTGGTGCGCTCGGTGATGCCGCCGCGGCCTTGTCCCTGCGCGGCCTGCCCTTCGGCTCCGATCCGGCCGACAAGCTCGCCCGCGACCGACTCGCCCAGAGGTTGGCCAGGCCGACGCCGCGGGTGGCGCTGGGGCAGGCGCTGCGTGGCTGCGCGCACGCCTGCATCGATGTCTCCGACGGGCTGGCCGCGGACCTTGGCCATATTTGCGTGGCCAGCGGTCTCGCCGCAGTGATCGATCCTTTGCTGCTGCCGGCCTCGCGTGCGCTGACCATGCTGGTGCCGGATGCCGAACGGCGCCTCGAGCTGCAGTTCGGTGGCGACGACTATGAGCTGTGTTTCACGCTTCCCCCGGAGCGCGAGGCCGAGCTCGACGCCATCGCGGCCGAAGCCCATGTCGCATTGACGCGCATCGGCACACTCGGACCCGGCAGTGGCGTGCATTTGCTGGGCGCCGATGGCCGGCTCACGGCGTGCCGCACCGTCGGCTACCAGCACTTCGCATGAGCCGCGATATCCGCCGCGAATCCCGCGTGCTGCTCGCGCACCCGTGGGGTTGGATTGCGAGCGGATTCGGTAGCGGTCTCTCGCCCTGGGCGCCTGGCACCGTCGGCAGCGCGGTTGTCCTTGGGCTGTTCGTGCTCAGTGGCGCCTACGCCTGGCCTTGGTGGCTGCACCTCGCGGTGCTGGTGGGGGCCTTCGGCATCGGCGTGCGGGCCAGCAGCTGGACCTGCCGCGCACTGGCCACGGACGACGCCAGCGCGATCGTCATGGACGAATGGGTCGGCCAGTGGCTGACCCTGGCGGTCGGTGCCGCGTTCTGGCCCGCGGGCGACGGCTGGAATGTGCTCGCCTTCTACGCCACCGGATTTGTGCTGTTCCGGATTGCCGATATTCTCAAGCCCTGGCCTGCGAACCTCGCGGACCGAACCCTGCATGGTGGCTTTGGCGCGATGTTCGACGATCTCCTCGCGGCTGTGTACTCGGCGCTCGCACTGGCCCTCATCGGCTGGGCGCTGCACTGAAATGCCCGTGCGGCTCGAACCGATACGCTGCGCGGGCGAAACCTTTCTTGACTTGGGTGGACTAAGCTTAATCCGCCGCGTGGCTCGCGCCGCATCTCACCCCGCTAGTCTTTCCAGCATGTGGTTTTCCATGCGTTCGGCTTTTCCCCATGCGCCCGCCCGATGGCTTCGGGTGTTCGCCTGCCTGTGCCTGTCCCTGGCAGCGACGGTCGCGGTCGCCGCGCGCAGCATGCCGCCCATCCCGCCGGCCGGTGCGCCGACCATGGCGCCGAAGGAAATCCGCGCGCAGATCCTCGGCCTGGCCGGCGACCTGGTCTCGGAAGTCAGCTTCTACCGGGTGCATTACTGGACGCCGCTCGACGAGCGCTCGCTGGTTCTCTGGCTTGGTCGCGAGGAGCCCTACTTCATCCAGCTGCGTGAAGTCTGCACCGGTTACGCCCGCGACCGTGTGCTGCGGCTCGGCGACTTCCAGCGTCCCGGCCGCAACAAGCTGCGCATCCGCTGGAGTGTGGTGTTCACCCGCGAGGGGCGTACCTGCACCGTCCACGAAATTCGCCCGCTGGATCTCGACGGCATGCGCAAGCTCGCTGCACCTTATTCCCTGCCGGGAGGCAAAGATGCGTCTGCTGATCGTTGAAGATGACCGCGGTGCACGCGAGTTCGTCGAGCGCGCGCTGCGCGAGGCCGGCCACAGTGTCGACAGCACCGGCCACGGACGCGATGGCCTGTACATGGCCAGCAGCGAAGGCTACGACCTGCTGATTCTCGATCGAATGCTCCCGCAGATCGACGGGCTGACCATCGTGCGCACCTTGCGCGCGAGCGGCATCGACACACCGGTGCTGATCTTGAGCGCGCTCGGCGATGTCGACGACCGCGTCGCCGGCCTGCGTGCCGGCAGCGACGACTACCTGGTCAAACCGTTCGCGCTGAGCGAGCTGATCGCACGCGTGGATGCGCTGACGCGCCGACCGCGCGAGCAGCGCGCCGGTGAGGACACGCGTCTCGCGGTGGCTGACCTCGAGCTCGACCGACTGAAGCGCAGCGTGCGCCGCGGCGATCGCAAGATCGATCTGCAGCCCAAGGAATTTCAGCTGCTCGAGTACCTCATGCGCCACACCGATCGCGTGGTCACCCGCACCATGCTGCTCGAAGGCGTCTGGGACTATCACTTCGACCCGAAGACCAACGTCATCGACGTGCACGTCTCCAACCTGCGCGCCAAGATCGACAAGGGCAGCGAGCACCCGCTCATCCATACCGTCCGCGGGGTGGGTTACCGGCTGGGGCTGTAGGGGTGCCGCTCTACGTAGGTCATGTTGCCCGCGCAGCGGGCTACTTGACGGCTCTCGCGCCGCCCGAAAGCCGTCAAGTAGCC
>JANPJV010000041.1:0-6000 GCA_031425695.1 Rhodanobacteraceae bacterium | reverse complement strand
TCCCCCGGACCTTTTAGACAAACAGCGTCCGGACATGGTCCGGACCCACGTAGCACTCCCCCACCCATCGCATGCAGCCTTAACCTTTATGCTTGCCGCAAGACCCCATCGCCGGCCACTTACGCTTCGTGACCTCCCTCCTCTGCGACCTCCCGGAGATACCTGGATACAAGGTCGAGAGCCCGCTCGGCGCAGGCGGCATGGCGACCGTGTACCGGGCGCGGCAGATCGCGCTCGACCGGCTGGTGGCGATCAAGGTACTGCGCTCGCTCGGGCGCGACATGGAGGAGCTCAACCAGCGCTTCGAGCAGGAGGCGAAGATGATCGCCGCGCTCGATCATCCCAGCATCGTCGCCATCTACGAGGTCACTCGCACTACCGACGGCGATGCTTGCTACGTCATGCCGCTGCTCGATTACGGCGATCTCGGCACCTGGATCAAGCCGACGCCGGAGCCGGAGATCAAGCGCGTGATCGGCGCGGTGCTGGATGCGCTCGGTTTCGCCCATCGGCTCGGCATCGTCCACCGCGACGTCAAGGCTGAGAACGTGCTGTTCGACGTGCGCGGGACGCCGCAGCTGGCCGATTTCGGCGTTGCCATGAAGCTCGAAAAGCTCGACCGCCTGACCGGCCTCGGCCGTACCGTCGGCAGCTCGCAGACGATGAGCCCGGAGCAGGCGCGCGGCGAGGTCGTCGACGGTCGCAGTGATCTCTACAGCGTGGGCTGCCTGGTGTTCGAATTGCTGGTGGGCGAGCACGCGTTTCCGGGGACCGATTTTCTGTCGGTTGCGCTCATGCACCAGCAGGACCCGGTGCCGCGGCTGCCGCCCCACTGCGCGCACTGGCAGCCGTTCATCGATCGCGCGCTGGCAAAGAAGCCGGAGCATCGCTTTGCCGACGCGGCCAGCATGAAAGAGGCGTTGCTGGCGGTCACGCGCGGTGCACTCGGTGGGTCTGCGCTGCGCGCGGACGCTCCTCTCGGTGGGTCTGCGCTGCGCGCGGGCGCTTCGCTCTTGAGCCTGCGCAAGCCGCTGCTGCTGGCCGCAGCACTGTTCGTGTTCCTGATACTGGCCTGGTTGCTGCTGCGGCCGGGTGCACCGGAGATTTCCGAGCAATCGCTGCAGATCCCGCCAATCGCCGCTGCGCCCGCGACCCCGCAGCTCGTTGCCGACCCGTTTGCGAAGGCGGTCGCCGCCTTGGCAGAAATGCGCATGTTCGATGGCTCACCGGGTAGCGCCGATGCGCTGTTGGCACCGGTCTTTGCCAGCGAGCCAATCGACTCGCGCGCGATCGACCTGCGTGACGAGCTGCTCGCACGTTTCGAACCCCGGCTGATCGCTGCCGATGACGCCGAGCTCGCCGTGCTGCTGCCCCGCTGGCGTGAGTTCGTGCAGGCCAGCCGTGCGGTACAGACACCCACGGTGCGCGATGCCGTCGCGGGCTTCGAAAAGCGCTTCGAGCCAGCCTTGAGCAAAGCCCGCAGCAGCCAGGACCGCAGCCGCGCCGGCGCGACCCTGGCGTTGGCACAAGCACTGCCGCAGCCGTCACTCACCTTCGATCGCCTGGTCAAGGAAGTGGCGGCGCTGCCGCAGAGTGGCGAGCCGTTTCGCGACAGCAACGGGCCCGAGCTGGTCCTCGTTCCGGCCGGCAAGCTGCAAGGCTTCGCGCGACCGTTCGCGGTCACCCGTGGCGAGATCACGCGCGCGGACTACGCCCGTTTCGCCAAGGCCACCGGGCGCGCACAGGCTGGCTGTCGCGACGGCGGCCGCGCGCGCAGCTGGAGCGATCCCGGCTTCGTACAGCAGCCGTCCGAACCGGTCGTGTGTGTCAGCTACGCCGACGCCGGCGCGTATGCAAGCTGGCTCAGCCGGCAGACCGGAAAGCGTTATCGACTGCCGAATCTCAACGAATGGCGCGCGCTGGAAAAGGCGTCACTCGCAGGCTCGTGCGCCAACCTGCGTGGCGACAACGCCGCCTGCGCCGATCGGGCCGAACACACCACCGCGATCGCGAGTTTCCCGACCGCACCCGGCATGCCGGCCGATCTGGTCGGCAACGTGCGCGAGTGGACCAGCAGTTGCGAGTACCGCGACGTCAAGACCGAGCGCGGCGCACTGAGCCGTTTCGGCCGCTGGGTCACGCGCAAGGGCCCCGACCCGGTCACCCGCAAATGCGCCGGCCGCTACGTTGCCGGCAGCGGCTGGCGCGACACCAACGCCGCCGCGCGCGTCGCCAGCGCGAGCGAGAGCCACGCTGCGGTCGATACGGGGTTCAGGCTGATCCGCGAGATGTAGCAGAGAGGAGCGTTCTTACACAGAAAGCACAAAATAAAGCGGACACAAAATGCACATAAAAAGCTTTGGTGGCGTGCGGCCCGCGTGCCCGAAGTCAGCGCGCGAAGCCGGTGTAAGTCTTCTTATGTGCATCCTGGGCCCACTCTTTTTTGTGCTTTTTGTGTACCAAGCTCTACTTTCGTCCGTTTGAGTTGCCCACAAAAAAGGGGCCGTGCGGCCCCTTTTTGATTCTCTTACGGCCTGAAAGGCGTCCGGACTTGTGTCCGGACCCCCGATCAGAAACTCCAGATGGTGCTCAGGATGAAGCGGGTGCCGCCGTTGTCGCCCCAGAGGTTCGCATCATTGCTGGCGTGGACATAGGTCACGGAGACGTCCATCGGCCCGAAAGCTTTGGTGAAGCCCAGGGAGATGTCGTTGTAGGAATCGCCCAACACGTCCTTGAGGTCATAGCGGCCGAGGCTGCCGCTGACGCTGAGACCCTCGCCCCACTGCAACGGATAGTTGCCGGACACCTGGTAATAGACGCCGGATTCGTCCGAGCCGAATACGTCGTCCGAATAGCCGAGCAGGAAGCTCACGTAATCAGTGACTCCAACCGTGAAGAGCAGCTCGTTGTAGTCATAGGAACTCTGATCGATGTAGTTGTAGCGAATCAGGGTCGCATCGAGGGAAAACACATCGTTGAGCTCAGTGCCCCAGCCGATATAGGTATCCACCTCGATATTGGCACCGTCGTTTTCGACGAAATCGACATTGCTGGCCCACACACCGGCATGAAAGCCGCTCGAATGGGTGTAGTCGAAGGAGCCTTGCAGAGCGGGACCTTCGTTGGTCTGCGAGACGCCCCGGAAGGCGTAATCGCTGACGGCGCCAATGGTGAACGAGAACGGGCTCTCTTCTTCTTCCACGACTTCATCCTGCGCGAACGCAGGAGCGGACAGCGCGAGCAGGACAGCGGCGGTCAATACGCGATGGCGCATGCTTCTTCTCCAGTTGCTAAAGAAATGTGAATCGGGGCGGCGCGATTGTTACGCGATCTTCACCGAGTTTGCCAGTGACAAAATGCAGCGAGTTGGTCTTGGGAGGGCGGCGCTCCTGCGCCGCCGCCCTTGTCCGCGTGAAAGCGGCCGCGCAGGAGCACGGCCCTCCAGGCTGCTAGAGCAGCATCACCGCCACGCCGCACATGGTCACGGTGACGCCGATGAGCTTGCGCGGGGAAAGGCGTTCCTTGAGGAACAGGAAGGCGAAGATCAGGATGAAGATCGAGGCGGTCTCGTTGAGCACCGAGGCGATCGAGGCCTGGGTGTACTTGTAGCCGGCCAGCCACAGCAGCATCGCCAGGTACTGGCCGAAGAACGCGCCGGCGATCAGCAGGGGCCAGGGCAGGGCGCGCAGGGAAGGTACCCGGTGGTGGACAGGCAGCACGCGCCACAGCCACAGAATTGGGATCAACGCGGCGATGAGGCGCACCAGCGCGACCCAGAAGAAGGGCTCGCGTTCAAGCACCGGCTTGGCCATGACGATGCCGGCCGCACTCAAGAAGATCGCGCCGATCCCGTAGGCGAGCCCACGCTTGAGCGCCGCCGGCGAAAGCACTTCTGCAGCCTGGCGCTGGTTGACCAGCACCACGCCGATCATCACCAGCAGGAAGCCAAGAGACTGCATCAGCGTCAGCCGCTCGCCGAGGAACAACATCGAGAGCACGATGACGAACGGGCTGAAGAGGTTGCCGATGATTCCTGTGCGCCCGGCACCGAGCACATTGAGCGCACGGAAAAACATCGTGTCGGCGACCGCAATGCCGAGCACCCCGGACAGCACCGTGAGCCCCAGGGTCCACCACTCGAAGTCCGGGAGCTCTAGCCCGTGGACGATCAGCACGGTCGGCACCATCACGCTGACCACGATCAGGTTCTTGAGCAGGCTCAAGGCGACCGGCGGCACGCTCTCGCCGAGTCGCATGTACATGACCACGGCCAGGCCCCAGCTTGCCGCCGCGCCAATTGAAAAGAGCTCGCCGATGCCGATCTGCATGCGTCAGGGATCCTTGGAGGTAGGGCTCGATCGCATTGCTCTTGTAGCCCGGGTAAGCCGAAGGCGCACCCGGGGGACAGTCTCGCGGGCCATCCCGGGTGCGCTGCGCTTACCCGGGCTACTCTCCCTTGTAAACCTCGCGGCTCGCCTGCGACCTGAATACTGCATGTCTGCTCACTCCACGGGTGAAGCGCAGACTCGAAATCCGCGCGCGCAGAATGGCGCGCTGCCACCGTTGATGCTTGCCCGATGAACGATTTCAACGACCGCTGCGAATTTGTGATCGAGCTCGCGCGCCGCCTGCACCAGGGTGGCGCCACTGCGCCGCGCCTGGAAATCGCGATCATGACGGTGAGCCGCAAGCTCTTGCTCGACACCCATATCTGGTCGAGCCCGACGGCCATCATCGCCACCTTGCGCCCGCTCGAGCCGCAGGACGATGCGACCGGCTTGACGCGCGTGGTGCGCCTCGAACCGGGTGAGATCCATCTGCGCCGGCTCTGGCGGCTCGACGACATTGCCGAGCGCGTGGTCAGCGGCGAGCTCAAGCCGGCCGACGGCATGGCCGAGCTGGTGCGCGCGACGCGGCCCGATTCAGTGCGCCGGCAGTGGCTCGAGACTGTCTTTGGCTTCCTCTTTGCCTCTGCCGGCATCGCCGGATTGCTGAAAGGCAATTTCGCCGAAATGATTTCGGCCGGGGTGCTGGGGCTCGGCGTTGGCGTGCTCGCGCAGCTGAGCGTCGGCCGCACCCGATTGGGTGCGAGCTTCGACGCCGCGGCCGCGTTCCTGGTCGCGCTGGGCACCGCCTGGATCGCACATTCGCTGGTGCCGATCTCGCCGCGCCTGGTGCTGACGGCGGGACTGATCGTGCTGCTGCCCGGACTGACGCTGACCATCGCCGCAGCCGAGATCGCGACCAATCACCTGGTCTCCGGTACGGCGCGTTTTGCTGGCGCGATCGCGGTGCTGCTCAAGCTCGCCTTTGGTGCGCTGGTGGGAACGCGCGTCGCGACCGAGCTGGGGTGGGAGCCGATGCTGGCGCTTTCGCAGCCCTTGCCGATGTGGTTGGAAGCGCTCTCGCTGGCCATCGCTGCGGCGGCATTCGCGCTGCTGTTCCGGGCCCGCATTCGGGATTCCTGGGTGGTGTTCCTGGCGGCGACCATCAGCTATGTCAGCACCAGCCTGGCCACGCCGGCGCTCGGACCGGAGCTCGGCATCTTCATCGCCAGCTTCATCGTCAGCGTGCTCAGCAACGTCTATTCGCGCTGGGCCAACCGCCCCGGCGCCACCTTCCGCCTGCCCGGCCTGATCCTCCTCGTGCCCGGCTCGGTCGGCTTCCGCAGCCTCTCGTTCGTCTTCGAGAAAGACGTCTTCCTCGGCCTCGACACCGCCTTCTCCGTCCTCACCCTGATCGCCGCCCTGGTCGCCGGCCTGGTCCTCGGCAACAGCGTGGTGCCCCCGCGGAGTGCGCTGTGACGGGAATAGCGGTGTCGGTTTTCGGTGTCGGTGTCGGTAAGCGGTGTCGGTAAGCGGTGTCGGTAAGCGGTGTCGGTAAGCGGGGTCGGTAAGCGGGGTCGGTGTTCGGTGTCGGTAAGCGGTGTCGGTAAGCGGTGTCGGTTTAGGTTTAGGTAAGAGCGGGGGCATTTTACGGTAACCGAAAACCAAAACGACA
>JANPJV010000040.1:0-2769 GCA_031425695.1 Rhodanobacteraceae bacterium | reverse complement strand
GACGCTTCTTGGAACCGGTACGGCGGAGACGAATCGACAACATCTGGAACTCACTTTGCGGCGCAACGTGGCCGCGCTTACTTGCTATTAACGACGCAGGGTCCGGCTGAAGCCGTACTCTACCTGAACGAACCGAACACGCTTTTCTTCTTCTTCTTCGGCGCCGCGGCAATGGGCTCGCCCGTCATCTGGCCCACCATCTTCAGCATCCGCTGCATCTCGACGAACTGCTTCAGCAACCGGTTGACGTCTTCCACCGCGGTGCCGCTGCCCTTCGCCACGCGCTTGCGCCGGCTCCCATCGAGGAGGTCGGCGTGCTTGCGTTCGTCGGGCGTCATCGAATTGATGATCGCTTCGATGCGCCCGAGCTGCTTCTCGTCCGGCTTCTGGCCGGCGAGTTCTTTCATGCCGCCCATGCCGGGCAACATCCCCATGATCTTGTCGAGCGGCCCCATGCGCTTGAGCATCCGCAGCTGATCCCGGAAATCTTCCAGCGTGAATCCACCCTTGCGGATCTTCGCTTCGAGCTTCTCCGCGTCGCCCTGGTCGATGACCTCTTCGGCCTTTTCGATCAACGACAGCACGTCGCCCATGCCGAGCATGCGCGACACGAACCGATCGGCGTGAAACGGCTCGAGGTCCTCGAGCTTTTCGCCGCTGCCGACGAATGCGATCGGCACTCCTACGACCGACACCACAGACAGCGCCGCGCCGCCGCGCGCATCGCCGTCGATCTTCGTCAGCACAACGCCGGTGACGCCGACTTGCGCGTTGAACTCGCCCGCGCTCTTGATCGCGTCTTGCCCGGTCATTGCGTCAGCGACGTAAAGCAGGTCCGATGGTTCCGAAACTTCCTTGATCGCGACCAGCTCTTTCATGAGCTCGTCGTCGATGTGCAGCCGGCCCGCAGTGTCGACGATGACGACGTCGCTGCCGACCGCCCTGGCCTCGGCGAGCGCGCCCTTGGCACGGGCCACCGGATCCATCTGGCCGGCCGGATCGTGCACTCGCACGCCGGCCTGCTGCGCGACGATCGCCAGTTGCTGGATGGCGGCCGGGCGCCGAACGTCCGTCGAAACGACGATCGGATGGCGTCCTTGTTTCGCCAGCCACTTCGCGAGCTTGCCGGTCGTCGTGGTCTTGCCGGAGCCCTGCAGACCGAGCATCAAGATCACGCGCGGCCGGGCCGAAGTTTCCTGGAGCCCGCCCTTGGCGTCGCCGAACAGCGCCAGCAGTTCATCCCGGACAATCTTGATGACCTGCTGCGACGGGTTCAGACCTTTCTGGACCTCGCGATCCATCGCGCGGTCGCGCACGCGATCGACGAATGCCTTGACGACCTTGAAATTGACGTCGGCTTCCAGCAACGCCAGGCGGATCTCGCCAAGCACCCTCTCAACCGTGGCCTCTGTGAGTCGAGTTTCTCCCTTAAGTGACTGGAAGACGTCCTGGAGGCGATTGCTAAGCGCGTCGAACATTTAGGGTCGTTACATGGTACGGCGAGGTCCTACCTCCGCCGCGCAAACCCTTATCTTACAGGAGTTTCTGAGAACCGGTCAAACCGACTTGAGCCGGTGTCCGAGCTTCTCTTTCTTCACTTTCAGATACTTGCGCGTGTGAATGGTGGCGTCGATTTCCAAGGGTAAGGTGTCAGAGATCGAAAGCCCGTATCCCTGTAACCCAACGAATTTACGAGGGTTATTCGTCAGGAGGCGCATCGAGCGGATGCCGAGGTGGCGCAGGATCTGCGCGCCGATTCCGTAATCGCGCTGGTCCGCCTTGAAACCAAGCCGCTCATTGGCCTCGACGGTGTCGAGCCCCTGGTCCTGCAGCGCATACGCGCGCAGCTTGTTGGCAAGGCCGATGCCCCGCCCCTCTTGATTCAGGTAGAGCAGGACACCGCGGCCGGCACGCGCAATCTGCTTCAGTGCCGCCTCGAGCTGCTCGCCGCAGTCACAGCGCGCGGAGTGAAACACATCGCCGGTCAGGCACTTGGAGTGCACGCGCACCAGCACGTCCTCCCCCTCGCCAAGCTCACCGCACACCAGTGCGAGGTGCGTTTCCCGGTCGATCAGACTCTCGTAACCATGGATGCGGAACGGCCCGTGTTCGGTCGGCAGGTCCGCCTCGGCAACTTTCGTCACCAGGCCCTCGGTCTGCATGCGATAGCGGATCAGTTCCGCGATCGTGATCATCAGCAGCTTGTGCTTCTTCGCGAACCTGGTCAGCGCCGGCACCCGCGCCATCGTGCCGTCGTCGTTCATGATCTCGCAGATGACGCCGGCTGGCGCGAGGCCCGCGATGCGCGCGAGATCGACCGCGGCTTCTGTCTGCCCCGTGCGAACCAGGACGCCGCCGTCACGTGCTCGCAGCGGGAAGATGTGGCCCGGGCGCGCCAGATCGGCCGGCTTGGTCTTGGGATGGATGGCGGCGCGAATCGTCGCCGCGCGATCCGCCGCCGAAATGCCCGTGCTGGTCCCGCGCTTGGCCTCGATCGCCACGCAGAATGCGGTCTCGAATCGGGTTGAGTTCTTCTCGACCATCAGCGGAATGTCGAGCTTGTCGAGCCGCTCGCCGGTCATCGGCATGCAGATCAGGCCGCGGCCGTGCTTGGCCATGAAGTTGATCGCCTCTGGCGTCACCTTCTCGGCCGCCATGGTCAGGTCGCCTTCGTTCTCGCGATCCTCATCGTCGACCACGATCACCATCTCGCCGCGGCGGATCGCGGCGACCGCGTCCTCGACCGCGGCAAATGGCCCGGAGGAACGC
>JANPJV010000039.1:0-12211 GCA_031425695.1 Rhodanobacteraceae bacterium | reverse complement strand
GGCTTGACCCGCATCGACCAGCTGACGCGATTGATGCCGCGGCGCTTGGAGGCCGGGATGTTGTCGATCACCTCGCCCTTGTCATTCAAGATTTCCAGCTTGAGGTCGCCGAACAGGTGACGGGTGCGCTGGTAGTAGGTGATCACCGCGCCGCCGGGCGCGTTCTGGCCGACGAATTTCCCATCACCATCCGACCAGCCACCGACGCCGCTGATGCGCTGCTGGGTCGGGCGGCTGCTCAGGAATTTCGCCTCCGCGGTAAGCGCGGACTGATCGAAGCTGCGCAAC
Organism: Rhodanobacteraceae bacterium; assembly: GCA_031425695.1. GTDB lineage: Bacteria > Pseudomonadota > Gammaproteobacteria > Xanthomonadales > SZUA-5 > JANPJV01. Next base: position 11,923 of record JANPJV010000039.1, on the reverse strand, counting down.
GGCGAAATGTCGTCGATGATCCAGATGCCGCGCCCATGAGTCGCCAGCACCAGGTCGTTGTCGCGATTCTGGATGGCGATGTCGCGCACGGCCACGCTCGGGAAATTGTCACCCTTGAACTCGGCCCAGTTGGCGCCGCTATCGATGCTGATCCACAAGCCGAATTCGGTGCCGAGAAAGAGCAGGCGGGGATCGACGCTGTCCTCGCGGATCACGTGCGCATAGCCACGGATGCCCTGCCCGGCCGCGGCAATGCGCTTCCAGCTGCGACCAAAATCGGTGGTCTTGAACACATGCGCCTGCATGTCGCCGAAACTGTGGCGATCGATCGCCGCATACGCCGTGGCTTCGTCGAAGCGGCTGGCTTCCACCCACGACACCCACGACCCCGCAGGCACGTCTTTGAGGTTGGGCGTGGTGTTGGTCCAGCTCGTCCCGGAATCGCGCGAGACCTGGAGATTGCCGTCGTCGGTGCCGACCCAGATCACATTGCCGTTCTTCGGCGATTCGCTGATCGAGTAGATGGTGCCGTGCATCTCGGCCGATGAGTTGTCGACGGTGATGCCGCCCGACAGTTCCTGCTTGAGCTTTTCCGGATCATTGGTGGTCAGGTCCGGCGAAATGCGGTCCCAGCTCTGGCCCTGGTCACGGGTGCGGAACAGGAACTGCGCGCCGATATAGATCTCGCCGGCGCGGGTCGCGCTCTGGTGGATCGGCGCGTTCCAGTTGAAGCGCAGCTTCTCGCCCTGGTTGGCCTTCGGCTGGATGTCGCGCGCCTGCTTGGTGGTGCGGTCGACGCGGGCGATGTTGCCGCCCTGGTATTCGACGTAGGCCGCATTCGGATCGGAACTGTCCGGAATCACCCAGAAGCCATCGCCGCCGAAGAGGTTCTCCCAGCGGCTGTTGGTGACGCCGCCCGGATAGGAGGAATCGGCCACCCACGACGAGTTGTCCTGCAGGCCGCCGTAGACCTGGTACGGGTCACGGCTGTCGACCGCCACGTGGTAGAACTGGCTGATTGGCAGGTTCTCGCCCTTGATCCAGCGGCCGCCGCCATCGTGGCTGTACCAGATGCCGCCGTCGTCGCCGAGGATGCTCTGCTGCGGGTTGGCCGGGTTCATCCACAGGTCGTGCGAATCGGCGTGCGTGGCACCGGCGGCGTTCGAGAAGCTCTTGCCGCCGTCCTCGCTGACGATCAGCCGCAAGTTCATCTTGAACAAGCGCTCGGGATTGGTGGGATCGATGACCAGGTTGGCGAAGTAGAACGGACGCCAGACCATCATCTGGCTCTTGTCGCGCTGCTCCCAGCTCTTGCCGCCATCGTCGGATCGATAGAGCGCGCTGTCGACGCCCTCGATGAAGGCGTAGACGATCTTCGGATCCGACGGCGCGATCTCGACTTCGACGCGGCCCCACGGCTTGGCCGGCAGACCCGGAAAGTCGGCGGCCTTCAGCTCGGTAAAGCTGGCGCCGCCGTTGGTCGTCACATAGAGGCCGGAACCGCTCGGCGCGTCCGGGCCGTCGCCGCCAGACCGGAAGGTCCAGCCCTTGCGACGAAAGTCCCAGGTGCCCACCATCAGGCGCTCGGGATTGCTCGGGTCCATGGTCAGGCCAGAGCAGCCGGTCGACAAGTTCACGCCCGGTAGGATGTGCTTCCAACTCTTCCCACCGTCGGTGGTCTTGTAGAGCCCGCGGTCCGTCGAATCGCTCCAGAGCTTGCCCGGCGCGCAGACGTAGGCGGTCTCGCCATTGGTCGGGTGGACCAGGATCTTGACGATGCGCTCGGACTCGGGGAGGCCAAGATAGCTCCAGCTCTCGCCGCCATCGGTCGAACGATAGACGCCGTTGCCGATCGAAACCGAGTTGCGCGTCCAGCTTTCGCCAGTTCCGACCCAGATGTTGCGCGGGTTCTTCGGATCGAGCGTGATTGCGCCGATCGACTGGACCGGCTGCTTGTCGAACAGGGGCTTGAAGCTGGTACCGCCATCGATCGACTTCCAGACACCGCCACTGGCGGCGCCGACGTAGATCGTGGTCTTGCCGTTTTCAACATGCGCGGCAAGGGCCGAAATGCGGCCGCTCATGGTGGCCGAACCGATGTTGCGCGCGCCGAGGCCGGAAATGGTGCCGGAGTCGAAACGCGGCGCGGTGGCCGGGGCCTGGGCGACGGCCGGGCTGGAACCAATGGCGAGAACGAGCGCGGCGAGGCGCATCGGAAGCGTTGCGCTCGGGCGCAAGGAACTTGTGGTCATGGGGCTCTCTCGCTTACTTGGCTGGCTGCGGGAAGACGAACAGGCTGTCGTCGAGATCGACGTTCACCTCGGCAGTCTTGATCTGGATCTTCTGGCCCTTGGGGCCACCTTTCGGGCCCGACTCCATCGCGAAGGGCATGAACACGCCATTGACCTTCTCGTAGTTGCCAAGATCGGTTTCCGTCTCGCTTTCGACGCCGCGCCGCTTGACCTGGTCGCTTACGCGAATCTCGAGGAAGTAATCCGGGTCCAGCCAGCGGTACTGCACGTCGCCGTTCTTGAGCAGCACCTTGAGCTTATGCGCCTCGGTGCCGTCGACGTCCTCGAGGCCGAGATAGCTGACCTGATGGCCCTTCTGTTTCCAGTCGACCAGCGGACCGTCGAAATCGGCGCCGGTTTCCATGCCCTTGGCGTCTTCGGCGCTCATGCGCTCGGCATCCCGGCGGCCCTGGAAGGGATTGATCGACCAGGCTTCCTTGCCATCATAGGCCTGCACCTGGGTGAGCCCCTGCAGGCTGGCCTCGGTGCGCAATTTGCCGGTCCGCTCGTTGAGCGAGACCGTCGCGAGCTCCACTGAGAAGTCGCCGCCTGAAAAATTCATCGTCCCGGTCGACTTCACCGACTTGATCGCCCGCAAGGCATCGATTCCGCCGCGCGCCTCGATGTTTTTTTCGACAAGCTCATCGACGCTGAGCGCATGAACCGCGGGGCTGAGCGCGATGAGCGCCGCCGCGAGCAAGGTATGTGGACGCATGGGAAGACTCCGGCCGGGGAACGAGACTTAACCCGGCGAAGCTACGCCCGAAGGCGAGCGCCGGTCATCCCACGGAAGTCATTTTTCAGCCGGGGTAGTGCTCTTGATTGCGTGGGTTCGAACCTTGTTCGAACGCTTTTTCCCAATCCAGCAAAAAGCGTCCGGACAAGGTCCGGACCCACGTAAGAAATGCGTGACGGAACGCGGGCGCAACGTGACCTGCGTCAGCTACACTCATCCCAATGCCCACCGATCGCGCCAGCATTCTGCGGTTCGCCGTTTACGTCGCGCTGTATGTCATCGCGGCGGAGTTTGCGATCGTGTTCGTGGACCTGCCGACGGACGTGACGCTGATCTGGCCTTCGGCCGGCGTGGCTTATGCGGTGCTGCTTTTCCACGGCGTACGCTGGTGGCCGGTGATTCCCATCAGCATCCTGCTCACCCATCTGGTGATCTCGCCCGCGCCGTGGGCTTTCGTCCCGTTCTCGCTCATGAGCAATACGGTTGCGACCGTCGTCGCGGCCGGGCTGGTTCGCCGCTTCGGTGGCGAGCAGCTGGTGACGCTGCGGGTGCAGTCGGGCTTCCTGATGCTGATCGGCGGTGCCCTGAGTGCCGCCCTCGGCGCCTTGATCGGCACCATCGGCCTGGTTTACGCCGACATGCTCCCACCCGACCATTTCGTCGCGGCGATGGGCAAGTGGTTCGCCGGCGACCTCTTCGGCATCGTCGTGGTGACCCCATTCATGCTGATGGTGCTGCGCTCGCTCGCGCGCGGCAGCCGCACCGAGTTGCCACTCGACTTTGCCAGCCGGCTCGAGATGGGCATCTGGTCAGCGGCATCCATCATCGGCATCTGGCTGGTCGCCAAGGCGAGCACCATGAGCCCGGCCTACGCGCTGGGATTGAGCTTCATTCCGTTGACCTTCCTGCTCTGGAGCGCGCTGCGTTTCGAGCCGATTTTCACCGCCGGCGCGACCATGCTGTTCGCCTTCATCGTCGTGACCATGATAGGGCTCGGCGTCGGCGGTTTCAGCGCGCCGCAAGGCTTGCTCGAATCGATCATCCTGCTGGCGCTCTTGAGCGTGATGGCGATTGTGCCGCAGCTGGTGGCTGCCGCGAATTTCCGCGTGCGGGCGGCCGCTTTCGAGATGCTGCATCGTGCCCGCACTGATCGCCTGACCGGTCTGCCGAACCGCACCAGCTTCGAAGAAGCGCTGATCGACACGCTCGCGACGCGTCCCGAGATTGCGCGTGGCGGCGGCCTTGCCTATGTCGACTTGGACGAGTTCAAGATCGTCAACGACACGGCCAGCCACGCCGCCGGCGACGAGGCCATCCGCCAGCTCGCCAGCGTGTTGCGCGCGATCCTGCCCGCCGACGTGGTGCTCGCGCACCTCGGCGCGGACGAGTTCGGTGTCATCTGGCCGGACGCCGAGTTGCCGCGGCTCGAGGCCGAGGCGCGCGAGATGCGCAACAGCATCGGCGAGTATCGTTTTGCCTGGGGCGAACGCGTGTTCGCGTTGACCGCCAGCATCGGTCTGGTCCCCTTTCCGCCGCGCAAGGCACTGAGCGCCGAGTTGTTGGCCCAGGCCGATACCGCCTGCTACACGGCCAAGGAGCTCGGCGGCAACCGGGTCCAGTTGCTGAGCTCCGAGAGCCAGGCCGTGCACGAGCGCACCGCCGCAATGGGCTGGGTGGTGCGCATCAACGCGGCGCTGGACAACGACCGCTTCGAGCTTTACGGGCAGCGCATCCTGTCTTTCGATCCGAACGCGCGCGAGGCGTACGAAGTCCTGCTCCGCTTGCGCGACGACAGTGGCGAGGTGCTGCTGCCGGGACGCTTCATTCCGGCGGCCGAGCGCTTCCAGCTCACCAGCCGCATCGATCGGCATGTGTTCGAACGCAGCCTGCGCTGGCTCGAATCCGACCCGCGCGCCAAGGGCGTGCATCTCAACATCAATCTCTCCGCCGCCTCGCTGGCGGACGAGGATTTCGCCCAGTTCGTGATCAAGCGGCTGAAAACGAGCAGCGTCGATCCGCGCCAGATCTGCTTCGAGATTACCGAAACCAGCGCCGTTCGCGACCTCGGCAATGCCAGCCAGTTCATCGCCAACTTCAAGGCGATCGGCCTGCGCTTCGCGCTCGATGATTTCGGCACCGGTTTCTGTTCGTTCGCTTATCTGCGCGAGCTCGATGTCGACGTCTTCAAGATCGACGGCAGCTTCGTGCTCGACCTGGAGACCAGCGAGCTGTCGCTCGCCATCGTCAAGTCGATCATCGAGATTGCCCGCGTGCTCGGCAAGCAGACCGTCGCCGAATCGGTTGAAAACACCCGCCTTGGCCGGCAACTGCAGGAGCTCGGCGTCAACGCCGTGCAGGGCTTCGCCTATCACCACCCGGAGCCGCTGAGGTTCGTGCTCGCGCACGCGGCGTGAGGGAGGCCGGAGCGGTCTTCGTAGCCCGGGTAAGCCAAAGGCGCATCCGGGGGCGGCGAATGCCGCGGCTGTGCGGCGGGCCGGACGCGCACTTCCCCCCGGGTGCGCTGCGCTTACCCGGGCTACGAAAGCCGAGTCGCGCCCGGAACTTTGTCGCGCGCACCCGACTCAGAGCCCGCTTCCTGACCTGATCTTTCCGAATGACCGCGGACCTGCTGCAGCAGCGCTATTCGCTGCACAACCGCTGGACGGAATGGCGCGCGGATGCCGCGCAATCGCTGTTCCTGGTCGCGGTTGCCATCGTCTTCCTGGGGTTGTTGCTGGTCGTTCTCGACCCGGTTTGGGCGCGGATCTTTGCGCCGTCGGCACCGTGGGCGCGCATGCGGGTGGCGCTGGTGCTGGCCTTGCTGTTGGCGATCGGAATCGCATTCACTGGCCGCCGACGCGCGCTGCAGCTGGCGCGGATGCAGGCGGCCGACTGGCTCGCAGCCATGCCGATCCAGCCCGAGCTGCGTGCTCGCTTCCGCCGGCAGAAGGTCCTCGGCCAGCTGGCACTCGTCAGTGCCGGCGTGCTCGCGCTGAGCGCCTGGGGCATCGTGCGTGCTGGCTTCGGCGTGACCGCAGTGGTGCTGCTCATTCTTGCGGGCATTGCGGCCGGGTTACTGCTCAACCTGCGCAGTGCCTGGGTCGTTGGGGCCGACGCGGCGCCGAGCGACACGCAGCGCGCACTGGCGGCAGCGGTCGCCATTCGTCCCGGCACCGCTGGCCTGGCACTCCTCGGCGCGGCCATCGAGCCGGGCCTCGCGCGGCTCTCGCGCAGCGCGCGCTGGGTTGCCTTCGTGCTGATGCTGTTGCCGGTGGGGATACCGCTGGCCGCGGTGGCGGTCATGGTGCTGCTGTTCGGCGTGCTCGGCTTGAGCTTCGACCTGATTCGCCATTGGCGCGAGCGTTATGCGATCGACCAGCGCTGGCTGGCAGCACAGCCACTGCCGCCGAGACGACTGCTCGCTGCCTACCTGCCGCGCCTGGTAAGGCGGACACTACCGCTCACGGTGATCGCGAGCGCATGCGTGCTGGCGATGGGCGCGCCGGCCTGGTTCACGCTGGTGGTCGCGGGCGCCCATCTGTGGCTGATGGCGCACGCGCTGCTCTGCAGCTACGCCACCCGCGGCTCCCCGCGCGGGTTCATGCTGCTGCTCGCCCTGCACTACCTCGCGCTGATCGGCAGCCTGCAGGTGCTGCCGCTGGCATTGCCGCTGCTCGCGGCCGGCTGCCTCTGGCACGCGTGGCGCCGCGGCGAGGGGCTGCGATGAGCACATCGCCGTTGCTGCTGGTCGAAGCGCTGCAGCTCACCCTGGGCACACTGCCCGTGCTGCGGGGCGTCGATCTCACCCTCGAGCGCGGTCAGCTGCTCGGCTTGATTGGCCCGAACGGATCCGGCAAGACCAGCCTGATCCGCACGCTGACCGGGCTGCTGCCGGCGACGCAGGGCCGCGTGTTGATCGATGGCGTCGACATGCACGTGGACCCGTTGCGCGCGCGCCGCCAACTCGGCTTTGCGCCAGATCCGGGCGCCCTGCCCGGCGCGCTCACGGGTCGCCAGTGCCTGTCGGTCGCTGCCGCTGCGCGCGGGCTGGGTGACATCCCGGCCGACAGCATCGCCCTCGCCGAACGGCTCGGCGCATTGCCTTGGATCGATCGGCGCGTCGAGTTCTATTCCCTGGGCACGCGCCAGAAGCTCGCCATCCTGGTCGGCCTGATCGGGCGACCGCCACTGCTGATCCTCGACGAGGTCATGAACGGACTCGACCCGATCTCGAGCCATGAGCTCAAGCTCGAGCTGGTGGAGCGCTGCGCGCGCGAGGAATGCGGCGTGATCCTGGCCACCCATGGCCTCGAGATCGCTGCCACCCTGCTCACCGATGCGGCACTGCTGGTCGACGGCAGCATCCGCCATCGCTGGGCCAGCGAGGAGCTTGATCGATGGCGCCACGCCGATCCGAGTGCTTTTGAGAGGGCCGTCGTCGCGGCGCTTCGCGGCGATGTCGGTGCGGGCCGGACGTAGGAATCTCTGCAAGATGAAAGTACTTGTGCAACTTTTCCGCGCTTCGCTGCGTCATGCATATGACCAATGGCCCGGACACCTTTCAGCACATGACTGAACGGAACGCGGGTCGTAGGTTGTCTCCAGGCAGACACAAGCTGCCAATGACCCAATTGAACGAGTAGAAACCATGAAACGACTATTGCTGGGAAGCGTGTTCCTGATGGCCGCCGGCCTGGCCCCTTGGGCGTACGGCGCGCCGCACATTTCCGACCCGGGCCATGTTGCCGCCAATACCGATGGCTTTCTCGCGTATCACCCGGATCTGCGCTGGCGCAAGGAGGGGCTCGGACGTTACGAGGACGGCGAGCTTGGGTTGGCGTTGGTGGCGTTCAAGCGTTCCGCCAAGTACGCCGACAAGGGCGCGCAGGGAATGGTCGCGGAGATGTACTGGAAGGGCGAAGGCACCGCCGCCGACAAGGCGCTGGCCTATGCCTGGATGGACCTCGCTGCCGAGCGCGGCTACAAGGACTTCTTGACGCTGCGCGAGTATTACTGGCGCGAGCTCGACCCGCGCGAGCGCGAGCGCGCCCTCAAGGTCGGCAAAGAAATCTACGCCGAATATGGTGACGAGGTCGCCAAGCCGCGCCTCGAGAAGAAGATCAACAAGGGTCGCCGCCTGGCCACTGGCAGCCGCACCGGCTTCAAGGGATCGCTCACCATCATGGTCCCGGGCGCCGGCGGCTGGATCAGCATGGACGCCAACGAGTACTACAAGGACGAGTACTGGCAGCCCGAGCAATACTTCAAGTGGCAGGACGACCTGTGGCGCAACTACCAGCGCGGCCGCGTCGAGGTGGGTGCGCTCGAGACTTCAGTTCCGAAGCCGGAGTAAAAGCACTGTTGGTTGGTTGTTGGTGTTGGCGTGGATCACCAGCAGCAGAGTGCTCCCCTCTCCCAAGAAGCATGTGAGAGGGGAGCTTTTCTGGCTTTTACCAAAACAACACCAACATCCGAAACCGCTTCACTGCGCCGGCAACAACGGCAACGGATCGATCGGCTTGCCGCCCTTGCGTACTTCGAAGTGGAGGAGCACGCGATTGGCAGCGTTCTTGCCCATTTCGGCGATTTTCTGGCCGGCTTTCAACTTCTCGCCTTCCTTGACCAGGCGCACGCGGTTGTGGCCGTAGGCGGAGAGCAACTCAGGTGAGTGCTTGACGATGATCAATTCGCCGTAACCGATCAGCCCCGCGCCGCTGTAGACGACTTCACCGTCGCGGGCGACGCGCACGGGCTGGCCAAGGGTGCCGGCGATGTCGATTCCCTGCCGGGTGGGATCGCCACCGGCATATGTCACCACCACGCGCCCCGGGGTCGGCCAGATCCAGCCGGAGGCGCTCGCCCTGGCACTCTCGATGTCAGCGGAGGCGGCGGTTGGCTTGACCGCGGCAATCGTCGGCGAAGGCGTGCCGACCGCTGCCGGCGGCACGATTGGCGCAATCGCCGGGCGCTGCGCCATTGGCGCGACCGGCGGTGGTGGCAGGCTCGGCGCTTCAGCAAGCACCGCCCCATCTTCACTGCCGGTGCTGGCGCGATGCTGCATCGAGGGGTCGGCCACGATGGACGAGGTCGCTGGAGGCGGACCCGTGTCGATCGCGGCGCCGGGCGTCGCCGTGGTCGTCACCGGCATGCGCGTCATCGGCTCCGGCTCTTCCGACAGCACCGCTGTCGGCGGCACGCTCTTTGGCGTCGCACTGGCGACCGTGGCAGGCGCCGCGCTCGGCAGGTCGTCGGGCAAGGCGGTCATGGTCACGCCGTCGCTGTTGCGAGTGGTTTCGGGCGGCGCCGGGGACGTCGGGGACGCCGCGCGCGGACGCCGGGGCTCGCGCGGAGGTGGTTCGCTCGCGACCCTGTCTTCGGCATCCAGCCGCAGCGACTGGCGCGGATAAATCGTGTAGGGCGCATCGATCGCATTCCACTTGGCGATGTCGCGGTAGTCCACGCCATATTGGAGCGAGATCTTGTAGAGCGTGTCGCCGCTCTGCACCGTATGCACCCGCCCCGCGTAGGATCGCGTGGGTCGCGACTGCGGCGGCGCGTCACTGACGCCCTTGACCGGGCGCACCATCACCGATTGTTGGCAGCCGGCCAGCGCCAGGGCGGCGCACAGGACTGCGGCGAACGGCAGGCGCGAGTGCGTCCGGACAAGGTCCGGACCCACGTGGCGGTTCACGACACGCCCCGCACCAGCGGTACGAAGCTCACGGTGCCCAGGTCCTCGCGTACCCATCCATCATTTCCTTTGACCATGCGGATCAGATTCTGTTGCCCGGGCGGCCCGAGCGGCGCCACCACAATACCGCCGGGACCGACCTGATCGAGCAGTGCGGCGTCGAGTGATTCACGTGCCGCTGTGGCAATGACGGCATCGAAGGGCGCGTACTCACGCCAGCCGATATTGCCGTCGTCATGCCTGGAGCGGATGTTCTTGTATCCGAGCTGACGAAAACGTTTGCGCGCCTGGCGCAGCAGCTCCTCGATGCGCTCGACCGTGTGCACCTCGGGGATCACCTGGGCGAGCACGGCGGCCTGGTAGCCCGAGCCGGTGCCGATCTCGAGCACGCGCTTGGGGACACCGTCGCGCAACAAGGCCTGGGTCATCAGCGCCACCACGTAGGGTTGCGAGATGGTCTGGCCAAGGCCGATCGGCAAGGCGGTGTCCTCGTAGGCCCGGCTGGCGAGCGCCTCGTCGACGAACAGGTGGCGCGGGACCGTGCGGATCACCTCGAGCACGCGCCGATCGCTGATACCCGACGCCTTCATGCGCTCGGTCAGGCGATCGCGCGCACGCTGCGAGGTCATCCCGGTGCCTTGGGCCTCCACGGGTGTCGGTGTGGAAAACCGGCTCATGCTTCGTGGGGCACCGCGACGCCCATCTGCAGGGTGGTGACCCAGCTCGCGACCTTTTCCAGGGCCGTGTAACGGGTCAGGTCGACGGTGATCGGCGTGATCGAGATATAGCCCATGCGCACCGCGTGGAAGTCTGTTCCCGGCCCTGCATCTTGCTCGTCGCCGGGGGGGCCGATCCAGTAGATGGTGCGGCCACGCGGATCCTGCTGACGGATACAGGCCTCGGAACGGTGGCGATGGCCAAGCCGGGTGACCTCGAAGCCGAGCACTTCGTCCCACGGCCGATCCGGCACGTTGACGTTGAGAATGGTGTCGGCGGGCAATGGATCCTCCAGCAGGCGCGCGACGATGCGAACCGCCGCCCGCGCCGCCGTCGCGAAATTACGCGGGTCGCGATCGTGCGTGGCCAGCGAGACCGCGATCGCCGGCAAGCCGAGAAAACGCCCTTCCATCGCCGCGGCGACGGTGCCGGAATAGAGCACGTCGTCGCCGAGATTGGCGGAATTGTTGATGCCGGAGACGACGATGGCCGGCTCGCTGTCGAGCAGCCCGCCCAACGCCAGGTGCACGCAATCGGTCGGCGTGCCCGCCACGCGGTAGCGATCGGGGCCGAGCTGGGTCACGCGCAGCGGCTGGTCCAGCGTCAATGAATTGCTCGCCCCGCTGCGGTCACGATCGGGTGCGACGACCGTCACCCGCCCCAATTGCGCCAGATGTTCAGCGAGGATCTGGATACCGGGCGACTCGACCCCATCATCGTTACTGACCAGAACGTGCATACGTAGCCTTTAGTCAATGACCCTCCATGATAGCGAAGCCACCCGTATGACCGGGAAAATGCATTGAGCAGGCGCAAGCGAACACACATCCCAGCCGTCGAGCCTACCTTGGACGATCGAGCCCTGTTCCGCGAGGCCATTGGCGCAGTGCGCGAGCTGACAAGCACGCCGGACCTGCTGCGGGAGACGCGGCCGGCGGTCAAACCGGAAGCGCGCCAGTCTGAAGCCGACGAGCGCCAGGTCATGCAGGAGCTGCTGGCAGGCGACGAGTCAATCGTCGGCGCTGCGAGTGGCGAGGTCCTGAGCCACCTGCAGGATGGCTACCCGCCGAAGCTCTTGCGACAGCTGCGACGCGGCCAGTTCGTGATCGAGGCCGAGCTCGACCTGCACCATCTGCGCCTGCACCAGGCGCGTCAGATCCTTGGCGAATTCCTGCTCGAGTGTCGCCGCGAACGTCGCCGTTGCATCTGCATCATCCACGGCAAGGGCCAGCGCTCCGAGGACGGCAGCGTGCTCAAGGCGATGACCGACCGGGTCTTGCGCCAGCGCGCGGAAGTGATCGGCTTCACCTCGGCGCGGCCGCAGGATGGCGGCACCGGAGCAGTGATTGCGTTGCTCAAGCCGCCTGGGTGAGCGGGGCCCTGGGTGGGCGCTTTTGGTGGGTCTGCGCGATGCGCGGACGCCATTTTTTAAAAAACCAAAAAAGTCAAAAAAGTACGCGCACAGCGCAGACCCACCCAAGGCGCCGC
>JANPJV010000038.1:0-23002 GCA_031425695.1 Rhodanobacteraceae bacterium | reverse complement strand
AACCTAAACCTAAACCGACAACCGACACCGCTCTCACCCCGCCTCGTCCTCAATCCGCTCGCGCTGTTGTTCGAGGGTGATGAGGTGGTCTTCCCAGAAGCGTGGCGAGGCGCCGAAGGGAAAGGCGAGCGGGAAGGCGGGGTCTTCGAAGCGCGAGGAGAGCCAGCCGCCGTAGTGGATGAGGCGCAGGCCACGCAGCGGCTCGATCAGCGCGATTTCCTTGTAATCGAAGTTGCGGAACATCTCGTAGCCTTCGAGCACACTGCGGAGCGCGCGGTTGCGGCCTTCGGTGTCGCCGGGAAGCAGCATCCACAGGTCCTGGATGGCCGGCGCCATGCCGCAATCGTCGTAGTCGACGAACACCGGGCCGCCCTCGTTCCACAGCAGGTTGCCCGGGTGCAGGTCGCCATGCGCGCGTAGCAGGCGCAGTGTGCCGGCATTGGCGAAGGCGCCGCGGATGCTGTCGATGAGCTCGCGCACGGAGCGACCGTAGCGGGTCGCGAGGCCCACCGGGAGCAGCGGGCCGCGCAGCGTGTCTTCGAGCGCGGCATCGCCAAGGCGTTCGATGGTGAGCGCAGGGCGCGTCGCGAAGCGCGCCATTGACCCAACCTGGTGCTGGCGCGCGATCAGGCGTCCGAGCCATTCCAGGTGCTCTTCGGATTCGAGCTCAGGGGCGCGCCCACGCAACTTCGGGAAGAGCGCGACGCGGCAGCGAATTTGCTCGTCCCCATCGCCACTGATGGCCAGCTCGGTGAGCGTGCGCCCATCGGCATCACCAATGGGCGCCGCTACCGGCAGCTCATGCTCGGCAAGCTCCGCCAGGAACGCGTGTTCCTCCAGGATCTGCGCATCACTCAAGCGTCCCGGCCGATAGAACTTGGCGACGATCGGATCCGCGTCCTCGCGCCCGACCAGGTACACGCGATTCTCGAAACTGTTGAGCGGGAACAGCCGGCCATCGCTGGCCACGCCCAGGTGCTCGACTGCGTCGAGCACGCGCTCCGGTGTCAGGCCGGCGAAAGGATGGGCGTTCAATGCTCAATGCTGCGTCGGCGGCGTCAGCTGCTTCGGCACCACCGCCAGCGTGATGCGCGAAATGCAGATCAGCGCCTCTTTTTCATCGACGATGCGGATCTCCCACACCTGGGTCGAGCGGCCGAGATGCAGTGGCCGCGCCGTGCCGGTGACGACCCCTTCGCGCTTGCCCTTGATGTGATTGGCATTGATCTCGATGCCGACCACGGAGAATTTTTCAGGATCGACCGTGAGCCCACCGCCGAGACTGCCGAGCGATTCCGCCAATGCCACCGACGCCCCGCCATGCAGGAGGCCATAGGGCTGACGCGTACGCGCGTCGACTGGCATCGTGCCGCGCAGGTAATCCTCGCCGATCTCGGTGATCTCGATCCCGAGGGCTTCGCCGAGGTTGCCGGTGTTGACGCGATTGAGCTCGGCGGCGGTGTACTGCGAATGGAAGATCGACATGGGGGATCCGTGCGGAAAGCGGTCTGTTGATGGTGGAGGCGAGGGCGGGCGAGGGCAAGTGCTGTGCTCCCCTCTCCCATGCTCTTGGGGAGAGGGGCGGGGGAGAGGGCGCCTTTTTTGCGAGCAACGAGCCCCCTCTTTCCCGATCCCTCCCCGCTAAAGCATGGGAGAAGGGAGCATTCCGGCACGAGACATTCACCTTCCCAGAGTCTCTAATCGCGACCCACTCTCCTTTCGGGAATGCTTATCGTGCGCGCGCTCGCCTGCTCGTTCCTTGCTCTCTGCCTGACGCTGGCCGCCGCGCCGGCGCTCGCCGCCGACAAGATCTTCAACCTGCCCTATGTGCGAGAGACCCTCGATAACGGCCTCAAGGTCGTGATCGTGCCGGCGGCGACGCCGGGTACGGTCTCGATCCAGATCCCGATGCAGACCGGCTCACGCAACGAGATCGAGAAGGGCAAGTCCGGCTTCGCGCACTTCTTCGAGCACATGATGTTCCGCGGCACGCCGAAATTTCCGGCCGATGCCTACGGCGCGATCATCAAGAACGCGGGCGCCGACCAGAATGCGTACACGTCGAACGACCTGACCAATTACTACACCAACTTCACCAGCGCGGACCTGGAAAAGTTGATCGAGGTGGAGGCCGACCGCTTCCAGAATCTGACCTATTCCGAAGAGCAGTTTCGCACCGAGGCGCTCGCGGTCAAGGGCGAGTACCTCAAGAACTACTCCAACCCGATCCTGAAGGGTCTCGAGAAGCTGAGCGAGCTCAGCTTCGGCGTGCATCCCTATGGCCACACCACCATGGGTTATCTGGCCGACATCGAAGACATGCCGAACCAGATGGACTACGCGAAGACTTTCTTCGATCGCTGGTATCGCCCGGAATACGCGACCGTGATCATCGTTGGCGACGTCGAGCCCGAGCGCACGATGGAACTGGTCAAGCAGCACTTCGGCAGCTGGAAACGCGGTAGCTACAAGGTCGACATTCCGAGTGAGCCAGCGTTCAAGGGCCCGAAGTACGAGCACATCAAGTGGGAAGGTCCGACCCTGCCGTGGCTGGTGCATGCCTGGCGCGGCCCGGCCTTCAACGACAGTACGCCGTCGACGCCGGCGTTGATGCTGCTGGCCGAGCTCTACTTCGGACCGACTTCCGAGCTTTACCAGCAGGTGGTGGTGCGCGAGCGTTGGGCGGACCAGTTCTTCGTCGATCCGCCGCTCGACAAGGATCCGGGCATGTTCCTGGTTGCCGCACGCCTGACCGATGCCAAGCACGCGACCGCGGTAACTACTGCGATCCAGGCGGCGCTGGTGCGGGCGCGCAGCGAGCTGCTGCCGGCCGCGCGGGTCACCGAGACCCAGTCGCGCGTCAAGTACAGCTTTGCAGCGACGCTGGATTCGGCCGCGTCGATCGGCTCCACGCTCGCGCGCTTCGTCCATTACGACCGCGATCCGGAAACACTCAACCGCCTCTACACGAGTTTCGACAAGGTCAGCCCGCAGGATATCCAGGCGGCCGCCAACCAGGTCTTCATCGACAGCAATCGCGCCAGCATCTCCATCTCCACCGAAGCGACACTGGCCGGTGCCGATACCTTTGCATCGCTCGACGCCGCCACCGCGGCAGCTCTGAAGCCGGCCGCCGCATCCAGTATCGATGTCGTCGAACTCAAGAGCGCGGCACCACTGGTCGACGTCATGATCCAGTTCGCGACCGGGGCTGCGCATGATCCTGTCGGCAAGAAGGGCCTGGCCCAGCTGACCGCATCGATGCTGACCGAGGGCGGCACGGCCAAGCGCAGCTTCGAGGACCTGCAGCGCGCGCAGTACCCGCTGGCAGCCGGCCTTTCCGCTCAGGTCGACAAGGACATGCTGACCTTCTCGGCCTCTGTGCATCGCGACAATCTGGAAGCCTGGTACGCACTGGTGCGCGAGATGCTGCTCGAGCCCGGTTTCAAGGCAGAGGACCTGGCACGCCTCAAGGAGAGCCAGGTCAACGCCATCCGCGTGAACCTGCGCAGCAACAACGACGAGGAATTCGGCAAGGAAGCGCTGTACGAATTCGTCTACGGACCGAATCACCCGTATGGCAGCCTCAACGCGGGCCACGCCGGCGATGTCGAGAAGCTCGAGCTGGACGACGTGCGCGATTTCTATGCGCGCCACCTGACGCACGCGAACGTGACCGTCGGCCTGGGCGGTGGGTACGACGATGCCTTCAAGGCACGCCTGCTCCGCGATCTCGGGACCCTGGCCGCGACGGCGCCGCCGGCGCTGAAGGTCCCGGCCGCTCCGGTGCAGACCCTGCGGCATGCGCGTGTCATCGAAAAGGAGAACACCGCGGTTGCGGTCTCCTTCGGCTGGCCGATCGAAGTGCGCCGCGGCGACGTCGACTGGCCCGCCCTGTGGCTGGCGCGCAGCTACCTCGGCGAACATCGCAACAGCTCGGCCCAGCTGTACAACCGCATCCGCGAGCAGCGCGGCATGAACTACGGCAACTACGCGTACATCGAGTACTTCCCGAACGGCATGTACCTGATGCAGCCGAACCCGAACTACGCGCGCCAGAACGATCTCTTCCAGATCTGGTTGCGGCCGCTGCGCAGCAACAACGACGCCCTGTTCGCGACGCGTGCGGCGCTGTTCGAGCTCGAGCGCCTGCAGCGCGACGGCATCAGCCAGGAGAACTTCGACGCGACCCGGGCCTTCCTGGACAAGTTCGTCGCCATCCTGACCGCTTCCAGCCGCACGCGCCTGGGCTATGCGCTCGACTCGCAGTATTTCGGCACGCCGGCCTTCGTCGACTACGTTCGCGCCGAGCTCGCCAAGCTCACCCGCGAGCGCGTCAACGCTGCCATTCGCAAGCACTTCAAGGCTGACGCAGCGCAGTTCGTGTTCGTGGCGAAAGATGCCCAGGGCCTCGCCGACGCGCTCGCCACTGACCTCGCCTCGCCGATCACCTACAACACCGAAAAGCCGGCCGAGCTCACCGAAGAAGACAAGCTGATCGCCGCCCGCCCGTTCGCGCTGCCGCGCGAGCGCATCGAGGTGATCAAGGCGGAGAAGCTGTTCGAGTAGGCTCGGGCTTTCGCTTGATCTTGTGCGTCCGGACCTTGTCCGGACACCTGGTCACCAAGAAGCGCACTTGCTTACGTGGGTCCGGACCTTGTCCGGACGCTTTTGCTCTGGTCAACAAGAAGCGTTCGAAGAAGGTCCGAACCCACGTGAAGCAATGCACCTCGACCCCGTCACTCGAGATCCACCCATGACTCACCCGCTCCGCCGCCTCGCCGCCTACGCCGAGCCCTTCCGCGCCCGTGCCTGGCGGGCGAGTGTCTACTCGGTGTTGAACAAGCTCTTCGACGTGCTGCCGGAGCTGTTGATCGGCGTCGCGGTGGACGTGGTGGTCAACCAGCGCGCGTCCTTCCTGGCGCGATTGGGCGTGGTCGAGCCGATGGACCAGCTGTGGCTGCTGACCGCGCTCACGGTAGTGATCTGGTTGGCCGAATCGCTGTTCGAGTATCTCTATGCCATCCACTGGCGCGGGCTCGCACAGGATCTGCAGCACAGCCTGCGGCAGGCCGCCTACGAGCATGTGCAGAAACTGCCGCCAGACGCGATCGCGCGGGCGCGCAGCGGCCGGCTGATGGCGCTGATGAACGAGGACGTCAACCAGATCGAGCGCTTTCTCAACACCGGCGCCAATGACCTGCTACAGGTTTTTGTGTCTTCGATCCTGATCGGCGCGGTGTTCTTCGTCATGACGCCGAGCCTGGCGTTGCTGGCGATCCTGCCGATCCCGCTGATTGTCATCGGCGCGTTCTGGTTCCAGACCCGCCTGGCGCCGCGCTATGCGAATGCCCGCGAGGCCGCGGCGACGCTGTCGGCGCGGCTCAACAACAACCTGCGCGGGATGGCGACGATCCAGGCCTACACCGCCGAGGCATTCGAAGCCAACCACCTGCGCGAGGCCTCGGAAGGCTTCCGTGCGCGCAATGCCGAGGCGATCCGCTTCTCTGCGGCTATCACGCCGGTGATCCGCTGCGCGATCCTGCTCGGCTTCGTGTGCACGCTGCTTTACGGCGGCTGGCTCACCTTGCAGGGCGAGCTCGGGGTCGGCAGCTATTCGGCGCTGGTCTATCTGACCCAGCGCTTGCTGTGGCCGATGACGCGCCTGGCCGACATGACCGATCTCTACAACCGCGCGATGGCGTCGGTGAACCGGGTGATGGATCTGCTCGACATGCCACTGCCGCCGCGATCGAGCGCGCCATTGCCGGCGCTCGCGCGACCGGTGCTCGAGTTCGACGATGTGCATTTCGCCTACGACGGCCGCCCGGCTTTGAACGGTGTGTCGCTGGTGCTGCGCCCGGGCTCGATGGTGGCACTGGTTGGCAGCACCGGCAGCGGCAAAACCACCCTGCTCAAATTGTTGTTGCGCTTCATCGATCCCCTGCGCGGGCGCATCACGCTCGCCGGCGCCGATATCGCCAGCCTGGATCCGCACGCGCTGCGCGCGCGCATCGCCTACGTCGCCCAGGAGCCCTTCCTGACCGACGCCAGCGTGGCCGAGAATATTGCCTACGGTGCGAGCTCCCCTGATCCCGAGCGCGTCGAGGCCATGGCCCGCGCCGCGCAGGCGCATGACTTCATTGCCGCGCTGCCGGCCGGCTATGCGCAGCCGGTCGGCGAGGGCGGCGCCGAGCTGTCGGGTGGCCAGCGCCAACGCATCGCGCTCGCCCGCGCGCTCTATCGCGATCCATGGATCCTGGTGCTGGACGAGGCCACCTCGGCCATCGACAACGAAACCGAAGCGGCGATTTCGCACTCGCTGCGCAGTGCCGCGCGCGAGCGCTCCGTGCTGGTGGTCGCGCACCGGCTCTCCACCATCCGTCATGCAGATGTCATCCACGTGCTCGAAGCTGGCCGCATCATCGAGTCCGGCACCCATGAGAAACTCCTCGCAAGCCGGGGCAGCTATGCGAATTTGTGGCGTCTGCAGACGGGCGAGTGATCCTTGCCTTTGTGGGTCCGGACCTTGTCCGGACGCTCTTGCACTGTCGAGAATGATGCGTCGCAAATCCCAGAAAAGAGCGTTCGGACAAGGTCCGAACCCACAAGAGCCATTAATCTCACCTGCCTGAAAAGAGCGTTCGGACAAGGTCCGAACCCACAAGAGCCATTAATCTCACCTGCCTGAAAAGAGCGTTCGGACAAGGTCCGAACCCACAAGAGCGATTGATCTCACCTGCCCGAAAAGAGCGTTCGGAAGGTCCGAAATCACAAGAGCGATTAATCTCACCTGCCTGAACAGCGTCCGGACAAGGTCCGGACCCACGCAAGCAAGGCTTACCCCGAGGACCTCCATGCCAACCCAGATCGAACATGCTCAGGCCTTTGCCGCGCTGCACGTCAAAGGTGAGCCGCTGGTGCTGTTCAATGCCTGGGATGCGGGCAGTGCGGGGGTGATCGCCAAGGCGGGTGCGAAAGCGATCGGCACGGGCAGCTGGTCGGTGGCGATGGCGCACGGATTCGGCGATGGCGAATTGCTGCCGCTGCCGCTGGTGCTGGCCAATCTCGCCCGCATCGTCACCATCATCGAGCTGCCGGTGACGCTCGACTTTGAGGGTGGCTACGCACGTCACCCTGACCAGATTGCGGACAACGTGGGTGCTGCCATCGACCACGGCGCGATCGGGATCAACTTCGAGGATCGCGTCGTCAACGAAGGCGGCCTCTATCCCATCGACGAGCAGGCCGGGCGCCTGCGTGCGGCACGCAGCGCGTGCAAGCGGCGGCGCATGCCGGCCTTCATCAACGCGCGCACGGATCTCTTCCTGCAAAGCCCGAATCACGACGAGGCACGTGTCGAACAGGCAATCGAGCGTGGGCTCGCCTATGCGGAAGCGGGCGCCAGCGGCTTTTTTGTCCCTGGCCTCACCGACGAGGCCATGATCGCGCGCATCTGCGCGGCAGTACCGTTGCCGGTCAACGTCATGGCGCTCCCGGGCCTGCCGGCGCACGCACGGCTGGCCGCTGCCGGGGTCGCGCGGATTTCGTACGGCCCGAAGCCCTACCGCCTGGCCATGGCCGCGGTCGATGCGGCCGCGCGCGCGGCCTTTGCCGGTGGCGCCACATGATTCTGAGCGAGCAGTTGCGCGCGGCCGTTGTCGCCGCTGGCGAGGCTCGTTTCGATATTTCCGAAGACTGGCTGCAGGGCCGCAGCGCCTTTGGCGGATTGCAGGTGGCGTTCGCATTGCTCGCCATGCGCACGCTGGTTCCCGCGGAACTGCCGCTGCGCACCCTGCAGGTGACGTTCATCGCACCGGTCCCGCCGGGTCCTGCGGCGGCGTACGCACGTGTGCTTCGGGTTGGCAACAGTGCCACCCATGTCGAGGCGCGGATCGAGCTTTGCGGGGAGTTGCTGGCACTGGTGGTCGGCGTCTTTGGCCGGGCCCGCGTGTCAGTGATCGCGCACCTGCCGCCCATGCGCGAAGTCGCCCCGGGACGGATGCTCGAGCTGCCGCCGATCGCCGGTGGTGGCGCCCCCGTGTTCACCCAGCATTTCCGGGCGCGCTGGATCGACGGCAGCCTGCCGTTCTCCGGCGACCCGGCGCGCCGCGGCGTGGTGTTGCTCGACCTGGCTGATGCCGGTCCGATGAGCGAGGCGCACCTCATTGCGATCGCTGATTTCATACCGCCAGTCGCGCTATCGATGCTGCCGAAGCCGACGCCCGGCAGCTCGATGACCTGGATGCTCGAGCTCTTCCGGGAGGACTTTGCCGCACTGCCACTCGAAGGCTGGCGCATCGACGCCGAGCTTGTCGCCGCGCGCGATGGCTACACCAGCCAGTCGACTTTGATCCATGCCCCCGACGGCGGCCTGGCTGCGATCAGCCGGCAATCGATGGTCGTGTTTGGGTAAGGCGGTATGGGTCGCTTGTGGTGGGTCTGCGCTTGCGCGGACGCTTCGGCTCGACTTGGACCCATCAATCGCGATGCGGCTGCGCCGCCCGGACCAAGATGACCTACGTGGAAGCTGAGGCTCCGACGACTCGCCAGCCGCCGATGATCGGGACGCTTGCACAGGCCGGCCCGCCATCCTTCGCGCGGCCGCCGATGCGTGCTTCGAGGAGGCTGCCCGGCTGTTCCTGCAGGGCGTCAAGCTGCGCCCACTCGATTCCCATCAACGAAATCTTCGCGCGGCGGTCCCACTGCGTTGCCGCCTGCCCGGCACGCCCGCCCGAATTGACGTAGACGAAGCGCCCCTCGCGTGGTCCGTGCGCGCACCCACCCAGAAAGTTCGGCCGTCCGTCCGGCCCCGATTGCACACGTACTTCAAACTCGAAGCGCAGTTCCATGGCCGTGCTCGCGATGGGCGGGATCAGCTCGTCCTTGCCGCACTGCACGGCAAAGCATGCCCCGGCCGGCGGCTCGAGCACGATCACGCGGAGAGAGATGATTCCGGGCATGAGCTTTTCCGTAGGTCAAATGGCGCCCCGCGCCGTGCCCGGAAAGGTCGCGCCAGTCTATCGGCCGTTACGGGACAATCATCGCGCAGGTGCCACGGAGCAACCGCAAGCCAGTTTTGCGTCCAATGTGCTCGCGGTCAAGTCGTCATTTACGAGCTTACATTTGCGAGGAAAACAGCGACGACACCTTTTCGACGAACTTGTCGGTCCAAGGCCGGTTTTTCCACTCTTCGTAAGTGACCAGGCGGCCATGACGCAGATCTTTCTCGAACACCGTCAGGATATGGGCGGCGAAGGCCTTGTCATAGACGTTGAGGTTGGCCTCGTCGTTGAGCCGGAACGAGCGGTTGTCGAAGTTGGTGGAGCCGACTGACACCAGCTGTTGGTCGACCACCAGCAACTTGCAGTGAAACATCGACGGCTGGTACTCGTAGATCGCCGCTCCGGCTTGCAACATTTCACCCCACTGCGCGCGCGAGGCCTTGCGCACGATCTGCGAATCGATGAAGGGGCCGGGCACCAGGATCCGCACTTTGACCCCGCGCTTGAGCGCGGCGATGATGCCGTCGCGGGTGAGCTGGTCGGGGACGAAATAGGCCGCTGAGATGTCGATGGTGCGCTCGGCGGCCGCGACCGACATCAGGTACATCAACTGCATGCTGTCACCGCCACCCTCGGGCGAACTGGTGAATACCTGGCCCAGGACGGTGCCGACCGGTTCCAACTTGGGGAAATAAATCTCACCCTGCAGCACAGTGCCGCTGGTCTTGATCCAGTTGTCCATGAAGGCAGCCTGCATCTGCGCCACCGCAGGTCCGTCGAGCCGATAGTGTGAGTCGCGCCAATGCTTTCCATCGACGGCGTCACCGTCCCATTCGTCGGCAATGCCGACACCGCCGGTGTAGCCGACCTTGCCGTCGATGATCAGCAGCTTGCGGTGGGTGCGATTGTTCATGCGACCGAGGTTGTACCAATGCAGCGGGTGGAACTTCTGCACTTCGACGCCGGCTTTTTCCATCTCTTCAAGCATGGAGTCCTCGATCTTCTGGCTGCCAACCCAGTCGATCAGCACATGCACCTTGACGCCGGCGCTCGCGCGTTCTTCCAGTGCAGCAGCAAACTTTTTGCCGACAGTACCCGACCAGTAGATATAGGTCTCGAAGGTGATGCTCTTCTGCGCAGACTTGATCCCCTCCAGCATGGCCGGAAAGATTTCCTTGCCATTCTCGTAGTTGACGACTTTATTGCCGTCGATGATCGCCGGACCGAGCAGCGTGCCGAGCTCGCGCAGGAACTGCGGCTCGTCCAGGCCATACTTGTGCACGAGCGGCTGGTGGATGCGCTTTTCCGACTCCATGAAGTTCATCACGATCACGGTCAGTACGACCGCGATGGCGGCACCAATGAGCGCGGCGGTGATCATGCGCTTACGCGTCCACGTGATACGTTTCTTCCCTGAGCCATCGCCATGTTCCTTCTCCGATGTAGCAGCGATCGGTCGCCCGCCATTTGGTTTGCTCATTTGCGAGGGCCGTCAATCCTGAAAGTCGGTCAGCGTGAATAGAATCCTTAACAACGTGTGATGCGACTGTCATGGATGAGCTGGCGGCTACGTATCTATTCGAACCGGCCTTGTCCCGGCCAACCCTCAACCACCTTCGAGGTCACCCATGCGCTTCTCCGCAATTGCTGTCCTGGCAACGCTGCTGCTGGCTCCACCGGCCCCGTCCTGGGCTGAAGCCACCGACCCGCAGAGCGACCGCCCCGGGTCCAAGGATCTGCCCTGGCTCAAGCGTTTCGAGGGCAGCCTGATCGTCGCGTATGACCAGAAGGCCTATGACGAGTACACCTTTCCAACCGGACCGCTGGCGCGCTCGACGGTTCCCGACGCTGCCGACTCGAGCAACAACTACGTGTCCGAGTTCAAGGAAAAGCAGTCGATGGAGGGAGCGCGCACGCGCATCGTCTATCTGCTGCCGGCCGGACGCAGCCCGCTCGAAGCCTTGCGCGGCTATGAGCAGGAGCTCAACGCGCAGGGAGCGCAGAAGCGCTTCGAGTGCTCGGCCGATGCCTGCGGTGGCGACGCCGAACGCAATTCCGAAGGCGGTGGCGGCGACCAGAGCGTGGCCATGAAGCTGTGGCCGATGAGCCGCGTGACCGACGAGAACTTCACCAATGGCAACTGTGCGCAGGCCGTACGCATTGCCGACCAGCGCTTCGCCAGTTTCGAGATCCCGTCCAAGGCCTACGTGCTCGTGCATACCTTCATCGGCAAGGACACCCTCTATTGCAAGCCTTTCAACGACCGCGTGATTGCGATCGTGGACGTGCTCGAGCTCAAGGCGCGCGAGCAGAAGATGGTGAGTGTCAGCGCTGCCGAAATGAGCACCGCGCTCACCAACACCGGGCGCATCGCGCTTTACGGGATCCTTTTCGACACGGGAAGCCATGTGATCAAGGCAGAGTCCAAGCCCGCACTCGACGAAATCGGGAAACTGCTCACGCAGAATCCGGCGATGAAGCTGCACGTCGTCGGGCACACCGACAATCAGGGCGGGCTCGATACCAATTTCCTGCTGAGCAAGTCGCGCGCACAGGCCGTCAGCGCAGCGCTCACTCGCGACTACGCGATTGCTGCGTCGCGTCTTTCCGCAAACGGGGTGAGCTATCTCGCGCCTGTCGCCAGCAATGCCGACGAGGACGGGCGGGCGAAGAATCGGCGGGTGGAGCTGGTGCCGTTCTGAGGGCCGGACGGAGCGTTGGTGATTTCACGTAGGTCATGTTGACCGCGCCAGCGGTCTACTTGACGGCTTTCTGTCGACAAAGGCCGTCAAGTAGATCGCTGGCGCGGTCAACATGACCTACGGTTTATTCGTCTTTGCACCACCCCCCGCCTCCGCTAGTCTGACCTCCCCGCTTCACGGAGCTCTCACGCATGGCGCGTGCGCTCAGGTTCAATCACGACGGTGTGCCGCTCAGCTTCGAGATCGGCGCAAAGGTCGACAAGAAGGCGCTCTACGGCTACGCGCGGCGCATTGCCGACAAGGACGGCAAGGCGCTCAGCCGAGGTCTTCTGCTCTCCTTTGGCCGGCTCATCCCCGCCAGCGGCGTGTCTTCCGTCAAGGTCGACCCGCAGGGCACCCCGGTCGATGCGGTCGAGTGCTATCTCGACGACCAGGTTGCCGAGCAGAAGCCGAGCTCCTTCGATATCGAGTCGCCCTTAGCCCCGGTGCCGATCACCGAGCTCGCCGGCTTCGGTGTCAGCGACGTCTACCCGCTGCACGGCGAGGGCCTGGCCCAGGGTCTCTACCGCACCGAATTCAACTACCGCAAATCGCACCAACCCAAGGACGCCTTGCTGCTGGTGCGCGCCGACGGCGCCTTCCTGCTCTGCGGCGTCGCGCGGCGCTCGACCTTCGTCGATCTTTCCGTCGCCTACGACTTCTTCGACAGCGAAGCGGAAGTCGCCGACGACGACGAGCTCGATTTCTCGATGGTCTAGGGTCGCAGCCAGGCCCAAGACATTAGCCAGATCAATGGAATGAACGCAAAAGTTGAAGCACGCTAAAAGGCTGCCCCGCTGTACTTTTGCGTCCTTTGCGGTTTTGCGCATTTTGCGTCCATTCCCTTGATCTCATCGCCCGGGTTTGACCCAGTCACCGGTTCCCCAAGAGCACTCCATGGCCCTGACTCTCCATCTCGAATACGGCGGCAAGAGCGCGCGGGTTGCGCTGCAAGGCTTGCCGCTGGACAAGCCCAAGCTGGGCCTGCGCAACGCGACGCCGGTCGGGGACGTCGGCAACCGCCGCCTGGTCAGCGGCGTGCGCCGCAACGCGCAGGTGGATTTCGACACGCTCGTCAGGGACGACCCTGAGCTCGACCTGGAGCTCGCCGGCAGCGAGATCGATGCCGACAACGCGACCCCGGCCTGGTTCGATCCGGCTGCGCCCACGCCGGTGCCGATTGGCGACTTCGCCGACACCGATGTCGTCTACGACGCCAATGGCGCGGAAAAGGCGCGGCGCCCGCATCTCGTGCGCCGTTCAAATCTCAATGAGCTGCACCCCATCAAGGTCGGCAAGCGTCGCCCGGTCGCCGAGACGCTCTGTGCGTTCGCCTTCAAGCAGAGCCTGCAGCTCACGCACGTCGACGGGCTGACCTTCGAGTTCCTGCGCGATCTCGCGCGCGATCTCGCGCAGAAAGGCGAGATTGCGGTGGTTGGCGCTGGCGCCAAGGGTGTCGCCCCGCTGGTGCTGCGCGAGGCCGGTAGCGCGTACCGCGCCTTCCTGCACGGCGAGGTTGATGCGCAAGGCCGCTACAAGCTGCTGTTGCTGCTGTCCGATCAAGAACTGAAGCTGCCGGACGCCGCGGCTGCAGGAGAAACGTCATGATCGACCGCAGCAAGCTCGCCATGCGCGGCCGCTATGGCATTGCCACCGGCAGCGCGGTCAGCGACCACGTGCTGATGGCGGTCGCCACCGATTTCGAGAACGCGGTGATGCGCAAGATCCAGGCGCTCATCCCGGCCGAGCTCGGGGCCAGGCTGGGTGGTGCGGACCCGGTGCTGGTCGCACACAAGTACGATGGCGAAGGCGTCTTCGTCTACTTCGAGCTTGGCCACGAGCCGTTCGTGTTCTCCGCGCCCGGCGGGCGCGTGCGCGTCGGCTTCGCGGCGCTCGACGAGCTTGGCGCGCGGCTCACCGCGGCCGGCGTCAAGCGCGCGCTGTTGCGTTGCGAGCTGTATCTGTCAACCAAGCACGAGCTCGACGGCGGTCGTCGCTCCGGCGTCGCGGAAGTCATCCGCGTGAGCTTCGGTGGCGTCGACGAGGACATCGCGAAGCTCCGGTTGGCCTTGCTGGACGTAGTCATGCTCGACGGGCGCGACCTGCGCAGCCAGCAGGCCGATTTCGCGAAAACCTTGAGCTTGCTCGGCGAGCTCGTCGGCGCCGACGGCGATGCGCGCAGCCATGTACAGGCGGCGCGCGTGGTTCCCGAAACCGGCGTGGCGGCCGAATTCGAACGGGCGATCGAGGCTGGCGGCGAGGGCGTGATCGTGCGCCGGCTCAACCGGGCCGAGACCTTCAAGATCAAGCCGCACCGAAGCGTCGATGCGCTGATCCTGGGCTTCGTCGAAGGCGAGTTCGAGGGGCAGTACGGAATCAGCTCCTTTCTCACCGGCCTCGTCTATCCCGGCGCGGAAGTTGAAGCGCTGGTGCAGACCTTCGTGCGCGTGGGCTCGGGGCTGACCGACGCCGAACGCGTCGGCCTGCTCGACAAGCTGCGCCCGCTGAAAGTCGATGCGCCACTGCCGATGACCGATTCCTCCGGCCGCCCTGTGCAGTTCGTGCGCCCGAAACTGGTCTGCGAGGTGCATGGCGAGGACATCCTCACCGCCGAGGGCGGCCGCGAGCTCAAGACCCAGCTGATCGCCTGGGATGCAGCAGCCGGCGCGTATCGCTTTCTCGGACTGTCGCCCGCTCCGCGGCTGACCTTTTCGCGCTTCGTGCGCCTGCGCGAGGACAAGGAATGGCAGAGCGGCGGGGCCCGCATCGAGCAGGTGATCGAACGCGCCCAGGCGCCGACCCCGGCAGTCGCCAACAACGAGACTCGCATCCTGCGTCGCGAGGTCTACGCCAAGGGCGAAATGCTCAGGAAGTTGGTGGTCGTGCACAAGGCTGGCGACCTGCCGTTTCCGTACCTCGTCTACTGGACCGACTACTCGGCCCGCCGCGCCGAACCGCTGAAGGTCACCGTCGAAGTCGCCGTCAACGAAACCCGCGCCATGGCGCTGGCCGAACGCGCGCTCGCGGAGAATTTGACCAAGGGCTTCAATCGGGTGGGTGGGTGAGAGCTGACAAGCCTGCGCCGCATGCGGCGCGTCAGCTTGAACGCCCTGCAGCTACGCTGCCGGGCCGGATGTTCTCAACTGGCGCTGAGCGATAATGAGTCATTCGGGTGAGAGCGTCCGCGCGCAGCGCAGACCCACCACCAGCAAAAGCGTCCGCGCGAGCCCAATGCGCTCTTGGTGGGTCTGCGCTGTGCGCGGACGCTTTTCATTTTGACCCTCGACACCGCCGCCGTCCTTGCACTCGCCCCAGATCCCGCGTCGGCCAAAGCCGGGCAGGGACTTGCAGCAGCGCGGCATTGGCAGCTCCTGGGCCAGGACGCCGACTCGCTCTGGGGACTGTGCCAGGGCAGTGGCAAGGATCCTTACCAGGCGCGCGTGGCGCTCGCCGATTTCGCCCACAGCTGTTCGTGCCCGTCGCGCAAGTTGCCGTGCAAGCATGTGCTGGGGCTGATGTTGCTGGCCGCGCAGGGCAATGTGCCGGCGGCGGAGCAGCCGGCCTTCGTCAGTGAATGGCTGGCCAAGCGCGTCGAGCGTGCTGAAAAGAAACTGCTGAAGGTCGAGGCCGAGCGCACGCCGGAACAGTTGGAGAAAGCCGCGGCCGCGGCCGGGAAACGTGCCGAATCGCGGAGCGAGCGTCGCGCCGAAGGCATGGCCGAGCTGCAACGCTGGATGAGTGATCTGCTGCGCAGCGGCCTCGGCAGCGCGCCGGTGACTGAATCAAGCTTCTGGGATGGCCGCGCGCGGCGACTCATCGATGCGCAGCTCCCAGGGCTGGCGCGCTGGCTGCAGCGCTGTTACGACCACGCGGTCAAGCGATCGGACTGGCCGCAGGCAGTCCTGCGCGAGTTTGCAGCGATTACGCTGGCGCTCGAGGCGAGCGCGCGCAGCGACACGCTCGACGCCGCGCAGCGCGCCGATCTCGAGCGTGCGCTCGGCATCCCGCAGGGCCAGGATGAGCTCGATGCCGAGACCCCGGTCGAGGACGATTTCCTGTGTCTCGGTGTCCACGTCGACATCCTCGAAACGGTCACCCTGCAACGAAGCTGGTGGTGGGGCGGACGCAGCGAAAGGCTGGCACTGATCTTGAGCTTCACGCCGAACGCAATGCCCTTGCAGTCGATCGGCATTCCCGCGCGCAGCGAGCGCTTGTCGCTGGCCTTTTATCCGGCAGCGCAGCCGTTGCGCGCCCAGTTTCTCACGCGTGCCTCGGCTGAAGGACAGGTCAGCGCGCCCGCGATCCCAGTCCGCGGCGCGCTCGAACGCTACGCGCAGGCACTGGCTGCCGACCCCTGGCTCGACACCTACGCGCTGGTGATTGCCGGGCGCCTGGAGCTCGACGCGGAGCAGCGCCTTTACGTCATCGATGCCGATGGGGAGGCACTGCCGCTCGGCCCGGTGAATGCGATCGGGTGGCGCTGGCTCGCGATTTCGCGCGGCGCCGACTACCGCTTTGCCGGCGAGTGGAATGGCGAGCGCTTTTCTTTGCTGCACGGGTGGCCGGCATGAGCCTCGAGCTGCTCGCGCGCATGGCCCTGCTGGGCACGGAGCGCGCACCTGCGCCGCCGCTCGCTGCCGAGCTGATGGCGCTGGCCGTTGCTGATGATCCGCCGCGCTCGCTGCTGCGCCAGGCTGCGTGGTGTGGCTTGAGCGAACGCGCCGGCTGGATGCCGAGCAAGCCGGTGACTGGAATGCCCGCCTGCGCGGCGGAGACGCTGCCGTCGATCGTCGAGCAGAGTGCCTTTCTGCTGCTGGAAGTGCTCGCTCGCGAGGACGCCGATCTGCTGCGCGAATGCCTCCAGGCGGTGGTCGCTCACGGCTTGCGCCTCAACGAGCGCATGTTGCCGCGCATGCTTGGCCACTACACCGATCCCCGCCAACGCGCGCTGGTCATCGAGGCGGGTGGCGCGATGGCGCAATGGCTGGTCCGGCTCAACCCCGAATGGGCGGTCAGCATCGGTGACGGCGGCGAAAGCGACTGGACCGATGGCAACCAGGCCCAGCGCGCGGACTTCCTGCGGGCCGAGCGCGCGCGTGATCCCGCGGCCGCGCGTGCCCGCCTGCAACCGGTGTTTGCCGCGGAGACGCCCGCTGCGCGGGTGGAATTCCTGGGCGCGATGGCCACTGGCCTCGGCCCCGACGACGAGGAATTCCTCGAAGCTGCGAAGGACGACAAGCGCAAGGAAGTACGTCGCGCTGCGATCGAGCTGCTGCGCCAGTTGCCACAGGCGCAACTGGCGGAGCGCGCATGGGTGCTCGTGCAGCCGCTGCTGGTGGGCAAGCCGGGGGGCTGGCTGC
Source organism: Rhodanobacteraceae bacterium (assembly GCA_031425695.1). Taxonomy (GTDB): domain Bacteria; phylum Pseudomonadota; class Gammaproteobacteria; order Xanthomonadales; family SZUA-5; genus JANPJV01. Next base: position 5,896 of record JANPJV010000038.1, on the reverse strand, counting down.
GCAAGGCCGCGCTCGAAGTGAGACTGCCTGAAGCGTGCACGCCGGCGATGCAACGTGACGGCATCGACCCCAAGCCGCCCACGCACTACAAGGGCGGCGAGCGCAGCTTCTGGCTCGAAGAGTTGCTCGCGCAGGTGCCGCCACAGCGCTGGGCCGCAGCTTTCGACATGGATGCCGCCACGCTGTGGGCGCTGGTCGAGAAGCACGAGTTTTCCGAGACGCTGCGGCGCGGCTGGCTGCGCGCTGCGATCGCGTTCGCCGAGCTCGAATGGGCGCAGCTCGGACTCGGCCAGGCCGCGTTGCTGCAGGCAGATGACCAGCTCGCGCGCACATTGGCGCAGCGGATTGCCGCCGCCGCCGATGGCGAGCGCCGTGTCGGCGCGCACCTGCGCGCGCATCCAGGGGAATCGCCGGATCTGTGGCTTGCGGCGTTGCCGTCACCGTGGAGCGCGGAGTTTTCGCAGCAGTTGGTGACCTGGCTCCGCGCGCGGTGGAATGCGCACGCAGCCAAAGGCCGGGAGTACTTGATGTACTCGACCTTGAAACTGGCGGCGCACCATCTCGATCTCACCGACGCGCTCGATGAGTTCGGCTGGAGCGCCGACCGCGAGGGCCGCACCCAGCGCGTGCTCGCGGAGTTCTTTGCTACCCACGGCCTGCGCCGATCCTTTCTCCTATCCCTGCAACAGGACCGCTCATGACCGAGACTCTGCGCCGCGCTGCAGAAGACATCTATGCCGACGAGCTCGATGCGCTCGCCGCAGCCGACCGCGAACCGCGCCCGCCGCAGTGGCGCCTCTCGCCGCGCGCGGTGGTGCGCTATCTGCTCGGCGGCGACGCCGGCGGGGTCGCGATCACGCCCAAGTACCTCGGCAACCAGCGGTTGATGGAGATTGCGGTGGCGACGCTCGCGACCGATCGCGCGCTGCTGCTGCTCGGCGTGCCGGGCACCGCGAAGAGCTGGGTATCCGAACATCTGGCGGCAGCGATCTCGCGCAATTCGCGCCTGATCGTGCAGGGCACCGCGGGCACCTCCGAAGAATCCGTGCGCTACGGCTGGAACTACGCCCGCCTGCTCGCGGAAGGCCCGAGCGAGGCTGCGGTGGTGCCGTCGCCAGTGATGCGCGCGATGCGCGAAGGTACGCTGGTGCGGGTCGAGGAACTGACGCGCGTGCCCTCGGATGTGCAGGACGCGCTGATCACCATCCTGTCTGAAAAAACGCTGCCGATCCCCGAGCTCAACAGCGAGGTCAGCGCCGCGCGCGGCTTCAACCTGATCGCCACCGCGAACGATCGCGACCGCGGCGTCAACGAGCTTTCGAGCGCGCTCAAGCGGCGCTTCAATACGGTCGTGCTGCCCTTGCCGGACAGCATCGAGGAAGAAACCTCGATCGTCAGCAGCCGCGTCGACTCGTTGCGCAAGCAGCTCGACTTGCCCGCGCAACCGCCCGCGCTCGAACAGGTGCGACGCCTGGTCACCATCTTCCGCGAGCTCCGCGCTGGCGTCACCCACGACGGCAAGACCAAGCTCAAGAGCCCGAGCGGCGTGCTTTCCACTGGCGAAGCCATCTCCGTGCTCAACCAGGGCCTGGCCCTCGCCGCCCACTTCGGCGACGGCCAGGTCCGCGCCCCCGACCTCGCCTCCGGCCTCATCGGCGCCGTCATCAAGGACCCCGTCCAGGACCCGATCGTCTGGAAGGAATACCTGGAAACCGTCGTCAAGGAACGCGACGGCTGGAAGGATCTCTACCGGGCGTGTCGCGAGCAGCTGGCTTGAGGTGGTTCGAAATGGACGAAAAAGAGCGGGATGGGAAGGAAGCGAAGGAACAGCCGAAAGGAAGCGAAGGGGAGCCAAGCTCATCGGCTGATCGTGTCCTTGCGTGCAACGCTTCGCTTCGATCGATCATTCCGGGGAACGGCTGGGCAGGGATGCCAGCGAAGCAATTTGCGACAGTTGAATGGATGTCCGTTCAATAGTCCAAGCACTGATCGAGCAATGCTTTCCTTCGCTTCCTTTCTGCTTCTCCTTTGCTTCCTTCCCGTCCCGCTTTTTGTTGATAGGCCGACCAGGTGACCCACGAGCTGCGGATTTACGGTATTCGGCATCACGGCCCAGGGTCGGCGCGGAGTCTCGTGGGGGCGTTGGCTGAGTTTCGGCCGGATCGGATCCTGATCGAGGGGCCGCCGGAGGGGGATTCGTTGCTGGCGCTGGTGGCGGATGCGGATCTCAAGCCGCCGGTCGCCTTGCTGGTGTATGACCCGGAGGCGGCGGGGCGGGCGGTGTTTTATCCGTTCGCGGAGTTTTCGCCGGAGTGGCAGGCGGCGCGGTTTGCGGTGGCGAACGGCATTCCGATGCGGTTCTGCGATGCGCCGGTGGCGGCGATGGCGGAGTTTGCGAAGGCCAATCCAGAAGCAGCTATCCAGGTCGAAGAACAAGCGTCCGGACAAGGTCCGGACCCACAACAAGGTCCGGACCCACAACAAGGTCCGGACCTGCAGGACGGCGGTGAGCCCGCGGAAGAGGCGTCCGGACAAGGTCCGGACCCACGTACAGGTTTGGACCAACACCTGCGCAGCGACCCTCTCCGTGCGCTTGCCCTGGCTGCTGGTTTCGATGACACCGAGCGCTTCTGGGAGGTGCTGGTCGAGCAGCGCCAGGATGCGACCGAACTGTTCGTCGCGATCAACGAACTGATGACGGCGGCGCGCGAGGCTGATCCGGCCTCGACCCTGCCGCGTGACTTGATGCGCGAGGCGCACATGCGCACGCAGATCCGCGCCGAGATCAAGGGCGGCGCCCAGCGTATCGCGGTCGTGTGCGGCGCCTGGCATGCGCCGGCACTCAATCCCACGGCGTTTACCATCAAGGCCGATGCGGAGCTCACGCGTGGCGTGCCGCGCATCAAGCTGGCGAGCTCCTGGGTACCGTGGAGCTATGACCGCCTGCACCGCGCCAGTGGTTACGGTGCCGGCGTCGATTCGCCGGCGTGGTATGGCTGCCTGTGGCACACCCGCGCGCGCGCCATCGACCATTTCGTCGTCCGCGCCGCCCGCTGTTTTCGCAGCGCCGGCATCGAGATCGGTCCCGCGCATGCGATCGAGGCGGCGCGGCTCGCGCATGCGCTCGCGGCGCTGCGCGAGCTGCCGGAGCCCGGCTTGAACGAGCTCATGCAGGCACTGCAGACGGTGTACGGCGACGGCGATGGTCGCGGCCTCGCGCTGGTCATGCAGCAACTCGTCGTTGGCATCGAGCAGGGCTCGGTCACGGACAGCGTGCCGACGGTGCCGCTGCTGGCGGACCTCAATCGACAGGCGCGGCGGCTCAAGCTCAAGCAGGAAGCCAGTGAGCGCCTGCTCGAGCTCGACCTGCGCGAAGCCACCGCGCGCGAGCGTTCGGCGCTGCTGCACCGATTGGCACTGCTCGGAGTCCGGTGGGGAAGACTGCAGTCGGTCGCCAGCGGTGCGCGCGGCACCTTCAAGGAGCCATGGCGCCTGCGCTGGGATCCCGAGTTCGTGGTTGCGCTGATCGACCACGCCCGCGACGGCAACACGCTCGAAGCGGCGGCGGCGACCGTTCTCAGCGAGCGCGCGCAGTCCGAGACCGCGCTGGCTGCATTGGCCGCACTGCTGCAGGAGTCCTTGCGGGCAGACCTGACCGCCGCGCTGCCAACGATGCTGGCACGCTTCGACGCCTTGGCCGCCGCCACCGGCGATGTCCCGACGCTGATGCAGAGCCTGCCGCCGCTGGTCGAGCTCAGCCGCTACGGCGACGTCCGCGGCACCGACGTGCGGGCTGCCGCCCGCGTGCAGGAGCACCTGGCCGAGCGCATTGCCATCGGCCTGCCAACGGCGGCGAGCGCGATCGACGATGCCGCTGCCGTCAATCTGCGCGAGGCGCTCGACGCCTGCGATGCGGCCCTGGCCCGAGCCGGTGGCGACGCCAGCGACTGGTGCGAGGCGCTCGCGAAGCTCGCCGACAACAGCTCCGCGCACGCGCTGATCGCCGGCCGCGCCACCCGCCTGCTGCTCGATCGCGGCATCTTCAGCAGCGACGAAGTGGCCCGCCGCCTCGGCCTCGCGCTTTCGTCCGCGGTCGCCGTCGGCCAGGCCATGTGGATCGAAGGCCTGCTCGGCGGCAGCGGCCTCGTGCTCATCCACCAACCCAACCTGCTCGCACTCATCGACAGCTGGCTGGCCAGCCTCGACGCCACCCGCTTCAGCGAATCCCTGCCCCTCCTGCGCCGCGCCTTCGCCGACTTCAGCTTCCCCGAACGCCGCCAGATCGGCGAGCGCCTCAAGGCCGGCATGGCGGTCGCTGCCACTGACCAGGCGCGCGCCGACCTCGACCCAGACCGCGTCGCGCTGGTGCTGCCGACTTTGCGGCGGCTGCTGGGTCTCGCCGCAAGCTCAAGCTGAAGTTCATTGACGCAAAGGAACGCAAAGTGGGCAAAGGGACGCAAAAAATGCGATCTACGTTTAGCGAAAGCTCCCGCTCTCCTTTGCGTCGCTTTGCTCCCTTTGCGTTCCTTTGCGTCGAAAACAGAAAGTCCGAGCATGCTTCGAGCCCAATGGAATCCGGCACGTGAATGAACCCAACGACGAACGGCTGCGGCGATGGCGCCTGGTGCTGGGGGGCGGCGCGGCGGATGGGATTGGCGTGGCGCTCGGGCGTGAGGAAGGGCGCATGGACCAGGCGCTGTCGGCGTTGTATGACGCCGAGCGTTCTGGTGGCCTGGGTGGCTCGAATCCGAACGTGGCGCGCTGGCTGGGAGACATCCGCGAGTTCTTTCCGACGCGCGTGGTACAGCTGATCCAGCACGACGCCATGCAGCGACTGGATCTGAAGCGGCTGATGTTCGAACCGGAGATCCTCGAAGGCCTGACGCCGGACATCGAGCTGGTCGCGACGCTGCTGTCGATGAAAAACCTGATCCCCTCCAAAACCAAGGCAACAGCGCGCCTCGTCGTGCGCAAACTGGTCGAGGAGATCGAGCGCAAGCTGGCCAATCCGCTGCGCCAGGCGATCGGCGGCGCGCTCAATCGCAGCAGCCGCAAGCGCAATCCGCGGCACAACGAGATCGACTGGATCCGCACCATCCGCGCGAACCTGCGCCACTACCAGGCGGAGCTGCGCACGATCATCCCGGAAACGCGTATCGGTTTCGGCCGCAAGACCGCGGCGCTGAAGGACGTGGTGCTGTGTGTCGACCAGAGCGGCTCGATGGCGGGCTCAGTGGTCTATTCCAGCATCATGGGCGCCGTAATGGCCTCGATGCGCTCGCTGCGTACGCACATGGTGGTGTTCGACACCGCGGTGGTCGATCTGTCCGCGCACCTGCACGATCCGGTCGACCTGCTGTTCGGCACCCAGCTCGGCGGCGGCACCGACATCGCCCGCGCCATCGGCTACTGCCAGACCCTGGTCACGCGGCCCAATGACACCGTGATGGTGCTCATCAGCGACCTCATCGAGGGCGGCAGCAACGCCACCATGCTGGCGCGTGCGCAGGAGCTGATCGTGCGCGGCGTCAAGCTGGTCGTGCTGCTCGCGCTCGACGATCGCGGCGCACCCTGTTTCGACCCCGAAAACGCCCGCGCCTTTGGCGAGCTCGGCGCGCCCGCTTTCGCCTGCACGCCCGATGCCTTCCCCGAGCTCATGGCGGCGGCGATCAGCAATCGGGATATGCGCGAGTGGGCGGCCAGCAAAGGAATTGCGGTGAAGGGGTAAGGCCGGACGAGGTGGCGCTTTTGGTGGGTCTGCGCTGTGCGCGGCCGCGTTCCCCGATCGACCCCAAAAGAGTCCGCGCCCCCCGCAGACCCACCCAAAACGCCACCACCTACCGCCGTACCCCATCAACGCCAATCCATTGCATGCCGCCCACACCCCCATAACCCC
>JANPJV010000037.1:0-7848 GCA_031425695.1 Rhodanobacteraceae bacterium | reverse complement strand
GTCGCTTTTTTTGTTCTGGCGACCTCTTTTATAAATTCAACCGTGCGCGCACAGACGGCGCTTTCAGAGTTGACAAAGGTCAATCTAAAACAGGATCTCTTCAGAGCAGATCTCGGCGCTGATGTCGCCATTGACGGCAATTGGATGATTGCTAGCGCACCGAATTTCAGTTTTACGGGCAACCCAGCCAGTATAGAAGGCACAGCATTCATCTTTGCCCGTGATTCAAACGGGGGTTGGGGTTTTCAGCAGCAACTGGCGCCCGACATTGTCAGGACGAGCAGTCGCGCCGGCGAATGCGTTGATATCAGCGGCGATACTGCAATCGTGGGCGTGCCGTTTGGCTCTCCCTTTGTCCAATCGCTGTATATCTTCAGTAGGACCGGGACCTCGTGGACTCAACAACAACGACTCACCGGTTCCGGGTACGGAAGTGGATGCTCGATCAGCGGCGACAGCATAATTACCAGCTCTTTCACTGCCGGTAGCCCGACCGCCGATATTTTGATCAGAAGTGGCGGAGTTTGGAGCGTACAGGCGACATTAAGCCCGATCCCTGGTTCAAACCCAATTGCGTTCGGCGATCAAGTCGCAATAGACGGCGACACGGCGGTTGTCGGTTTGGCTAACGACGGCTCAGTGCAAGTGTTTGTCCGCACCGGTGTCACCTGGATGGCGCAGCAGCGGGTCGTGTCAAACCCCAGCGGCGGCGGATTTGCGAACAGCGTTGCACTCGACGGGGATACTTTGATTGCGGGCGCGCCAAGTGCCGCCGGAGTGAGTTTTGGTACGGGCGCGGCTTTTGTATTTGTTCGTAGTGGTAATGTCTGGACACAGCAGCAAAAACTGTTTGCGGCCGATGGCCGGCCGCAATCCCTGTTCGGCAGAAGCGTCGCTATTGAAAATAATACAGCTATTGTCGGCTCATCCTTCAACAACACGCCGACGGGTGGTGGCGCGGCCTTTGTCTTTCAGCGCTCAGGAAATTCCTGGACAGAAGCGCAAAAGATTTTTCCGGCCGACACCAAGATTGGCGATGCGTTTGGGTTTAGTACCGACTTAAGTAATTCGCAGGCGGTAATCGGCTCAATAAGCGATTTCATCGGTCCAAAGGCGTCAGGATCTGCGTATGTTTTCACCACCAATCCAGCCAGCTGTACTTTCGCCCTGACTCCGAGCAGAAGCACACTACTGCCTGCGGGTGCCGGCATGGGTACCGTCACGGTTACTACCCAATCGGGCTGTGCATGGCAGGCGACCGCGCAAGACAACGTGTCATGGGCGACAACAACTAGCGCCGGAACAGGCAGCGGAACAGTCAATTTCAACGTCGCCGCGAATGCCGGAAAGGCTCGCCGGGCCGAGATTACCGTCAACGGGCGACAGATCTACACCACTAATCAAGCCGGCAGCATCCCATCACAGGAAGGTGATCTTGACCCAAGTTTTGGCAATGCCGGCTTGATGACCACCAAAGTGCTGCAAACCAACGAAACAAATGGAGTCGCAGTTCAGCCAGATGGGAAAGTGGTGTTGGCGGGCGGTTCTTTTACTTCCGTTCCCGGCTCCACCTTGCCGATCTCACAACTTATACGCTACACCGCAAACGGCTTACTCGATGCCAGCTTTGACGGGGATGGCATTGTAACCACCGCTGTAGGCGGCACCACCATCGGCAACAACAGCGTATTTTTCGATGTCCTTATCCAGCCCGATGGCAAAATCGTTGGGGCTGGAAGTGCGAGTAGCGGTGGCAATCAGGATTTTGGCATTGTCCGGTACAACGCGAATGGTTCGCTCGATACAAGTTTTGGTACGGGCGGGATGACCATCACTGGTTTTGGCTCGTCAAGTGAATTGGCCAGTGGTCTTGCGATCACGCCAGACGGAAAGCTAATCGTCTCCGGGTCGGACGCTTCCGGCAATGTCCTCTTGGCCCGTTACAATGCAAACGGCACGCTCGACACTAGCTTTGATGGCGATGGAAAATTGTCGGTGCCGGACGGCAGAAGTTTCACTGACGTGGCCGTTCAAGCAGACGGCAAGATAGTGGTCGTCGCGATGAATCAGTCGTCGCGAACGATTGTGTTGCGCCACAATGTCAATGGAACTCCAGACACGACGTTTGACGGGGATGGCAGATCGGTTATTGAATTCAGTAACGGCAACGCGATTGGTCTGGCACCCAACGGCAAAATCATTGTCGGATTAAGCGGCAGCGACGCAGGTGGAAGAATCGATTTCGCGGTTGCCAGATTGAATTCAAATGGCAGTCTCGACTTGACTTTCGACGTCGACGGCGTGGCGCAAGCAAACTTCGGTTATGCGGAGTTTGGCGAATCGCATACCACTGACGTTTTGCGGGATATTGCACTACAGGCGGATGGGAAGATCCTTGCGGTTGGCTCTGTTCAAAGCAATCAGTTCGTAGGCTCGACCCCGACGCATGCCGGTATTGTTCGCTTCAATGCCAACGGCTCGATTGACGAAAATTTCGCAGGCTTGGGCAGAGGGACGACGGCCAGAGAAGGCTTTCAAATCGTTGATGTGGTGGATACGGCCAAGGCCATGGCGCTACAGCCCGACGGCAATATTGTCGTCGCAGGTGATTATGTCTCTAGAGCCGGAATGAATGACGTCATGGTTTTGCGCTTTCTCGGCATTCCGATCGGGCTTGATTTCATTTTCGCCAGTGGGTTTGAGGGCTGAGGCAAGGCATTGGAAATTTAACGGACCGGGACACGCAGAGCGCCAGGACGAATCTGGGTGTCCGGTATCGGTCTTCGGTATCGGTCTTTTGTGTCCGGTATCGGTTTTTTTACATTTGTGAGGATGACTTACGTGGCACAATTTTATTGCTCTCTGGGAGCAATGACTTATTTGTGTTTTCCGCTGCGAAATCGACACTTACGCTAGTGTGGTGTGTCATAAATAGTTTGAAGAAAGTTCCGACGGATTTCGTCGTCAGGCACGGCGCGAGGAGGAGGAATAGCCCCTTCTATTGCGCCGACGAGCAACGCGGCATGGCGGCGAAAGACACGGAAATAATTCAAGGTATTTATGACACACCACACTAGCTACCGCCGCCAGTAGGGCAATTCAAGAAGTTGTGGGAAGAGCCCATCGGTGCCGGCGCATTGAATTGGTGCTTCGGTCAGACACAGTTGCGATCCGCGGAGTACGTCGATGCGATCCTTGAGCGCCCCTTCTAACCAGCAGCCTGGCAGCAAATCGGTCATCGGCGGAGCCCTCAGCCATATGGGCGGAGTCCACAGTTTTCCATCGCGCCTGAGTTCTGACGGCAGTCCGGACCCGCAGTTCAACGTGAGTCTGCATGTGGGCGCGCCGTCGCTGGGGCCGCAACTCTCGGCCGTGAGTTCCTGTCCTGCAACGACTCGACGTTGCTTGATCGCAGCTGTCATCGCTGTGCTTGCGACCAGCAATATCGCTGCGGCGACCCGGCTTGCAGCCGCGGAGCGCGCGCCCTTGGCGATCGGCGCAGTCGCGCATCAGGCCTACCTCAAGGCCAGCAACACCGGCAGCGGAGACGCGTTCGGCCGATCTCTCGCTATCTCTGAGGACACGGTGGTCATCGGTGCCGACGGTGAGGACAGCAGCGCCACCGGCATCGACGGAGACCAAGGCAATAATAACCTGGCGGGCTCGGGTGCCGCCTACGTGATCGTCCGCAGCGGGACGACTTGGATGCAACAGGCTTATCTCAAGGCCAGCAATACCGGAGTGAACGACCAGTTCGGCTTTTCGGTGGCCGTGTCCGGCGACACCCTGGTGATCGGCGCGCCCGGCGAGGACAGTAACGCCACCGGCGTCGATGGCGATCAGAACAACAATGACGCAAGTGGCTCCGGTGCCGCCTACGTGTTCGTGCGCAACGGCTCGACCTGGACCCAGCAGGCCTATCTCAAGGCCAGCAATACCGCGTTGTTCGACTTCTTCGGGAGTGCGGTGGCGATTTCTGGCGACACCCTGGTGGTCACTGCAGACTTCGAGGACGGCTCTTCGACCGGCATCAACGGCGACCAGACCGAACGTTTCGCAGCCAGTTCCGGTGCGGCGTACGTCTTTGTGCGCAATGGTGTGACCTGGAGCCAACAGGCCTACATCAAGGCCAGCAATACCGGGGAGGGTGATCGTTTCGGTGTTTCCGTCGCGGCCAGCGCAAATACCATCGTGGTCGGTGCTATTGCCGAAGGCAGCAGCGCCACCGGAGTCGATGGCAACCAGGCCGACAACAGTGCTTTCCGCGCCGGCGCCGCCTATGTGTTCGAGCGCAACAACCAAATCTGGGCCCAGCAGGGCTACCTGAAAGCCAGCAATACTCAGAGAGACGACAATTTCGGCGGCGCGGTATCGGTATCTGGAGACACCTTGGTGGTCGGGGCGGTCGGTGAACAGAGCAATGCCACGGGAGTCAATGGCAACCAGGCCGACAACAGCTTGAACGCTTCTGGGGCGGCCTATGTCTTCCTGCGCAGCGGCAGCACCTGGGCACAGCAGGCTTACCTCAAGGCCAGCAATACCGGCCAAAGCGATTTGTTCGGATCCGCGGTTGCCGTGGCTGGCGATTCCATCACAGTTAGCGCAGTTCTGGAGGACAGCAATGCCACCGGCGTCGGCGGCAATCAAAGCGACAACAGCGCCAGCGCCGCCGGGGCGGCTTATCTATTCAACCGCGCGGGCGTCAGCTGGACGCCAACGGCTTACCTCAAGGCCAGCACTACCGACAGCGGCGACCAATTTGGTTCCGCAGTCGCTATGACCTTAGATACCGTCATGGTCGGGGCATCAAGGGAAGCAAGCAATGCCACCGGCATCAACGGCAATCAAAGCGACAACAGTGCCCCTGTCGCTGGTGCCGTACACCCATTCGCCGCGCCCGTCTCGCTCTTTGCGGATGGCTTCGAGTGAGTGTGCGAACCGCGAGAATGGCTGCAAAGGGCACTTTATGTCCATGGATGGACGGTATGCCGGTTTTGCAGGAGCAAAAACCGGCCTGGGAGGCAAGGTTCAAGTGCCAATCCCTGCTCGACGAGACGGCGGTGTTGTCGGCGATGACCTACGTCGATCTCAATCCGATTAGCGCCAAGATCTGCGACAGCCTTGAAGAGTCACTGCACACATCGGCTCGCAAACGCCTCGATGTGATCGAGAAGGGTCGACATCAAGCCGATCAGCGATTGGTGCCGGTGCTGAGAGTGCGCGGATTCGGCGTACTGACGCTCAAGCAACGCGACTACCTGGAACTCGTCGACCACACAGGTCGCCACATCCACCCCGGCAAGCGCGGCGCCATATCCGGCCCGCCGCCAGTTGCGCTGAGGAGCATCGGCTACACCACTGATCGATGGCATCGCCAGGTGCTTGCCGTCGGCTCGGGATACCTCCGAGCGATCGGTGCGGCCGAGGTGCTGATCGACAAAGCTCGGGAGATCGAACAGACGTGGCTGCGTGGGATCGGTGTAACGCGGCACCTGGAACGCTTGGCGATCTGATTCGCGGGCGGACGGGGAGGTCCGTTCGATTCGCGAATCATGCGATCGCGGCCCACCGGCTAGAAGATTCGTGTTGCCGCCGCGGCTTCGCCGCCGCTGTCGAATCCATTTTCATCGCCTTCCCGGGCTTGTCCCTTTGGCATCTGCGTTGCCGCGTCAGATCTCGACTGTCCATTTGTCTCATTTGTCTTTTCATTGACAGTCCCGGACTCGTCCCTTTGGCATCTGCGTTGCCGCGTCAGATCTCGACTGTCCATTTGTCTCATGTCGCCGTCCATTTGTCTCATTTGTCTCTGTTCTGGAAGAGCTTGATGAGGGCGCATCTTGGGGATTATGAGAACGCGCAGCGGAGATTGAGTGTGCGGGGGTGACCGCTTGCATCCGCCCGCTGGCAGCTCATCCAGGACAGGCCGTTTCTGGATCCACGGGCGGGTGGCACGAGCGCTGAGGATGATCGTCAGCCGATCAGGAGTGCGATGCAGTGGCGCAATGCGCGTTGTTCGTTTTCTGCCAAGTGGCCCAATTGCTTGCGGATCAGCTTGGCTTCCATCGTGAACAAGATCGGCGTGATGACGCCCGCCATGAGTAGACCTGCGGCGCCGGTGTCGGCGATGGGGTGTCTCCAAACCGCGTGGACGCTTGGTTCTGGCTGTGATGGGCCTGAGGATCAGATCGGGGCGTTCGGTTGGTAACGATCTGAGCTGACGACGACAGCTGGTTGCTTGGAGCCGGTCTGGTCGGTAAACGGGAACGGCACCAGCAGTACGGCGCCGAATTTATAGCCGGTCATAGGCGGCGTCGATCGCGTTGGTCCAGAGCGTGGCCAGTCCGGCTTCGCTGACTACCTGTGCGGCGCGCACCATTCGGCGATCTTGTTCGCGAGTGGCAATGAACTCGACAAAAGTCGGCAACTTCTTCGAGTCGCTCGGGGGGCAACTCGGCGAGTTGCATCGTGATGTGTTCGATCGCAGTGCTCACTGGCGCGCTCGACGTTGATTGTTGGGGCCAATGATAGCTCGCGCGCGGCGCTACTCAGGAAGGTGCCGGCTTTGGTCTGCCGTTTAGCCTCGGCGAGTTTTCTGACAGACGGGAGGCAAGTGCACGGAGATGCTTGCCCTCGTGACCTATGCCCGCAGCTCCTTATCCCGCCCGGATCGCCCGGAGCATTCCATTGCGTCTCGCGCCGCGTGCGGCGTGCGTTTCTCTGTGCGGTTCCAGATTTGTCCTGGGCCACATCGCCAACATCCCTGAGCCCTTAACGACCACGATAAGGATTAAAATCAACTGCTTACTGGGTCCTATTGATACTGCGCGGCTGCCGATAACATCACATAAACAAGCAGGAATGGTCGCGTCTGGACGGGTGCGTTCCCGACAAACGTTCCGCGAACTTTATTCGACTGTAACATTGTGTCACCAAGTGACATATTAAACGTGGTGAAGACATTATGCATATGCAGCGCAAATGAGACATTGTTCTGCAACTTCGGTGCGGATGGAAACAGTGCGACGGTGGTGCAAAGGATTACGATAAGAAAATTGCTCTTGGTTTGGTCAATTTTTGGTGCAGTGCTGAACTCCGTAGCATCCGCAAGCTCTATGTGTGGTGAGCAAAGAGAGATGAGATTGCAAGCCCAATATCCGAGTCAAGTTACGGGCAAGGTTTTGATCGCTCAAGCCTTGCACGGCTACTGAACCGAGCGAATCTATCCATTCAGACGACGCGACCTTACCGGAGTAATCTAATGACTCAGTATCATCCCTTCGACGACGCTGCCACCAAGGCCACCATCGAAACCGCGAAAAAGCACTACCAAGCCTTGGCAGCTGCCAAACAATCGACCGCCGGCGATTCGATCGCTGACGACGGTCATCTCAAACTGCTGGCATCGTGCATTTCAGTCACGGTTTCTGGTGGAAAAATCTGCCTAAACCTTCCGCTGGGTATCGGAAGCGTTTGTCTTCCAATTCCTGCGGTTTTTCCGGATGGCACTGCTGCACAAGCATGCCTAAGCATCTGCACCACTTGGGGTATCCCGACAGGCGTCAAGGTTACAGTGGCCATAGCCGGCCAGATTGTGGTAGAAAAATCGTTCGGCAAATGTTAGTACTTTGAGTGGAACCCTGCTCCGGCGCCGCGATTTTTTTGTTTCACGCGGCGCCGGGCTCTGGGCAGGTTGCTTCGGATGGGAACGACCTTGGACACGACAAGCGACCTTGGACACGTATGGACGCCTCCGTCAACACATAGCCCGAGTTGCTCTTGATGCCGCTATTTCGGGTGTTTCGGCGCACGAAGATCCCTCCCGGCAGCCGAGTTCGCGCTGACTGTTGC
>JANPJV010000036.1:0-8470 GCA_031425695.1 Rhodanobacteraceae bacterium | reverse complement strand
CGATGACGATCGTGCCGCGTTCGCCTTCCTGGCCTCGACCACCCCCGGCGCCGCCGCGTACGGCTCCGATCCGGCTGCCTATACAGGCGTCTGGCATGTGTATGTCTCGATGACCTACGACGGTGGCCGCACCTGGGTGACCAGCAACGCGTCGCCGAACGATCCAGTCCAACGGGGCCCTATCTGCCACGCTGGCCTGGGTTGCGACGGCTACCGCAACCTGCTCGATTTCAACGACATCCAGCTTGACGAGAAAGGCCGGGTCTACGTCGCCTATGCCGATGGTTGCGTCGACAACTGCGTGCAGGGCGGACCCAACAGCCTGACCGCCTATAGCCGCATTGCGCGCCAGCAGGATGGCACGCGTGGCTTGCTCGCGGCCCACGACGAGGCGCTCGCGCCGAGCGTTGCGCGAGCTCCAGCCAGTCCTTACGTCGAAGCCGCGCGCACAAGCACCACGCTGGCCGACGTCAAATGGACCCGGCCGTACAGCAATGCCGCTATCACCGGCTACCGCCTGTTCCGACGCACGACCGCCGGTGCCTATGGGGCCGCGCTCGCCAGCCTGCCGGCCGAAACGCTCGGCTACAGTGACGCGAGCGTTGCCGCTGGCACCGATTATTGTTACCAGGTGCGCGCTGCCAACAGCGCCGGTGAATCGGTGTCGAGCTTCGAAGCCTGTGCGGTTGCGCCGGTGGTCGTCGGCGATCGCTGCGTGTCACCGGGTCTGCAACTCGGCGACGATCGCAGCGGCGAACCGTCTGACCTGACGGCGCTTGGTATCCGCCGCCTGTCCGCAGGCGAGCCGTTCGTCGGCAATCCGCTGCAGTGCAATGCGTTCGCGGTGCCGCGAGTCGAATTCACCGTCAACCTCGGCCAGAAGCTGCTGCCAGGCAACGCCATGCTGCTGATCTGGAATCGCCAGACCGGCGCCGTCCCCAGCCGCGTACTCGGCGCCCAGCCGGATGATCGCAACATGATCAGCGTACGCATGGTGGGCAACACGCCGCAATGCCGCTTCGGACACGTTACCGGCTCCTCGACCACCGACCCATTCCCGAGCCATGGCTACGACATCACTGCGGCGCTGGCGAGTGAGTTCTGCATTGTCCGCGACGATGGCTCCGTGACCGTTCGCCTGGCGACCGCAACCATCGACGACGGCGTGGTTGCGCCCGGCTACAGCTTCGGCGCACTCGAAGCGCGCACCTTCGCGTTCCAGCCGGTCGCGAGCATTCTCGCGCCGCAGCCGGTCCTGCGCACGGCTGCCGTCGACTTCCAGGTGGCGACCTCGTTCAGCGTGGTCGGCGAGGAAACCTGTCGCCCGAACTTTGCGCCGGTCGCCGGCGATGACCGCGCCACGCACAACTTCAAGTCGCCGGTCGATATCGACGTCCTCGCCAACGACAGCACCGGCGGCGATTGCGGCGATTCCATCCGCATCGTCAGTGCCAGCAACGGCGCCTATGGCAGCGTGCAGATCGTCGGCAACCGCCTGCGCTACTCGCCATCGCGCAGCCGCCATTGCACCGACGAGTTCACCTATACCATCGCCGACAACAAGGGCAAGACCGACAGCGCCGTGGTGTTCATCAAGACCACTGAGCGCGGGTGCGGCGGGTAAACAGGTTGTCGGTTGTGGGTTGTGGGTAGGTCACGTTGCGCCCGCCGACAGGTCGGTTGGAGCGACCTGTCGGGATCGGGCGCTACGTGACAATCTGACCACATCGATGCCCGTATCCCGTAGGTCATGTTGCCCGCGCCAGCGGGCGTGGGACGCTTTTTCACCCAAGAGCCGTCAAGTAGCCCGCATTCGCGGGCAACATGACCTACATCCCATGCCATCGCCTCCATCCTCGACAGGAGATCCCGCGTGCGCACCCTTCTCGCCATTGCGCTCAGCTTGGCCGCGACCACCGCCGCCGCCACCGATCCGTCCTGGCTGCGCACGATCGGAACGCGCTCGCACGATGCCGCGTTCGGACTCGCGGCGGATCCGCAGGGCGGGGTCTATCTCGGCTTTGTCGCTCCGGCGAAATTAGACTTCTCTTCGCTCGGACTGTCCGGCGCATTCGAGCCTGTCGGCAGCCATGATTCGATCGTGTTGGCCTTTGCGCCCGATGGCAACGCCAAGTGGCAACAGACGATTTCTGGCGCCGGGCGCACGGAAGTTCGCGATGTCGCGGTCACCGGGCGTGGCGACGTACTCGCAGTAGGTTATTTTTTCGAGACTCTCGAAGCGCCTGAGGGTGCCCTGCGTGCCAAGGGGGGCTCAGATCTGTTCATCGTGCGGATCGATGACGACGGCAAACGGCTCAGCACGCGTACTTTCGGCAGCAAGGGGTCCGAGAGTGCCGTTGGTGTCGCGGCCTGGCGCGGCGGCAGTGTCGTCGTTGGCAGCTTCGAGCATGCGATTCGCTTCGGTGATAACGAGGGCAAACCGCGCATTCTCGCTGGGCGGGGCGGGCGCGACGCCTTCGTCGCGCTGTTCGACCATGCCGGCGAAGTGGTTGCCGCGCACGCCTTCGGTGGTCCGGGAGCCGATTCGGCGCTGGCAGTCGCAGCCCGCCCCGGCGGCGGCTTCGATGTCTTGCTCGCTCATCACGGCGGTGTACTCGTTGGCGACCAGGAAATCGGGAGTGCTGGAGCTGACGCCTTGCTGCTGCGGTTCGACGCCGAAGGCGTCCTCGCACTGACGCAGACCATCGCCTCGGCTGGACCCGATGCGTTCGAGGCGCTCGCTGTCGACAGCGACGATCGCCCGTGGGTCGGCGGCCGCGTGGTGAGCGAAGGCGCGCTCCGCATCGGCAGGCGCGAGCAGCGCTGGCTTAGCCAAGGCTCGAGCGATGGACTGGTGCTGCAACTCGATACCGATCTGACGCTGCGCAAAGCCGTGCAATTCGGCAACGACGGCGCCGACAGCGTGCAGGGACTCGCGACGGGCACGCAGGGCGGGGTGTTGCTGGCTGCCGCCGGCGTCGGCAAGCTCACCCTCGGCGGCCACGCGCTCGAATTCGACCTGCCGCAAGCCTACGTTGCCCGGCTGAATGCGGAGGGCGAATTCACCGCAGCGGCGGCCACTCGCAGCAGCGGCGTCACCCAATCGACAGCCCTCAGTGCGCTCCCCGGTGGCCGCTACGCGCTCGCCGGTATTTTCGAAGGCAAGATCGAGCAAGCGGCTGGCGAGTCCCAATCCGTCGTCGGCAAGGCCGACGTGTTTTTGCGCAACGACAGATGGTAGCGGGGCTGCAAAGCGTTCGCGCCCAGCGCGAACCACCAGGAGTGGACGGGAGGTCCTGTGGGCCCGACCATGCACGGTGTCATCAACGCTGAACGCGCGCAATTTTCGAGTCCACGACGGTGAGGTTGAACCGCAGGCTGCCGGACGTTGACGCCCAATCGCGCACTGCACATGATCCTCGGTTGCTCGTAACCATCGGTGCCGTTATGCGTACGCTGGCTTTCCTGCTGCTGATGGTCGCCGTGCTGCTGCCTGTCGGTCCGCTTGTGGCTCAATCCTCACCCGCGGTGGCGGAAGTTCAGCCGGTGTCGTCGGCAATGCCGGCCGAGAAACTGCGCGTCATCACCCGCAACCTGGAGCCCTTTTCCTTCGAGAAGGCCGGACGGCGTGTGGGTTTTGCTGCCGAGTTGTGGGATGTGCTCGCGCGCGAGAGCGGGCTCGAATACGAGGTGACGGTGGTCGGCACCGCCCAGGAAATCATTGATGCGGTCCACAACAAGACGGCCGATGTCGGTGTCGGTGCCCTGAGCGTGACCGCCAAGCGCGAGGCGGTGATCGACTTCTCACAGCCGTTTTATGAATCGGGCTTGCAAGTGCTGGTCGCTGGCAGCGGCGCCAGTTTTGCCGACAATATCCGCGACCTGCTGAGGAACTTGTTCAGTATGCAACTGATCGGCGCGCTGGTGTTGTTGATCGTCACCATGGTGATCATCTCGCACCTGGTATGGCGCTTCGAGCACAAGGTGAACGCCGACCAGTGGCCGGAGAGTTATCGTCACGGCTTGTGGGAATCGTTCTGGTGGACGATCAGCACCTTGCTGGTCGGCGGCGCCGACAACAAGGGGCCAGTGGGTGTCGGGGGACGCATCGTGGCGGTCATGTGGATGCTGCTCAGCATCGTGCTGGTATCGCTGCTGACGGCTTCGTTCACGACCACGCTGACCGTCAACACGCTGAAGGGCGACATCAACGGTCCGAACGATTTGCCCGGGCGCAAGGTTGCGACCGTCAAGGGCAGCACCGCAGAGACCTGGCTCACCGCAAACGCCGCCATCCCGCGCCCTTTCGCCACGGTCGGCGAATGCATCGAGGCGCTGCGCAAAGGCAAGGTGCAGGCGGTGGTCTACGACGCGCCGATCCTCATGTATGAAGCCGCCAAATTGAACGACGACAAGCTGCAACTGGTCGGTTCGGTGTTTCAGCGCCAGAACTACGCATTTGCGATTCAGCAGGACAGTCCCCTGCGTGAGCGACTCAACCAGGGCCTGCTCAAGCTCAGCGAGGGCGGCGTCGAATCCGAGCTGCGCGCGGAATACTTCGGAAGCGAGCACTGAGATCGTTGGCAATCGCTCCATATCGATCAGACGCGGCTTCGCGGTATCGAGGGAGCCCCAACCGAATCGTTTGGCATCCGCGTAGCGCGCCGGTCGAAAGGAATCGTTGTTCCTGCTGACCGCCAGAGCCAGCAGATACAGATTGGTGAGTTGGTTATCACAGCGGTGGGCGGTTCGCATCGTCCTGACCCGAGCCCAGCAGTCACCAACTTGGAAGCGTGCATTGGTGGTGTGCGCGTTCCCACGAGCAAACTTCGAGGTTTGGGCTGGTGAGACGGATGCGGGTCGCTGCGGGTGTGTGATCGAACTGGTCGAGGTCCGCTGCTGCACCGACAGCTAGGTTTAGGCCAGTAGCCGTTGCTGCAGCAGGGTCCGCATAACGCGGCGGCCCGTGCGTGGTGTCCTCGCCAAGATTCGACTCGGTTCGTTGCTCCTTGGCGCTCGCTGCGGCAGTCTTGCCGGCCATGAAAACCGGCATTCGCGAGCGCTGGAGTGAGGTGCGCGCGCTTTTCGAAGCGGCGCTCGATGTGCCGCGTTCCGAGCGCGACGCATTTGTCGGCTCAAGGAGCCCCGACAGCGTCCTGCGCGAGGCGGTCCTGGCGCTGCTCGCCAGCGAAGACGCGGCCCAGGCAGGTGAGCCGACGCGGCTGGTTGGACGTGCTTTGCCTGAAGCAGCCGAGATCGCCCCCGGGGAAATGCTCGGCCTCTATCGCGTGCTCCGTGTACTCGGCAGCGGCGGTATGGGCGTGGTCTATCTCGCGCAGCAGTTGCAGCCGCGCCGCGAGGTGGCGATCAAACTGATTTCCGGACGCCTCGACGAGCAGACGTTCGGACGCTTCCTCCGCGAGGCCGATCTGCTGGCGCGGTTGTCCCATCCTGGCATCGCGCAGATCATCGAACTCGCGATTGACGGCAGCGGCCGACCGTTCCTGGTGATGGAGTACGTCGACGGCCAATCACTGGCCGAGTACACGCGCGAGCTCTCGCGCACCGGCCGGCTGCAGTTGCTGGCGCGCATCAGCGACGCAGTCGACCATGCCCACGGCCGCGGCATCGTGCACCGCGATCTCAAGCCGTCGAACATCCTGGTCGGCGCCGACGGCCAGCCGAAGATCCTCGACTTCGGCATCGGTTTCTTGAGCGGCAGCGACCATCAATCGTTGACCGCGACCGGCATGGTACTCGGCACGCCGGCCTACATGAGCCCCGAGCAGGCACACGGGCGGTCCGACATCGATGCCCGCGCGGACGTATATGCGCTGGGGGCGATCGGCTACGAATTGCTGACCGACCGACTGCCGCTGCCGGTGTCGGGGCTTTCGCCGTTGCAGGCGCTGCGCATGGTCGGGCACGACACGCCGGCACCCTTGAGCCGCATCGACGCAACACTGCGCGGCGATCTGGACATCATCTTCGGCAAGGCGATGTCGAAAGAAACGTCGCTCCGTTATGCCAACGCCGGTTCGTTCGCAGATGACCTGCGGCGATTCCTGCATAACGAGCCCATTCATGCCCGTCGGCCGGGCTGGCCTAGACGCGTCTTGCTGTTCGCCCGGCGAAATCCGCTGGCGGTCGCACTGTCCGGCACGGCCATCGCGAGCCTGATGGCGGGGTTGAGCGTGTCCTTGTGGTTCGCCTGGTCAGAAGGCATCGAGCGCGCCCGGGCCGTAGCTGAAGCGCAGCGTGCGGAAACCGCTCTGGCGCAGTCGCGGGCGACCTTGAGCGCCCTCGGCCAGGTGTTTTCGGCAGGCAATCCGGTGGTTGCCGGTCGCCCGGAAGTGACCTTCCGCGAAGTGCTGGCCAGCGCGGCAGCCCAGATTGCGCAGGTACCGGCCGCGACCCGTGCCCACGTGCTGTTTGCACTTGCCGAGGCCCAGCGCAACTTGGGCGACCTGCCCGCCGCCGCGGGCGGCTTTGATGAGGTACAGCGGCTTGCGCTCGAGGCCGGCGACGAGCGTTTGTATCTGCGGGCCGGACTGCGCCGGGTCACCCAGATGGCCAGTCAGGAAAGCCCGCTGCTGGCACACCAGCGTATCGAAGAACTGCTGGCGCGACCCGGCCTGCACAGTGATCCGTTGATCGAAGCCGCTCTCCAGGTGCGCGCGTCCGACGTCGCCGTCACGCTCGGCAGGTTCCGCACGGCGGCGAACAGCTTCGAGAAGGCGCGCTCGCTGTTCCCGGCGCGGGTTGCCGACGATGACCTGGCCTTGCGCAATGAGGTGGAAGCGGAGTTGCTGTTCCAGCAGGCTTACCGTATCGCAAGAGATTCCGGAGATGCCGCTGCCGTGCATGCCATTGCGGCAGAACTGCGGCAGACCCACGAACGGCTCGTCGGCTCGATGGGCGCAGAGCACCCACTGCTGTTGCAGTTGCTGATTGGCGCCGACCATCTGGAGAGCTTGTTCTCCGAAAGCCCCGAATGGGCTCGCCGCGTGGTCCGGGAATTGGATGCTCGAATCGGCAAGCTCGGCCCCGCCCACCCCGCGATACTGGCCCGCCTCGACGCAGTGGCGCTGACCCGCATCAGCGATGTCGAAGTCGAGCGCCGCTTGCGCCAGATCACGGCGGAAAGCATGCGCGCATTGCCGTTGACGAGCCGCTGGCGCGGTCGTGTCGCGACCAATTATGTCAGGGGCGGCTGGCTTACCGGCGAGGGTTTCGTGACTGCCGAAGAACTGCTCGCCATGGCCGATACACAGTGCCCACCCGGCGCTCCGGTGGACATCGATTGTGTGCGCCTGCGCATTGCGGCGGCCACCCGGATGATGGAAAAGAAGCAAAGGGATCCGGCTATCGAACTGCTGCGGGCTCAGTTGCGCGTGGCACAGCATGGCAAGGATCCGAACATGCTGCGGATCGTCAACTGGGAATTGGCGATGGCCTTGCGCAGGTCACAACGCTTCGACGAGGCCGCTCAGATGGCCGACGCGGGCATCGCCGCTATTCTTGTCGACCCGGAACTGGATGAGGCCGCCCGCGACCGGATGGTTCTTGAAACCGCCTTCACCTATCGCCCGCATTATTGCGAGCGCGTGCTGCAGCACGTACTGCCAAGGGAATCTCGTCTCAATAGCTACTCGGTGGTCGCAAGGGACGTTGTAGCAAGGATGCTGTCGACCTGCGAAGTCCGCGTCGGCCGCGATGTGCAGGCGGCGCTGGCGCGGCTGGATCGTATCTGGAAGGAAACCGAGACCGAAGAGGGTTTCACCAAGCGCGGTGAACTGGTCCTCGCGTACTTGGAGATTCACGATCTGATCGGTAGCGTCGATGAGTTCGCGCGCTGGGCCGCGGAGCTGGATCGACTGGCGCAAGAAGGACTGCCTATCGAACCCATCGCCAACCCGCGTTTCCCGGGCGTCGAGCGGGCGCTGGCGTTGATACGCAAACCCAAGTAAGCGGGGGCACCTGTCGGCAGGAGCCCCGGCCGTGCCGTCAACGCTGGTTTTCCAGCCGCTCCAGTCGCTGGATCAGCGTGTTCAGCTGAGACTGCAGTTGCCCGTTTTGTTCACGCAAGCTCGCATTCTCGCGTTCGAGCTTGGCATCGAGTCCCTGGATCGCTGCGAGCGCGACGCCATCGATGTCCACCGTATTGATGCGGGTGTCATCCTCACCAAGACCGAAGGCGGCTGCAAAATCCTGCGCCATCGGGCCCATGTGGCGAATGCCCTCGCCCTGCGCGATGTAGCTCCAGGTGCTGATCGGCATGGCCACGACGCGCTCGAGGACATCGAGTCCATCGATGTCGACGATTGCGGTTTTCAGATTGCGGTCGGACAGCGAGCTCCAGGTGCCGCTATTGGCCGGCAGCACCGCGCCGATCGCCGCGCCCGCGGTATTGCTGCGGATCACCACGCTGCCGTCGGCATTCAGCGCCAGACGGCGTGACTGCAGGCCG
>JANPJV010000035.1:0-1507 GCA_031425695.1 Rhodanobacteraceae bacterium | reverse complement strand
GCCAGCGCCACCTGCTCCGACGGGTTGAGCGCGTCGCCGCCGAAGGGCTCGAAGCCGGTGAGCAGGATGCAGCGCGCGGCGCGGCGCGCAGGCCGCGCCGCGTCGGTCCCCGCTGCGTCAGGCCGCGCCATAACCGCCACCGCCCGGCGTTTCGATCACGAACACATCGCCCGGCTCCATCTCGGCGCTGCCGATGTGCGCCAGCGTCTCCACGCGGCCGTCGCTGCGCTCCACGCGGTTGATGCCCAAGGCACCCGGCCGCCCGCCGGCCATGCCGAAGGCCGGCACGACACGGCCGTTGCTGAGGATGCTGGCCGTCATGCGCGCCAGAAAGTGCACCCGCCGCACGCCGCCGTCGCCGCCCCGCCACTGCCCGGCGCCGCCGCTGCCGGCGCGGACGGCGTAGCTGTCCAGCCGCACCGGGAATCGGAACTCCAGCACCTCGGGGTCGGTCAGGCGCGAGTTGGTCATGTGGGTCTGCACGACCGATGTGCCGTTGAAGCCAGGCCCGGCGCCGCTGCCGCCGCTGATGGTCTCGTAGTACTGGTGCGTCTGGTTGCCGAAGGTGAAGTTGTTCATCGTGCATTGGCCGGCGGCCATCACGCCCAGGGCGCCGTAGAGCGCGTTGGTGACGCAGGTGCTGGTCTCGACATTGCCGGCCACCACGGCTGCGGGCGGGTTCGGATTCAGCATGCAGCCCTCCGGCACGATCACCCGCAGCGGCTTCAGGCAGCCGGCGTTGAGCGGGATGTCGTCGTCCACCAGCGTGCGAAAGACATACAGCACCGCGGCCATCGTCACTGCCTTGGGCGCGTTGAAGTTGTTGGGCAGCTGCGCGCTGGTGCCGCTGAAGTCGATGGTGGCTTCACGCTGCTGCGCGTGCACGGTCACCTTGACGGCGATCTGCGCGCCGTTGTCCAGCGGCAGCGTGTACTGGCCGTCCTTCAGCGCGGTGATGACGCGGCGCACGGACTCCTCGGCGTTGTCCTGCACGTGTTTCATGTAGGCCGCCACGGTGCCGCGGCCGAACTGCGCCACCATCGCGATCAGCTCTTCCACGCCCTTCTGGTTGGCCGCGATCTGCGCGCGCAGGTCGGCCACCGTCTGCTGCGGGTTGCGCGCCGGCCAGGAGCCGGAGCCCAGCGCGGCGAACAGCTCGGCCTCGCGCATCACCCCGCCGCGCACGAGCAGGAAGTTGTCGAACAGCACGCCCTCTTCGTCGATGGTGGTGCTGAACGGCGGCATCGAGCCCGGCGTGCTGCCGCCGATGTCGGCGTGGTGGCCGCGGCTGGCGACGAAGAACGAAGGCTTGAGTTCGCCCGCCTGCAGGTACACGGGCGTCACCACCGTCACGTCCGGCAGGTGCGTGCCGCCGTGGTACGGGTCGTTGAGCACGTAGACATCGCCGTTCAGCATGCCCGGGTTGCGATCGATCACGGTGCGGATCGACTCGCTCATGCTGCCCAGGTGCACCGGCATGTGCGGCGCGTTGGCGATCAACGCGCCG
>JANPJV010000034.1:0-7156 GCA_031425695.1 Rhodanobacteraceae bacterium | reverse complement strand
GTCGAAACCAATAGAAAAGCCCCTCTCCCCCAACCCCTCTCCCCAGAAGCATTGGAGAGGGGAGCACCAAAACAGCAACCATCAACCAGGAACCCTCTTCGATGTTCACCTACTACCTGAAACTGGCGCTGCTGGCGCTCAAGAGGACTCCGGCGCTGTCCTCGCTCATGGTGCTGGCGATCGCGCTCGGCCTGGCCACCGCGATGACCTCTTTCACCCTGCTCTACAAGCTCTCGGGTGATCCGATCCCGCACAAGAGCGACGTGCTGTATGCGGTGCAGCTCGACAACTGGTCCGGCGATTCGCCCTGGGACGACTCGCCTCAGAACCGGCCACCGAACCTGATGACGCACGGCGATGCGCAGCGCCTGCTCGACGCCGCCAAGGCGCCGCGGCAGACCGCCATGTGGCGCACCGCCGTCAGCGTCGTACCAGCCGACACCAGCGTGCGTCCAAGCCTGGCGACGGCGCGCGTGACCAGCGGCGATTTCTTCGCGATGTTCGACGCGCCCTTCCTGCACGGTGGTGGCTGGTCCAAGTCAGCGGAGCAGGGCGGGGAACGGGTGACGGTGATCTCGCGCGAGCTGGCGGAGAAAGTATTCAAGCGCAACGATGTCGTCGGTGAGCGCATCCGCTTCGGCGACGAAGATTTTTCCATCGTCGGCGTGCTCGACACCTGGAAGGTGCAGCCACTGTTCTACGACATCAGCAGCGACACCCTCGCCGATCCGGAAGAGGCGTTCTTTCCCTGGTCGGTGGGCACCGCCAAGGAAGCTGAAATCAACGGCCAGATCAGCTGCTACGCGCCCGCCGGCGACGGCTTCACGGGCCTGATCGGATCCGAGTGCATCTTCGCCCAGTACTGGGCCGAGCTGCCCGACGTGGCGACGCGGGATGCCTACCTGGATCACCTCGACGCCTACGTCGCCGACCAGCGCAAGAACGGCCGCTTCAAGCGCCCCAACAACAACCGCCTGTCGCCGGTGATGAACTGGCTCTCGGAGAATCGCATTGTCCCGGACGACAGCCGCATCTTCACCGGCATCGGCGTCGCCTTCCTGATCGTCTGCCTGCTCAATGCGACCGGCCTGCTGCTCGCCAAGTTCCTGCGCAAAAGCGGCGAGATTGGCCTGCGCCGTGCCCTCGGCGCCAGGCGCAGCGCGATTTTTGCGCAGCACCTGACGGAGTCCGGCCTGATCGGTTTCCTGGGGGCGATGATCGGCCTGGCCCTCACCATCGGTGGGCTGGCGCTGATCCGGGTGATGGTGCCGCGCTTCGACGACATCGCGCGCATCGATCCGATGCTGTTCGCCATCCTGATCGTGGTCGCCCTGCTCGGTGCGGTCGCTGCCGGTGCCTATCCGGCCTGGCGTGCTTGTCGCATCGCTCCTGCCTCGCAATTGAAGACACACTGAGGATCAGCCATGGAAATCCGCCCCATCCTGTCGGCCCTGCGCCGCAATCCGGTCGCCGGCACGCTGATCGCAGTGCAGATCGCGCTGACCCTGGCGATCCTCGCCAACGTGCTGTTCATCGTCAATGACCGCCTGACCAAGATGTCGATGCTGAGCGGTATCGACGAACCCAACATCTTCTTCCTGTCGAACCAGAACATCGGCGAGCTACGCGAAAAGAAGGCCGCCGTGCGCGAAGACCTCGACGCCATCCGCGCCATGCCCGGCGTGGTCGCGGCGACGACCGGCTTTGCGGTGCCGATGGGACGCAGCGGCTGGAACACATCGGTTGCGCTGAAGGCGGGCCGCCAGAACGATGGCGTCGATCGCGGCGCAGCGGTGTATTTCGCCGATGAGCAGACCTTGAACACCTTTGGCACGCGCTTGCTCGAAGGCCGCGACTTCACGCCCGGAGAAATGGACTACTACACCGACGGCATGCAGGTGAAACCACCGGTGGTGATGGTCAGCAAGGAATTGGCCGAACGCCTGTTTCCCAACGAGAGTGCGCTCGGCAAGCTGGTCAACATGACCGGTGACGAATCCGAGCCGTTTCAACGCATCGTGGGCGTGGTCGACCACGTCGCGACGCCCTGGCCGCGCTCGAGCAATCCTGACCGCATCATCTACCTGCCGTTTGTGGCGGCGGGTGCCGGCTTCATCGTCCGCACCGAGTCCGGCGAGCGCGACCGGGTGATGGCCAAGATCGAGGACACGCTGTTCGCGGTCAATCCCAATCGCATCATTCCGAGCGTGCGCAGTTTCGACAAGATCCGCAGCGACGCCTACAACAGCGATCGTGCGATGGCGGTGCTGCTGACGGCGATCGGCATCGCGCTCCTGGCCGTGACCGCGTTCGGCATCGTTGGCCAGGCCAGCTTCTGGGTCACGCAGCGCACCAAGCAGATCGGCACCCGTCGCGCCCTCGGCGCCCGCCGCGTCGACATCCTGCGCCACTTCCAGACCGAGAACGCGCTGATCACCCTGATCGGCATCCTCCTCGGCTGCGCGCTCGCGCTCGGCATCAATGCCCTGCTGGTCAACTACCTGGACTTCGACCGCCTGCCGTGGACCTGGCTGCCGGTCGGTGCCGTGGTCGTGCTCCTCCTCGGCCAACTCGCTGTTCTAGGCCCCGCCATGCGCGCCAGCAAGATCGCCCCGGCCATCGCGACGCGGACGGCGTAATCGGACAAACGCTCAAGAGGAGCTCAGAGCAAGAGCATTTATCCACAGATTACGCAGATTTCCGCAGATTAAATGCAAGAGATCGCAGCTCTAATCTGCGTAATCGGCTCTTAATCTGTGGATAGAGCTCTCGGCTTCTGGCTCTGGTGCGCTCAGGCGGTCGCGCCGGCAAGTATCGTTCCTAGCCTGCCTTTATCCGCTTTTCATCCATGTAATCTGTGGATAAGCCTTTGCTCCTTCGTGCCCCGCGATCAACTTGAAGGAAACCATGTCCACGATTCTCGTAATTGATGACAACCGCTCGATCGGCACCGCGCTCGAGTTGTTGCTGGGGTTGGATGGACACCTGGTCGAGACCGCGGTGACGCCGGAGGCCGGGCTGGCGCGGCTGGCCAAGGGTGAAATCGAGCTCGTCATCCAGGACATGAATTTCTCGGCGGATACGACGTCGGGCGAGGAGGGCGTGGCCTTGTTCCGGCAGATCCGCGAGCGCCACCCGGACCTGCCGATCATCCTGCTGACTGCCTGGACGCATCTCGAACAGGCGGTCGACCTCATCAAGGCCGGCGCCGCCGATTACTTGAGCAAGCCGTGGGACGATCGGCGCCTCGGGATTGCGGTGCGCAACCTGCTCGAGCTGGCCGAGGCCGGGCGCACTGCGCGCCGGATGAGCGCGCGCGAATCCGAAGGCCGCAGCGCGCTCGCGCGCGAGTTCGACCTGCGCGGCGTGGTCTACGCGGCGCCCGCGACCGAGCGCGTGCTGCGGCTCGCGTGCCAGGTCGCCAAGGCCGACGTCTCGGTCCTGATCACCGGGCCCAACGGTGCCGGCAAGGAGCGCATCGCCGAGATCATCCACGCCAACTCCAAGGTCAAGGACGGGCCGTTCATTGCCGTCAACTGCGGCGCGCTGCCGGCCGACCTGCTCGAAGCTGAGCTGTTCGGTGCTGAAGCCGGCGCCTACACCGGCGCCGGCAAGGCGCGCGAAGGACGCTTCGAGGCGGCGGACAACGGCACCCTGCTGCTCGACGAGATCGGCAACCTGCCGGCGGCCGGGCAGATGAAGCTCCTGCGCGTGCTCGAGACCGGGCGCTTCGAGCGCCTCGGCTCGACGCGCACGCGCGAGGTCAAGGTGCGCGTGTTGTCGGCGACCAATGCCGACTTGGCTGCGTTGATCCGTCGCGGCGATTTTCGCGAGGATCTCTTCTATCGGCTGAATGTGATCGAGGTCAAGTTGCCGCCGCTGGCCGAGCGCCGCGACGACATCCTGCCGCTGGCGCTGCATTTTCTCGACCGCTCGCTGCGGCTGTCAGATGCAGCCAGGCGCGCACTGGAAACGCACCACTGGCCCGGCAACGTGCGCGAGCTCAAGAACGCGATCACGCGGGCCGGGCTGCTCTGTCGCGACGGCGTGGTCGCCGCCGAGGACCTCGGCCTGCCGCAGCCGGGGCCACTCATCGCCAGCGCGGAGCCGGCCTTGCGCGAGCCCAGTCGCGACGAAATCGAAGCGGCCCTCGCGCGTGCCCACGGCGTGGTCGCTGAAGCCGCCAGCGCGCTCGGCTTGAGCCGCCAGGCGCTGTATCGGCGCATGGAGAAGTACGGCGTCGATGTGCGCCGGGATTGACGAACGTGGCTGAGGCGCAAGGCCAGCAGATCGTCGCGAGCCGTCGCGTCCACGCGCGCATGCGTCGACTGCCAGGCTGGGCACTGCTCGGTGGGCTGGCGACTTGGGCCGGTCTACTGGCCGGGCCCCACGTCGGCTTCTTCGGCGGCCTGGGCGTGGTGGTCTGCACCGGTGTGGGTTTCGGCCTGTTTGCGATCCGCCGCGAGCGCGCCCCCAACAGCGAGCATCTGCGTGCGCTGTCGTCGCTGGTCGCCGCCTGGACCGACGCCGATTTTGCGACCTCGATCCGGGTGCCGGCCGATCCGGACCTGGCGGAGCTGACCGAGGCTCTGAACGGCCTCGGTGGACAGTTGCGCGACGAGCGGCGGCGGCTGGTGCAGCGCGAAATGCTGCTCGACACCGTGGTGCAGAACACCCCGACCGCGCTGGTGCTCACCGATCCGCGCGAGCGCGTGGTCTATGCCAACTTCGCTGCCCGCGAGATGTTTGGCTTCCCCGGCAAGATGGAAGGCCACGCCTTTGAAGAGCTGCTCGAACGCCTGCCCGAGGCGCTTGGTGAAACCCTGCGCGCCGGTGCCGATGGGCTGGTGACGCTCAACGTCGACGGCGAGGAAGAAGTCTTTCACTGCACCCAGCGCAGCTTCGAGCTGCATGGGCGCCGGCACCGCCTGCACATGCTGCGCCGGCTGACGCGCGAGCTCGCCCGGCAGGAGGTCGGCACCTGGAAGAAGGTGATCCGCGTCATCAGCCACGAGCTCAACAATGCCCTCGGCCCGATTGCTTCGCTCGCGCACACCGGGCGCGTGCTCTCCGAGCGCGGGGACAAGGTGAAGCTCGAGAAAGTGTTCGCGACCATCGACGAGCGTGCGCGCCACCTGGAAAGCTTCATCGCCGGCTACGCCCATTTCGCCAAGCTGCCGAGCCCGCGCCTCGCCGCGGTTCCCTGGGAGCTGCTGCTGGAACCGATAGCGGCCACCCACGGCGCCACCCTGGTCGCGCCAATGCCGGAAGCACCGGCCTGGATCGACCGCGCCCAGATCGAACAGGTGCTGATCAACCTCACCAAGAACGCGATCGAGGCCGGCTCGGCGAGCGAGAACGTCGAGATCCAGGCGCTCGATCTTGGACCGCATTTCCTGCTGCAGGTGCGCGACCGCGGCAGCGGCATGGCCCCGGCCGTGCTCGAACAGGCGCTGCTGCCGTTCTACTCGACCAAGCGCTCCGGCACCGGCCTCGGCCTCGCCCTCGCCCGCGAAATCGCCGAAGCCCACGGCGGCCGCATCCGCCTCGCCAATCGCCCCGACGGCGGCCTCTCCGTGAGCATCTGGTTGCCCAAGCCGCCGCGTGCGTGACTCACCTTGCGCTCGCATCGGCTCGCCTGGGCTCTGCGTGGGTCCGGACCGTGTCCGGACGCTCTTACGATCAAAAGCGTCCGGACAAGGTCCGGACCCACGCCAGCGGCGCTGTTCGGGTGCATCGGGTTAACACCGCCTCGGTTACATTGCCCCGGTCGCAACCGCGCGGCGAGCCACAGGCGACGCCCCATGCACGCTTCACTCCCGATTCGCTCGTTCGGATCCATCACCCTTCGGCTGCTCAGTGGACTGTTATTCAGCTTGGTCCTGATTTCCGTTGCCTATGCGGAAGATGCGCGCTGGCCGGACTACGGCGTACGCACGCAGGAACGCGGTAACGCCGGGACTGCCACCTATTTCCAGGGCTTCGAGGCGCCGTGCTTCAACGCGCCCTACCAGCCGGGCGGTGGCACGACTGACTGGTCGCGCTTCTACTCGGAGATCGTGCGCGTAGGCAGCGGCAGTGGCGGCATTGCCTCGCGCAATGGCACTGGCCACGCGGAGATCCGGCCGCCCCTCCCGACGGCGCCGGCGCAAACCACCGGCGCGTTCACGCGGCTGGGTGGTTACCGATCGGTGTTCGGTGGCGGCTTCACGGTTGAGCTCGATGTCTACATCGACCTCAACGATCCGCGCGTCCTGTCCGGCGTCAACGCCGACTACGGCTGGGATCTCGCATCGGCGGTCAACGATCAGGCCGGCGGCTTCCGGCGCGACTTCGTATTTCACGCCGCCAGCAATACCAGCGGCCAAGTCTTGATCGGCGCCAGCAATATCACCAATTTCGCGCCCATGGGGAATCTCGCAAGCGGCAACCACCATGTGGTCACCGGCAGCGGCTGGTACACGCTGCAATGGGTGTATCGCACGGCCGGCAATGGCACGCTGGCCGTCGACATGAACCTGCGTAACGCCGCCGGCAGCGTGCTGCACACGCAGACCTTGAACAATCCGGCGGACCTCGTCGCCACCGAAATCGGGGGCAACCGCTATCTGTGGTTCACCTTCGTGCAGAGCAATCGCCTGGTGATGGACAACGCGCGGCTGAACAGCGTCGTCCGCGATGCGCTGTATGGCTCGACACCCGCGGCCGGCAGCATCCTCAACGTCGGCACTGCCAACCCGGGCAGCCCGACGCCAGGCACGCAAGTGAATGTGCAGAGCCAGGGCACCTTGCAACTCGAGGTCTGCAGTTGCACGCTGAGCGGTGCGAATGCGGCCGACTTCAGCGTCACCCAGTGTCCAACGTCACTGGCTCCGGGACAAAGTGCCAACGTCGGAATCGGCTGTACACCGAGCGCCCCTGGACGCCGCAACGCGACGCTGACGATCGTCACCAACGACAGCCTGCAAGGGAACGATTTTACGTACGCGCTGCGCTGCAACGGCACCGATGCGGATGCCATCTTCGAGAACGGGTTCGAGTTCTGAGTAACGGCCTGCGGCGCGGCTGCACTGCTTTTGGTGCGGCGGCACTGCTTGTGGTGGGTCTGCGCTGCTTTTGGTGGGTCTGCGCTGATTTTGGTGGGTCTGCGCTGATT
>JANPJV010000033.1:0-2046 GCA_031425695.1 Rhodanobacteraceae bacterium | reverse complement strand
ATGAACATGCCGATGATGAGCAGCGCGTTCGACACCGCCGCCTGGCTGAACGCAGCCTGATCTAGCTGGCGCGCACCCCGCGCGCCAGCGCCAGATACTCGGCGACGGGCACTTCCTCGGCTCGGCGTTGCAGGTCGAAGGGGGTCTTGACGCCCTGCTCCTCGATCCAGCGCCCCAGCGTGTGGCGCAGGATCTTGCGGCGCTGCGAAAACGCACACGCCACCAGGGCCGACAGCCGCTCGGCATCCACGGTGGCGTCCACCGCCAGCGGCACCATGCGCACCACGGCCGAGTCCACGCGCGGCGGCGGGTCGAAGGCATCCGGCGGCACGTCCAGCACGTCGTCGATGCGGTAACGCCACTGCAGCATCACGCTCAGGCGGCCGTAGGCCTTGCTGCCGGGCGCAGCGGCCATGCGCTCGACCACCTCCTTCTGCAGCATGAAATGCTGATCGTGCACCTGCGTGCTGAACGCCAGCAGGTGAAAGAGGATCGGCGTGGAGATGTTGTAGGGCAGATTGCCCACGACGCGCAACGCCTGCCCGGCCTGGCTGGCCAGAGCACCGAAGTCGACCTTCAGCACATCGGACTCCACCACCGTCAGGCCCGCCTGCCGCCGCAGGCGCGCGGCGAGGTCGCGGTCGAGCTCGATGACGGTGAGCGCACCGGCGCGCTGCAGCAGCGGCCCTGTCATCGACCAGACCGGGGCCGATCTCGATCAAGGCCTGCCCGGGCAGGGGATCGATGGCGCGCACGATGCCGTCGATGACGCTGTGATCGACCAGGAAATGCTGGCCGAAGCGCTTGCGCGCGATGTGGGCGCTCAAGGCGGTGTCGGGCCGCTCAGAAAGGCGGCTCGCGCAACTCGACGTAGGCGCGCGCGCGCAACTCCTTCGTCCAGTCGAGGTAGGCCGGTTCGAACTTCTGCTCGCGCAGCACGTTGCGCGCCTGCTCGCGCAGCTGTTTGGGCTCCAGCGCCACCTCGCGGCGCTCCAGCACCTGGATCAGGTGCACGCCAAAGCGCGACACCACCGGCACCGACAGCCCGTTCAGCGGCAGCTCGTTCATCGCGGCTTCGAACTCCGGCACCATCACACCGGGCGCGGCCCAGCCGAGATCGCCACCGCTGGCCGCGCTGCCGTCTTCGCTGAACTGTCGCGCGATGTCCTCGAAAGTCTTGCTGCCGGCTTCGATCTGGCGCCGGTACTCGGCCAGTCGGCGCGACGCCGTCTCGGCGTTGAGCTGCGGCGAGGTGCGCAGCAGCACGTGGCGCGCGCGGGTCTGCGTGACGCGACCGATGCCCGCCTCCTTGCGCTCCACCAGCTTCAGCACGTGAAAGCCAGCGCCCGATCGAAGCAGCGTGGGCGCCACCTCGCCCGACTTCAGCGACTTCGTGGCCTCGACGAAGATGTCAGGCAGGCGCGAGGCCGGCCGCAGCCCGATCTCGCCGCCCTTGGCGCGGTTGCCGTCTTCGGAGATCTCGATGGCCACCTTGTCGAAGGCCTCGCCGCCGCGCACCCGCGCGAGCGCTGCCTCGGCCCGGGCCTGCCGCGCCGCCACCGTGGCCGGATCGGCGCCCTCGGGCACCGTCACGAGGATCTGCGCGAGGTTGGTTTCGGCATCGGCGTTGGCGGCCTGGCGTCGCTCTTCGATGACCTTGTCGATCTCTTCGTCGGTGATGCGGATGCGCTGGTAGACCTCGCGCTCGCGCAGCCGCTCGATCATGATCTGGTCGCGCACGTTGGCGCGAAATCGCGGGTAGTCGATGCCCTCGGCCCGCAGCCGCTCGCGCAGCACCGGCAGCGTGATCTGGTTCTGCTGCGCGATGTTCTGCACCGCGCGGTCGAGTTCGGGCTCGTCCACCCGCATGCCGCTTTCGCGCGCGGTGCTGATCATCGCGCGCTCGTCGATCAGCGCGTCCAGGGCCTGGCGGCGCAGTTCGTCCTCGGCGGGCAGGCGCAGGTTGGCGCGGGTCGCTTCAGCACGGGCACGGTCCAGACGGCGCTCGACCTCGCCCGCCGTCACCAGCTCCTGGTTGACGATGTC
>JANPJV010000032.1:0-23276 GCA_031425695.1 Rhodanobacteraceae bacterium | reverse complement strand
CAGCGATCGACGGGAAGATGCATGAGCCAGATGAGTTTCGGTGATGCGGAGTACGCGGGCAAGCGCAAGCGTACGCGTCGGGAAGAGTTCCTGGCTGAGATGGAGCGAGTGGTTCCGTGGGACGCTCTGCTGGCATTGATCGAGCCGCACTACCCGAAGGCTGGTCGCGGTCGCCACCCGTACCCGATTGCGCCGATGCTTCGAATTTACCTGATGCAGAACTGGTTCGGTCTGTCCGATCCAGGGATGGAAGAGGCGCTCTACGAGATCACGCCGCTTCGCCAGTTCGCCCGTTTGCGGATGACCGGATCGATCCCGGATGAGACGACGCTGCTGAATTTCCGGCACTTGCTGGAGCAGCACGATCTTGGACCGAAGATTCTGGAAGCAGTGAACAGCGATCTGACGCGAAAGGGCTTGTTGCTCAAGCGAGGAACGATTGTCGATGCGACGATCATCGCAGCGCCGAGCTCTACGAAGAATGCGGATGGTGCGCGGGATCCAGAGATGCACCAGACCAAGAAGGGCAACCAGTGGCACTTCGGAATGAAGGCGCACATTGGCGTAGACATGGAGTCCGGCTTGGTGCACACGGTCACGACCACCGCAGCAAACGCGGCCGACGTAACCCAGGTTGAGCATTTGCTGCATGGAGAGGAGATCGTGGTCCATGCGGATGCCGGCTATACCGGCGCTGAGAAGCGCGTAGACAACGCGGCCATCACCTGGCACGTCGCGGGAAAGCGCGGCAAAGTCAAAGCAATTCGCAACGAGCCGATTCGCGATGCAGTGCAGGCACTGGAGACACTGAAGGCGCGCATTCGCGCGCGAGTCGAGCACCCATTTCGCGTGGTGAAGCGGCAATTTGGATTCGTGAAGGTGCGTTTTCGCGGCTTGGCCAAGAACACCACTCAGATCCTCACGTTGTTCGCACTGTCAAATTTGTGGCAGGCACGCCGGCGAATATTGGCTTTGATAGCAGAGGTGCGTCCGGCGAATGCCGGATGAGGCAAAAAGGAGCAGAAAAGCACCAAAAAACGTCAATTGCCGCGGATTTGCCGACGCACAGCAGCGACGGCCTTCCCTGACGGCTTCACTGCACGCCTCATATGCCACCCAAGACCGCCATACCGTCAACGGGTCGACTTGATCAGACCTTCCTTAGCTCTCATCTGTGGCCATCCGCTCTTCATCTGTGTCATCTGTGGATAAATCTTTTGATCTCATGACCGCCCTCGACTCAACCATCGATACCGCGTCCCCCGACTTCGCACGCAATCGCGCGGAGATGCTGGCGTGCCTGGCAGAGGTGCGCAGCGTCGAGGAAAAGTTGCGGGAGACGGAGGGGGAGAAGGCGGCGCAGTTTCGCAAGCGTGGGCAACTGCTGCCGCGGGAGCGGGTCGCGCTGATGCTGGATCGCGGGTCGCCGTTCCTGGAGATCTGCGCGCTCGCGGGTTATCGGCAGCACGATGACAAGGACGGGTCGCTCGCGGGTGGGAATGTGATTGCGGGCATCGGCTATGTGCGCGGCGTGCGTTGCATGCTCAATGCCTCCAACAGTGCGATCAAGGGTGGCACGCTGACGCCGTGGGGCATGCGCAAGATCCTGCGCATGCAGGAGATCGCACTGGCGCAGAAGCTGCCGATGGTGTCGATGATCGAATCCGGCGGCGCCAACCTCAATTATCAGGCCGAAGTCTTCATCGAGGGTGGGCGCGTGTTCGCCAACCAGGCGGCGCTGTCGGCCGCGGGCATCCCGCAGATCACAGTCGTGCATGGTTCGAGCACTGCCGGCGGCGCCTACATGCCGGGCTTGAGCGACTACGTGGTGATGGTGCGCAACCAGGCGAAGGTCTTCCTCGCCGGACCGCCGCTGCTCAAGGCCGCGACCGGCGAGATTGCGAACGAGGAAGATCTCGGTGGCGCCGAAATGCATGCGCGCATTGCGGGAACTGCAGAGTTCATTGCCGAGGATGACGCCGACGGCATCCGTATCGCACGCGAAATCGTCGCCAGCCTGGATTGGAACCGTGCCGTGCCGCCGCCGGCAACTGGCGTCGCCGAACCGCTGTTCGCGGCCGATGAGCTCTGTGGCGTGGTTCCCGTCCACTATTCGCTTCCGTACGACTGCCGCGAGGTCATCGCGCGCATCGTCGACGGTTCGGAATTCCTCGATTTCAAGTCGGAGTACGACACGCAAACAATCTGCGGCCGTGCCCGCATCCATGGGCTGGCCGTCGGGATCGTGGCCAACAACGGACCGATCACCGTGCATGGCGCGGCCAAGGCAGGGCAATTCTTGCAGCTCTGCGACCAGGCCGATATCGCATTGATTTTCCTGATGAACACGACTGGCTTCATGGTCGGGACCGAAGCTGAACAAGGCGGCATGGTCAAGCACGGATCGAAGCTGATCCAGGCGGTCGCCAACGTGCGCGTGCCGCGTATCACGGTCGTCATTGGCGCCAGTTTCGGGGCCGGCAACTACGGCATGTGCGGGCGTGGATTCGGGCCCGATTTCATCTTTGCGTGG
Organism: Rhodanobacteraceae bacterium; assembly: GCA_031425695.1. Classification (GTDB taxonomy): domain Bacteria; phylum Pseudomonadota; class Gammaproteobacteria; order Xanthomonadales; family SZUA-5; genus JANPJV01. The sequence goes on along the minus strand of JANPJV010000032.1, from coordinate 20,743 downwards.
CCGAATGCGCGGACGGCGGTGATGGGCGGCGAACAGGCAGCCAAGGTCATGGACATCGTCGGCCGCGAGCGTTTCGCGCGCACAGGCACCGCGCCCAGCCCGCAGGAAGAAGCCCAGCTCGTGGCCATGTCGGCCGGCATCGTCGCCCAGTTCGACCGCGAATCGCATCCGCTCGCCGCAACCGCGCGCCTGTTCGACGATGGCCTGATCGATCCACGCGACACCCGCCGCGTGCTCGGCTACACGCTGTCCATCTGCCGGGAGGCGCGCGCTCGGACACTCAAGGGCAACAGCTTCGGCGTGGCGCGCTTTTGATGCCCATGCCGACGCCATTTGACCGCGTGCTGATTGCCAATCGCGGCGAGATCGCCGTACGAGTGATTCGCAGTTGCCGCGCCCTGGGCCTATCGACGGTCGCGGTGTATTCGGACGCTGATCGCGAAGCGCTGCATGTGCGCCTGGCAGGCCAGGCACTGCACCTGGGCGCCGCGCCCGCGGCGGAATCCTACCTGCGCGGCGATCGCATCATCGAAGCGGCCTTGACGAGCGGCGCGCAGGCCATCCACCCCGGCTATGGCTTCCTCTCCGAGAACGCGGCCTTCGCGCGTGCCGTGCAAGCCGCTGGTTTGATCTTCATCGGACCCGATCCCGAATCGATCGCGGCAATGGGCGACAAGTCCGCCGCCAAGGTGCGGATGCTCCGCGCTGGCGTGCCGTGCATTCCCGGCTACCAGGGCGATGACCAATCGGACTCATTGCTGCTCGCGCAAGCGCAAGAACATGGCTTCCCGGTGATGATCAAGGCCGCAGCCGGTGGCGGCGGGCGCGGCATGCGCCTGGTGCGCGACCCTGAGCATTTCCAGCGCGCGCTCGCCTCGGCGCGATCGGAAGCCGCAAACGCATTTGGCGATGGCCGCGTACTGCTCGAGAAAGCGCTTGTCGGCGCACGCCATGTCGAGATCCAGGTGTTCGGCGACCGCTTGGGACACCTCGTGCACCTGGGCGAACGCGATTGCTCCATCCAGCGCCGCAACCAGAAAATCGTCGAAGAAGCGCCCTCGCCCGCTGTCGATACGGAACTGCGCGCGCGCATGGGTGCAGCTGCCGTTGCGGCTGCGCGCGCGGTTGACTATGTCGGCGCCGGCACCATCGAGTTCATGCTGACCGGCACCGGCGAGTTCTATTTCCTGGAAATGAATACGCGCTTGCAGGTCGAGCACGCCGTGACCGAAATGCTGTTCGACCTCGATCTCGTCGAATGGCAGCTGCGCATTGCTCGCGGCGAGCCGTTGCCGCTCACGCAGTCCGAGCTGGATGCGCGCCGCCACGGATACGCGATCGAGGTGCGGCTGTGCAGCGAAGATCCGGCCGCCGAATTCCAGCCACAGACGGGCGGCGTGCTCGCGTGGGCCCCGGCAATCGGACCCGACATGCGGGTCGACCACGGCCTCACCGAAGGTCAGCCGATCGGCCCGCATTACGACTCCCTGCAGGCCAAGCTCATCGCACGCGGTGCCACGCGCGAAGACGCTCGCCGCACGTTGCTGGCAATGCTTGGCGATACACTGCTACTGGGCGTGCCCACCAACCAGCATTTTCTGGCTGAGATCATTGCCAGCGACGAGTTCGCCAGCGGCGATTTCTCGACCGATTTCATCGGCCGCCAGCTGGCCGCGCCAGCGGGCGGGCCCACACCAGCGAGCCCACTGCACGGCGCCCTCGTGGCGGTGCTGCTGCACCATCTCGACACGCGCGCGCTGCACACGGCAACCGGGCTTTGCGCCGATCTGCTCGGCTGGCAAAGCACGCCGGCAACCCCGGGCCGGATGCGTCTCAATTGCGGCGAAAGCGCTCTGGCGTGTGCCATCGAGACCCGCGGAGCGGGCGCCTTTGTCGTCACCGTCGACAACGGCACGGGGACCGGCAGCTTTGCCATTCGGATCATCGCCCTGGAAAGAAATCGGCTGGAAGCGATTGTCGATGGCAACCGCCGCGTGGCCCATTTCGCCCGCGATGCAGATCAGCTCTGGCTGCGCCATGCGGGTGTCACGAGCGCGTGGCGCGACCGCAGCTACCAGCCCGCCGGCGAGCGCGACCGCACGGTCGAAGGCCGCCTCCGCGCACCCATGGACGGCAGGATCATCGCCGTGCACTGCGCGGCTGGCGCGGTCGTGCGCAAGGGCCAGGTCCTGGTCGTGCTCGAGGCGATGAAGATGCAGTTCCAGCTGGTGGCGCCGAGCGACGGGCAGGTGGAAACAGTCGCTTGCGCTCCTGGACAACAGGTCAAAGCGCGACACGTCCTCGCGGAAATCCGGGCCTGAAGTAGGCCGGGTCCTATGCGCCCGCCAGTCCCGATTCTCGCGGGCCAATAACGAGCGCAAGGCGCCCGGCTCTCGCTACGTGGTGAGACGCGGCGCTGGCGCGATCAGTCATCCACATTGCCCAGCTCTACGCGCGCTCTGAGCCACGCTACCAACGGCGATCGCGCTCCATCACCCCCGCCGCCTCGAAGCCCCAGCCAACAACCGTTCGGTGCTGACGATCGCGCGCGTGTGGGTACCGGAGCCGATGCTGCCGGCTTCGTCGAAGGCTTCGATGTCAAAGCGGTGCAGGCGGCCCTCGGGGCCGCGGTAGATGGCGATCGCGCGCACCAGGCTGCCGACGGGCGTGGCGGCGGTGTGCTCGATGGCGACCTTGACGCCGACGGAAAGCTGGCCTTCCTGCAGGTGCGGGCGCATGACGCGCGCGGCTGCCAGCTCCATCAGGGCAACCATGCGAGCGGTGGCGAAGACGGCAGGGAAGACATCCTCCGGGGACGTCGACAAGGCCTGCGCCGTATCCGCCAGAAGCACCGTGAGACTGGCCTCGGCCGTTGCCCCGATTTCCATCTGCAGCTCCCGTGGTGGAATCATTTCCGATGCTCGTAATGATGCGTGGGAGCGGCGATGGCCGCGATGCTCTTGCTTCCAGCCCGAACCCGCAAGCCCCTCAGCCGCGACAATGGCCCATCGGCAACACGCCAGCGACGTCCTCCATGCCGCGCGCACTGATGGCGTCGCCGACCATCGGCGCGAACTCGCTGGTGTTGCCGAGCGCGTCTCGGGTGAGCAGGGTCAGCGGCAGCAGATTGCCAGCGTCTTCGCTGGCGAGGGCCAGTGTGCGTGGCAGTTGGGCGTCCACCGCTTGAATGACGGCACTTCCCAGCAACTGAGCAGAGCCGCCGCCGCAACCGCCGCGATAGACGTCGACAGTCAGCGGATAGGCGGCGTTGGCGACCGCAGTATCGACGCTGACCGTGAGCTCGACCGTATTGTCGCCGGACGGGAGGAAGCCGCCGGGCAGCGTGGCTACTGGCCAGTTTTGCAGCCGGTTGCCGCCATCGTCGCTATCGCCGTTGTCGTTGGCGCTTGCACCGTCAGGGTTGCTGCTGGCGCTGAGATCGATGGGAACACTGCCATTGCCCACAAAGCGGTTGAGCGGCGACGAAACTCCGCGACAGCTGCCGACATGGATGCCAGCGGCGCCTCCGAAAGCGATCAGGTTCGCCTCTCCAGGAGCCGTGCCGCCAATGGCCAAGGCACACGCGTTGCCGAACAGGGAGATGGTCGCCTGCGGTGCGGATGCGCTGCGGCCGTTGCCCATCGGCAGCCTGCCGGTGATATCGGTTCCGAAGTAATTCCCTTCGATGCGCGTGCCCGCATACGGATCCGCCGATCCGCTGCTGCTGAGGTAAATCGCCTGGATTGCGGAGTTGGAGATGAGGTTGCGTGCGCCGGGGGCGCTGCCGCCAATGCGTGCATTGGTGAGCGGCGCGCTCGACGAGATCGCGTTCTCCCGAATCGGGATAGCCGCCGTCCCGGCTGCATCGGTGCCGATCAGATTGCCCTCGATGCGCAGGCCATCGGAGGCGGCGAACAGCGAAATTGCGTAGTTCAATCCTGCGATGACATTGCGGGCATCCGGCAAGACACCGCCGATCACATAGGGACCCGGACCAAAAATGCGGACGCCGTGGCGTTGCGCCGAGTTGCCGGGCAAGGAGGCCTGGCTGCCGCTGATATCGGTGCCGAGAAAGCAGCCTTCGACTCGGTGGGCCGAGCTGCCGCCGAAGAAGACCTGCGTGGCAAAGCGATTGATCGCGAGGCCGCGAATCACGCTCGCCGGTTGGCTGAAGAAGTTCAGGGAGATTTCGAATCCGGTCAGCATGTCGCCCGGATTGGCCGGCTGCACTTCGATCTTGAGTTGCGCATTGGACCCGCCTTCGTCCGGCGACTGCGTGTTGGCCTGCGCGCCCGGCTGGGTGTAGCCGTCGATCAGGACTTGCTGTTCGATCAAGGGCAACGCAGTAGCGACCTGGATGCGCCAGTGGCCGCTGGCCGTCACGAAGCTCGGGTCGCTGCCAGGGATCGAGAACTCGATCGAGTCCGCGGCCGGGGTGGCGTTCGCGCGCGTCATCGCGCCGCGCAGGCTGCAGTCGCCAGCAGCCGCAGTGCAGGCCGTCAGTGCGGCATCGGACCCGGTGTCGACGACAAAGCTTGCTGCAGTGGCCGCAGGAGCGGCCGAAATCAGGACCACCAACAGGATCGAGCGCATGGGGACATGGGAGTTTGATCGGAGTTGGCTGGACGTACGGCGTTTGCGTCCGCCACCTGACACGCCGTTGTCGACCCACAGCAAGATCAACCTCAAAGCAAGATCAACCCAAACGCATCCATAGATTTACGCAGATAGAAGCAGAGAAGAAGCGGATAAGAGCGGATAAAAGCGATCAGATCAGTGTCCTCCGCAGCGCCCGGAATCCGCGCGCCGTGAGGATCCAAAGGTCTTGATCAGCTCTAATCCGCTTTTCATCTGTGTAATCTGTGGATGCTTTGAGGTTGATCTTTCTTTTCACCGGCAGTGCTGCGCCACGCCGCGCCCGGCCGTGTGCCAGGCCGCCCGGCGGTTGGCGAGTGCCGGTTCGGGCCGTGATCGGGCGAGCGCAGCGGATGCGTCCGCGCAACGCCCGTTGGCCGCCAGCGCATGCGCCAGGACGGCGCTGGCAATGCGCGCGTCGTCGCTGGTCACGGCATCAGGCGCGCTGTCACTGGCTGCGCGCAGCGGCGGCTCGGCCGTCTGGATCAAGGCCAGCGCGCGTGCCGGCTCGCCGGTCAGCATCAACGCCCGCGCCTGCAGGACTGCCAATTCCGCATAGCCCACGTGTGTGGTTGCGTACTCGGCACGGAAAGCCGGTTCGGCGCGGGCGAGTCGCGCGGCAGCGGCTGCGCCGTCCGCCTTCAGCAAGCTCACCTCGGCCAGCAGGATCTCAGCTTCCGCACGGCGCAGCGCCGAAAATTGAGTCGGGTCCGAATCAATGGCCGCGAGCGAGGCCAGCAGCGCGCTCTCCGCATCTGCAAGATCGTGTCCACGCAATGCGCTCCAACCGCGCTGTCGCCAGTAGTTTTCGAGCGCTTCCGGTGTCAGTTGCGGAGCCGACAGTCTTACGCGCTCGGCGAGCTCGAGCCACTCTTGCGCGGCCGGGTAATCGCCCGTGCGCGAAAGCGAGCTGGCAGCGCTGGCGAGCGCGCTGATCGCCGATCCTGCGGGCGCGTCGGGGCGCACTGCCAGGAGCGCGATGCGTGCGCCCACCACGCGGATCTCGTCCGCGCTCGCAGAGCCACGCTGGGCCAGCACCAGGTAGCGCAGGGTTTCGAGCTCGCGCGCCGTGTCGGGCGGATGCATGGATTGGACGGCCGCGAGCGCGCGCCGAAGCAGCGGCTCAGCGGTGTCGAAATGATTGAGGTTCATGAGCCCGACACTGATCTGCGTGTGGCTCCGCCAGATCAGATCGGGCGCATCGGAAAAGCGCTGTTCGAGCCGCCGCGCGGCTTCGATCAGGAACTCGCTCGCGCGCGGCTCACGGCCCGCGAAAACATCCGGGCTGGCCGCCGAAAGTACATTCAGCATCGCCTCCAGATGCGCGTTCGCCGTCGCCGCCTCGCGCTCGGCGATCTGTGCCTGCCGCCACGTCAGGATCGCGCCCAGGCTGAGCGCCAGCAGCACCCCGGCGAGGCCGATCAACTGCCATCGATACTGGCGCGCGAGGCTGGTCAGGCGTGCGCGCGCGCTGCCAATTCCGCTGCGCAAGGGACGCGCCCCGAGCCAGTCGGACAAGTCGTCTCCGAGCATGGCGACACTGGCGTAGCGCCGGCTCGATTGCGCCGCGCTGGCCTTGGCGATGATCAACGCGAGCTCTTTGCGAGCGCTGCGATCGCCCCGCCCCGGCGGCGCGGAATCGACCAGCTCGCGCAGCACCACGCCGAGCGCATACACATCCGCCGCAGTGGTGGCACGCTCGCCGGCGAGCTGCTCCGGTGCGGCGTAGCGCGGAGTCAACGCCTGCATCGCGGTGAGTGTGCGCGCCGCATCGGTTTCGTCATCGAGACGGGCGATTCCGAAGTCGAGCAGATGCGGCGTCCCCTGTGCATCGACGAGGATATTTGAAGGCTTGAGGTCGCGATGCACGACCAGGCAGCTATGCGCGTACGCCACGGCGCCACAAATTTCCACGATCAGCCACACGCGGGTGCGAAGATCCAATTGCCGCTCGGCGCAAGCGCGCGACAGGTCGACGCCTTCGACGAATTCCATTGCCAGCCACGGCCGCCCGTCGTTGGCCACGCCGCCATCGAGCAGGCGCACGATCGCCGGGTGCGTGAGCCGCGCGAGGATCTGCCGTTCCCGCACGAAGCGCTGACCGAGCACTGCCGAGCGCGGCCCCGCGGGCAGCAACTTGAGCGCAACCTGCTGGTCGAAGGCACCGTCGACGCGGCGCGCGCGATAGACCACGCCCATGCCGCCGCGGCCAATCTCCTGTTCGATCTCGAAAGGCCCGAAGCGTTCGCCGCGACGGTCGGGAGCCGCGCTGGGAACGAGGTCGGCGTCGTCGAACGCAGCGACCAACGCCGCAAGCTCGCGGTGCAGCGCCGGATCCTGTGTGGCGACCGCCGCCAGGCGCAACTGCCGCTCACTGACCGCCAGCTCGGTCAGCGCGTGGAAGGCGTCACGCAACTGCGCGAAGCGGGCGCGCTCAACGTCGCTCGGGGATGCGTCCATGTCAGGACGTACGCTGGATGCCGCGGGTGACTGACGCGCGTCCCACTATTCGACTGCTAGTGTAGTGCGGCATAAGTAGCTGCCATTATTTCCGCGCCTTTTGACCCGATGCGTCGTTGTTCGTCGTCGCCATAGAAGAGCTATGCCTCCTCCTCTCGCCTAGCCTCGGGCCAAAATGCATCGGAAATAAAAGTCAATTACTTACGCCGCACTACACTAGTCGCTGGCGCAACCACGCGCGCGCCATGGCCCAGTCGCGATAAACCGTGCGCTCGTCGATCTCGAGCAGGCTCGCCACTTCACCAACCTCGAGGCCGACGAAATAACGCAGCTCGACCATGTTGGCCATGCGCGGATCGAGCTGATCGAGCGCCGCCAGGGCGCGGTCGAGATCGATGAGGTCGACGTCGGCTTCGATCGGCAAAGCCAGCGCTTCAACCAGGTCGACCCGCTGCCAGCCGCCACCACGCTTGTCGCGCTGCTTGGCGCGTGCGCGATCGATCAGCACCTGCCGCATGAGCTTGGCTGCGGTGGTAAAGAGGTGCTTGCGGTTGCCGATATCGATCGCCCCCGCGCCCAGCAGGCGCACGAAGACATCGTGTACGAGGGCGGTCGGTTGCAGGGTTTCGTGACCTTGATGCCCGCGCAACTCATGCGCGGCAACCCGCCGCAGCTCGTCGTAGACCTGCGCGAGCAGCGCATCCAGGGCGGCTGGATCGCCTGCCTGCCACTGCGCGAGCAGCTTGGTGACGTCGGCTTGGTCAGGGGTCATCGACAGAGCTTAGCGGGAGTCGCGCATGGCTGCACGAGAGAGCGGGTTTTCGGTTTTCGTTTTCGATGCCATGCCGGATCGTTGATGGCCGCTCTTGCTTTACCTCCGAAAACCGAAACCGACATCCGCTTTCACCTACCATCCATATAGATGTTCATAGGATGGCTCATGGCAGGCAAATCGCTCTCACGCTCGAACAAGGCGCTTCCGGAAAGCGAGAAGATCACGATCAACCTGGGGTTCGTCGACCTCGGGCAGATCGACCTTCTGGTCAAGGAAGGTTTCTATTCCAATCGGACTGACCTGATTCGGACGGCGATCCGGCAACAGTTGCTGCAGCACAGCGATGTGCTCAAGCAGACAGTGACGCGCAAGACCTTGACCCTCGGTCTGCAGCATTTCACTCGAAGCGACCTGGAAGCGGTGCATGCAGCGGGCGAGCGGCTGCAATTGCGCGTGCTCGGCCTCGCCAGCATCGCGCTAGACGTGAGCGTCGAACTGGCGCGAGCGACGATTGAATCCATCCTTGTGCTGGGCGCATTGAGCGCGAGTCGCGAGGTCAAGGCCGCACTGGCCGATCGCATGCGCTGACGCGCTGTCAAAAGGAGACCCCATGAAATCTGTATTCCAGCCACTGCTGGCGCGCCTGCGCGCCCGTGCCATGCCGGCGGCACGGCCGCTCTCGGTGGATCCCAAGGCGCTGATCGAGCGCACGCTGCGCGAGGCTGGCCTGCTCCCGGCCACGACGCCGAACCCCGCAACGTCGGTGAATGACTCGGTCATCGAGGGCGAATTCCGGGTCGTCGACACGCCGACCACCAAAGTTCCTGGTGCGAGCAAGGGACCGACATCGGGCGAAGGCAGCTTCAGCGCCGGCCAGTTCGCGCTCGGCACGGAGGCGCGCGGGTACAAGCTGTTCGTCCCGCAGGGCTTCGTCGGGCAGCGGCTGCCCCTGATCGTCATGCTGCACGGGTGCACCCAGGATCCGGATGATTTCGCCCGCGGCACGCGCATGAACCGCCTGGCCCAGGAGACCGGCGCGCTGGTGCTCTATCCCGCCCAGGGACCGCGCTCGAACAGTTCGAAATGCTGGAACTGGTTCCGCCAAAGCGACCAGCGTCGCGACGCCGGCGAGCCGGCACTGCTCGCAGCGATGACGCGCCGGATCATGGAAACCCACGCCGTCGATCCCGATCGCGTGCATGTCGCCGGGCTTTCGGCCGGAGCCGCCATGGCCGCGATTCTCGGTCGCGAGTATCCGGAGCTATACGCCTCGATTGGCGTACATTCGGGCCTGGCACCGGGCGCGGCGCATGACATTCCGTCCGCGTTCGCGGCCATGAAAAATGCTCCGGTTGCGAACCAGGAGATGCCGAACACGCCCGTCATCGTGTTTCATGGAGACAGCGACAAGACTGTGCATCCACAGAATGGCGAGCACGTCCTGGGCGCGGCGGGTGCGCGATCGAAGGAATCGGGCGAGGCCGGCCGCAGCTACACGCGCACGCTGATCAAGCATCCTGATGGCCGCGTCCGCGCCGAGCATTGGCTCGTCCACGGCGCCGGACACGCGTGGTCCGGCGGCAGCACCGACGGCAGCTACGCAGACTCCTCCGGGCCCGATGCCAGCCGCGAAATGCTGCGATTTTTTCGGGAGCATCCGCGGGGGTAGCTTCAACTGCTCGCCTGTCCCCTGCTATTGGGGAGAGGGCGCTTTGATACGCCGACGGAAAGCGCCCCTCTCCCCCAACCCTTCTCCTTGAAGCATGGGAGAGCGGAGAAAAGCTGACCAGCACCGACCAACTCAGCTACGACGCTCACGTCGCGGCGAATCAGTTTGCGAGCACTTTGAGCAGCCGCTGGTAATCGCGCAGGTCGAAGTGCGGTCCGATCGTTTCGAATTGATGCTCGCCGTGGGTTTCCATGCGCACGGCGAGGGAGAGCAACTCGAAAGGCTCGCCGCCACCGGGCCAACGCCAGACTGGCCCGCCGCTGCTGCCCGACGACATCCACAAGGCGAAGCGCCGAAATGGTTCCGGGCCTCGCGCGCAGGCGGTCTGGCCGAACAGGTTGACCGCTGCGCCCGGGGCGACCGCGCCACCGGGACCTTGCACGCCGTAGCCGGCGCGCAGCACGCGCCAGCCGGCTGGCAGCGTTGGCGCCTCGCCAAAACGCAGGCGCGGCCAGCGGATCGAATCGGGCAAGCGCACCGGAGCGTCCAGCACCAACCAGGAGAAATCGTGGGCAGTGCGCGCGGCGTATTCGGCATCGAGGAGGGGCGCGCCCGGCGCACTTGCATTCCAGCCGGCCCGCTCGGACAGATGCGCGCGGGAGACGTATGCCATGCCGTAGGGCGCCGCCGGCGGGTCGGTATAGCGACGGCCACCCGGTACGACCCGGTAGCGATCGCAAACCTGGCCCTGCTGCGTCAGCACGACATGGGCGGCGGTGAGCGCCAGGTCTGGCGAGAGCAGCACGCCAGTCCCGGCGAGTGGTCGCGATCCGGCGCGGCAACGGTGTGGCCGCACCCGCAGCAGGAGCGGCGCAATCGCATCCGGCAGCTGCACCGGCAACAGCTGCGCGCGCTGCGGGGTGCGCGGACACCAGGGCAGGCTCGGGGCGTCGGCGGCAGGTTCCGCCATGGCCTGGGCCTGCCAACCCGCAAGCGGGGTGCGCACGCGCGCAGCCGCAATGTCCGCGGGCGCCAGGCGGGCCGGCAACGCGGCCTCGTCGTGCCTGGCCAGCAGGGTCCGCAAGCCTTGCGCCTGCGCCGGTGTCAGCGCGCCACTCACGGGCCAGTCGAGCACGATGCAGCGTCCCGCCGGATGATCGAAGCTGCGCCAGGCGAGCAGTTGCTGGAGCTCCGGCAAATATTGGATTGCCGCCTCGCGCGGTGCCATCAGTGCGCCGGCCGGACATTCGATCAGGCCGTCGACGCGACCCGCAGCCGCGCGCTCAAGGGCACTGAAGAGCGTGAATCCGGGCGTGGGAACCGCAAGGGCATTGGCTGCGAGCAGCAGTCCCGCGAAAAACAAGGTGCGTTCCCTCAGCCGGACGCCTGGCTGCCTGCAGCCGGGTCGACGCTGCCGACCAGGCACGAACCCACCGACTGACGCGTCTGCAGGGCTTCGAGCAGGGCCGACTGATTCCAGCTGTCGAGGCCCTCGACAATCATGCCGTTGCGCATCTTGAACCAGGTCATCCCGCGGAAATCGACGCTGAGCCCGGACGCAGTGAGACCCAGCGTGTCGCCGCCGTGGGTGCCGCGTGCGCGCCAGCGGATCATGACTTCCTCGCCCTCCGCAACCGTCCCGAGCAATTCCAGATGCAGGTCTGGAAACGCGCCGAGAAACACCCGGTAGGCGTTGTTGACCCAGGCATCGCGACCAATGACGTGTCCACCCTCGGTCCAGCCACAGACATCCACTGCCATCAATTCTTCAAGCGCGGCTTCGTTGCGCTGGTTCCAGACCTCAGCGAAAAAGCGTTCGGCAGCACGCGTATTGACTGCAGTACTCATCTGGGTTCCAGGCTGGGATGGCTTGCTCGGCTGGGCTCGTGACAATCCGCCCGCCCGGGTTTCACAGTGTACACGGCTGTCACGACTCGACCCGGAGCAAGTAGAAAATCTCGGTGCACAACTGCGCCGGATCGTCGCTCCAGTGACCATAGACTTCCCAGCACGGGCCCGCACGCGCGCGGCGTTCCTTGATGCAATGGTCGCGGATGGCCTTGTGGGCGGCCGGCAAGTCAGCATACGGCCCGCGGTGCAACGTGGTAGCGACCAGGCCCGACGGCGTGGAGGCGAGATAGACCGAATTGCCAGCAATTAGCGGCGGCTGCACTTCAGCGCCGATGAGCAGCATCGGCGCGTTGTCCAGGTAGATGATCACGTTGCGGCCCGTTGCCGCCGGCGGGTTCGCACGCAGGTGCGCCCAGACGTCTGCCATACCCGGCGTAATCACTTGCGGCAGCGTCGACCAGGTCGCGGGTCGACGCACTACCGCAATCGCCTGCGCATCGACTGTTTCGATCGAAACCTGATGGATCATTACCGGACCTTGGCGCAAGTTGCTGCGCCGAGTCTAGCCGGCAAAACCCGTCCTGGGTGCGCTGCGCTTACCCAGGCTACGGCGGCGAGTTTTTTGGGAGTTGCGCTTGCTTCACTGCTTTTTTCGCAGGTCCAAGCGCAGTCGAGCAAGCTCGACTCACCTGGAGCAAAGGCGGGCTGGCAGCGTCAATCGCCTCGCAACGCCAGGCTCGGACTGATCCGGGCGGCACGGTGGGCGGGGATCCAGCAGGCGAACAGGCCAACTGCGCAGAGCACGCAGGCGACACTGAGCACGGTCGGCGCGATGTTCACTTCGGGTGCGTGCAGTACGCTGCCGGCAACACGGGAGAAAATCGCCACCAGCAGCGCGCCGATGGCAATGCCGCCCAGGCACAGCATGCCGCCGCGCCCGATGACATGCCGCACAACAGCCCCGGAGGTGGCGCCGAGCGCCATGCGCACGGCGAGCTCGGAGGTGCGCCGTGCAACCAGGAACGCAGTCACGCCGGCAATGCCGATGGCGGCGAGCAGCAGGCTCACCGCGCCGAACATGCTGATCACAGCGGTTTGCGCGCGGGGCTCGGCAACGTTCTGCGCGGCGATGTTCTCCATGCTGTCGAGCGCGAAGAGCGGACGATCCGGCAGCACGCGCGCTGCGGCCTCACGCACCGTGTCGATCAGCGCGGCCGGGTCGCCGCGAGTGCGCAGGGCGAGCGTCATGGTCGAGAGCATCGACCAGTTCGGGGACATGTACATGGTCGGAGTGAGCGCGCCGGCGCGGTCGCGCTGGCGCACGTCCCCGACCACCCCGACGACTTGATAAGTCTGGCCATTGCTCAGGGTCACACTGCGTCCGACTGGATCCTCGCCCACAGGCCACAGCGCCGCGGCCAGGCCGGCACTGAGCAGCATCGAGCGCCCCGGCTCGCCGCTTGCCGCAAAACTGCGACCGCGCAGCACCGGCACGCTGAGCGCTTCGAGGAAGTCAGCGGTCACCACGCGCCAGGCTGCGACCCGGCCGTCGTTGCGCGCTTCGGTGACGTTGTTGGCGCCGGCCGCGATCTGCATCGACGTGGTGTTGAACTGGCCAAGCGGCACCTCACTGCCCAGGCCGACGCGCTCGACGCCTGGGAGACTGCGCAGCTCGCCGAGGAGACGCTCGTAGCTCTGCATGTTGGCCTGCCAGTGGGTGCCGTTGTCATCATCCGGCAGGGTGATTCGCGCAGTCAGGACACGCTCGGGCGCGAAACCCAGCGTGCTCGCCTGGACTGCCTGGAACTGCTGCACGAGCAGCGCTGAAGCGACCACCAGCACGGTCGCCAGCGCGAACTGCAGCACCACCAGGCCCTGGCGAAAAGGCGTGCGGGTGACTTCGGTGGTAGCGCGCGTGGAGCTCTGCAACGCGCTCGCGACCTGCGAGCGCGCGGCGAGGTGCGCCGGTACCAGGCCGCACGCCAGCGCCGTCAATGCCGACAGCGCGATGGCCACCAGCGCTGCCGGCCAGTCTAGCGTCAGCTGACCCAGGCCCGGCAGGCTCTGCTCGAGTTGACCCGCACCGATGCGAATCGCGACCGCCGCAAGGCTGATCCCGAGGACTCCACCGAGACCGGCGAGCGCCAGGCATTCGATGACGATTTGCCGCATCAACCGCGCCCGCGTGCCGCCGAGTGCCTGGCGGACGCCGATTTCGCGGACCCGCGTGCTGGCCCGCGCAATCTGCAGGTTGGCGACATTGATGCAGGCCACCAGCAACAACAGCAGGACCGCTGCGAACAAAGTCCACACGCGCGTCTGCAGCGGCGCCCCGACGATCCAGTCGCGCACCGGAATCAGGCTTACGCTCCAGTCGCGGTTGTCGTCCGGAAACTCAACCGCCAGGGCGCCCGCGAGCGTACGCATTTCGGCGTCGGCTGCTGCACGGGAAACGCCCACGCCCAGGCGACCGAGCACCGTGATGCGGCGATCACCGCGGCCCCAAGGCTGGTCACGCAGCGCGGCTGGCAACCAGATGTCCGCGCGCCGAACCACGCTGGCATTCTGTGGTGCGATGCCGACCACGCTCTTGGGGCTACCGTCGATCAGCACACGCTGGCCGAGTACGCCCAAATCCGCGTTGAAGCGCTGCCGCCATAGCTTTTCGCCGAGAATGACGGCGTCACCGGTGAGCCGGTCTTCTGCCGTGGTGAAGCTGCGCCCCGCCAGCAGCGGCAGGCCCAGCACTTCCCAGAAATTCGGACTGACGCTGGCGCCGTCGAGGCGCTCGGTGCGACCGTCCACGCCCAGGTTGACACTGGCCTCGGTCACTGCCGTCAAACCGGAGAAGCTGCGCGCGCGCTCGGTCCACGAGAGATAGTTGAGCGCCGAGACCGAGAACAGCTCGAGCCCGGCGGTAGGCTTCGACTCGGCCAGCGAATACACCGAATTGGAATCGCGGATCGACAATGGCGCCAGCAACACCGCGTACAGAATGCTGGCAATGGCCGTGGTCGCGGCGATGCCGAGACCAAGCATCAGCACCGATGCCAAGGTGAATCCGAGGTTGCGCGAGTTGACGAGCGTGCGCAGGGCGAGCCTGATTTCCTGGAACATGACCACTCCGCGCCAGCTTTGTTGTAGCGATTACTGCAATAGCTGGGCCAGGGGGTGACAGCGACTTGCAGACGGGCTTGCCACGCAAACCCGTTCGCATTCGAACGACCGTGTTCGGATATGGAATCGCAACGCTGGTCCCGGCACGAAAGCGGGAAGCACAGCACCAGAGCTGAAAGGAGAAGCCCTATCCGCAGATTACACAGATGAAAAGCGGATTAAGAGCTGACGAGAGCAATGTGGCTCGCGTGAGCCAACCCGTCAGGACGAGGTCCTCCGCTATTCTGAAATTGGCGCTCAGCCTTTAATCCGCTTTGATTAGCGTCGAAAGCTGAAGCTCCCCTCTCCCGCGCTCTTTGCGGGAGAGCAAGGGGTTGGGGGAGAGGGGCACTTCGATTTTTGCCGCAACAAAGGCGGCGCTCTCCCCCGACGCCTCTCCCAAAAACGGACGGGAGAGGGGAGCAAAGCCATCTCCGCCGCGCCCAGCTGAGGTTCGACGCTGATCAGGTCCGTTTTTCATCTGTGTAATCTGCGGATAAAGCTCTTGCTTTTGGCTCCGGTGCTATTTATCGGCCGAGCTTCCAATTCAAGCCACCACCGCCGGGCACAGCCCTTCCATCACGTGCATGAGTTGCGCCAGATCAACCGGCTTGGTCAGGTGCTGGTCGAAGCCGGCCTCGCGGGAGCGCTTGCGATCGTGCTCCTGTCCCCAGCCGGTCATGGCCACGATGCAGCACGCATGGCCGCCGGGAAGTGCTCGGATGCGCGTTGCCGCCTCGAAGCCGTTGATATTTGGAAGGCCGAGGTCGAGCAGGATCAAGTCCGGCGAAAGGCGCGCCGCAGCAGTCACCGCGCCGAGACCATCGTGCTCGCAATGGACCTGGCTGCCGACCATTTCGAGCAGACGCGCGATGCTCTCGGCGCTGTCGCGATTGTCGTCGACGACCAGCACACGCCAGCGATGAGCGTGATCGTGTCGCGTTTCCAAGTTGCTCCGCTGAAGCTCGCGGAACGGCACCACGATCGGCAGCCGCACCACGAATTCGCTGCCCTTGCCCTGCCCTTCGCTGAAGGCCTCGACGCTGCCGCCATGCATTTCAACGAAGCTCTTGACCAGCGTCAGGCCGATGCCGAGGCCGCCTTGCGATCGCTCCAGGGACCGATCGACCTGATTGAACATTTCGAAGATCGTGCGCAAGGCCGTGGGATCGATGCCGATGCCGCTGTCGCGCACACGTAGCTCGAGCACTTCGCCATGCACGCGCGCGCCGAGTTCAATCCGGCCGCCCTGGGGCGTGTATTTCGCCGCATTCGTAAGCAGGTTGGCGATGCACTGTGAAATGCGCACCGCATCACCATTGAGCGCTACCGGATCCTCGGGAACGCCGACGTTCAGCTGATGTCCCGCGGCATCGATCATCGGAGCTGCAGTCTCGACAGCGGAGCGGATGACCTCGGCCAGCAGCACCGGCTCGCGGCGCAGCTCGACCTTTCCGCGTGAGATCCTGGCCACGTCCAGCAGGTCGTCGACCAGCCGTGCCAGTTGCCGGACCTGGCGATCAATCATCTCGCGCGCCCAGATCACGGTGGGATCCTGCTCTTCCGTCAGGGAAAGCACGCTGATTGCATTGCGCACTGGCGCCAGCGGGTTGCGCAACTCGTGTGCCAACGTCGCCAGGAATTCGTCCTTGCGCCGATCGACCTCGCGCAACTGCTCCTCGGCAGATTTCATGCGGGCAATATCGAGATTGATCCCCGCCCAGCCGGTAACGCCACCGGTCTCGTCGCGCAGGGGAACACCGCGCGCCAGCACCGGATGGTATTCGCCATCGACGCCGAGGAAGCGGTGCTCTCGGTCCCAGGCCGCACCGTTTTCCGTGCATTGCCGCCAGGCTTCAACGGTTGCCGCAAGGTCGTCCGGATGCAGCAGCTCGGTCCACCCAAGCCCGGCGACCTCTTCCTGCGTGTGACCCACCAGGCGCAGAAAGGAATCGCTGGCATAGGTGTTGCGTCCCTGCGCGTCGCACGCCCAGACGCCATAATCGATGGATTCACCAATGGCTCGGTAAAGCCGTTCGCTCTGGCGCAGGGACGCCGCCATGCGCTCGCGCAGCTCGATATCGCGCGCCAGCAAAGCGGACTGCTGGCGCAAGGTCTGGGCAGTGTCCTCGCGCTCGCGAATGTACTGCCTTATCTGGTGCTGGCGTGCACTCGCGCGCTTGGCGGCGCGCACCGCGCTGATCAGCGTGGCGCGTTGCAGCGGACGTTCCAGCAAGGTGACGTTCCCGAGCGTCTCCACCGCCCTGGTCACCGTTGGCGAGCTTGCACCGTAGGCCGTCAGGATCAGGATCGGCAGATCCGACCAGGGGCCCTGTGCCGCGATGCTGCCCACCAGCAGTGATACATCCGAGCTGATCAGCGCTTCTTCGGATACGACTACTGCATCCACTCCCTCGTCAATCTCGGCGCAGAGCGTGCGGATGTCCTTGCAGCAGCGACTCGGAATGCCGACGTGGTCGAGCATTGCGCACAGCAAAGTCGAATCCTTGCCGATGGGTGCAAGCACCAGCACTTGCCGTTCGGATGCCACCACGTCAGCCATGGGCCGGAACAGTGTTATTCATCAACGGACCGCTGGTGCCGACGTAGGTCGGAATCCCAGAGAGGACTCCTTGGAAATCGCGCAAGGGCTCGCCAATGCGGATGCGTCCAGGTTCCAGGCGGAACTCGCGGATGGTCCGCTCGTGATAGCCGCCACGTTTCTTCATGATCGAAATAGCCTGGCGAATCTCCCCGGCGCTTTCGAAATAGCGCAGCAGCACCACCGCATCGGCCAGGTAGCTCGCATCGGCGGGCGCCGATGCATCGGCGCCGAGCATTCCATGCACGCCGACCAGCACGGTGATCACGCCGATCTGGCCGAGGAAGCTCATCAGCTCATGCAACTGGATGGTCAGGAAGCGTTCTTCGGGCATCGCATACATGTAGCCGTTGAGGCTATCGATGACGATGACCGAAGCATTGTCCTGCTCGGCCGCCGCGCGTACGCGCGTGCCGAATTCGCCGGGGGAGAGCTCGGCGGGATCGACCTGATACAAGGTGATCAGCCCCTGCTCGACGTATGGATCGATGTCGACGCCGAGCGATTTGACACGCAATGACAGCGTCGCGGGCGCCTCATCGAACAGGAACAGTGCGGCCCTTTCGCCCCGCTGTGCCGCCGCCAGCGCGATCTGAGCGGCAAGCGTGGATTTACCTGATCCGGGGCCGCCGGAGATCAGTACGCTGGTCCCGCTCTCGATGCCACCGCCGAGCAAGGAATCAAACTCGTCAACGCCAGTTGACTTGATTCGGCGTTGCGCCGGCTGCCGATGCTCGGCCGCCACCAGTCGCGGAAACACGCTCAAGCCCCCGCGGCGGATCACGAAATCATGGTAGCCGCCGCGAAAGGCGCGGCCTCGGAATTTGACGATGCGCAGGCGGCGGCGCTCGGCGCCGTACTCGGGGTAGAGCTGCTCGAGCATGATCACCCCGTGGGTGATGCTGTGCACCTGGAGATCATTGTCGGGAGCCGTGCGATCGTCGAGGATCATCACCGTGCAGTTGCGCCCCGCGAAAAATTGCTTGAGCGCCAGGATCTGGCGCCGATAACGCAAGGGGCTGCTCGACAACAGGCGCAACTCAGACAAGGAATCGAACACCACCCGATCCGGGTTCAGGCGCTCGATCTCGGCGAGAATCCGTCGCGTGGTCTCGTTGAGCTCGACCTCGGACGGATGAAAAACGGTGTATTGCTGATCGGGATCGAGGCTGCTTTCCGCCGGAATGACCTCGACGAGGGTGATCCCATCGAGTGACCAGCCATGCGACTGGGCCACTTCGCGCAATTCGGTTTCGGTCTCTGACAGCGTGATGTACAGGACCTTTTCGCCCCGCAGCGCACCCTCGTGCAGGAACTGCATGGCCAGGGTGGTCTTGCCCGATCCGGGCACCCCCTCCACAAGGTAAAAGCGATGTGGTGTGAGACCGCCGCCGAGCACGTAATCGAGACCCTCGATTCCAGTGCGGGAAACCGGTAATGACGACGCCGCGAGCGTGACGTCATGAGCGTGTTGGCCGGGCAAGTAGTTGATCCTCATAAAGCGCCCACCGCGCCTTTGTGCACGGCAGAGAACCGGGCTTCGGTCAAATAATCTCAATGTGAAGGTGGAACTTTCGTGCAGTTTGCTGTCGGGTTGAAACACGATTTGCAGACGGGCGCCGGGATGGGCGGCGCTTCTGTGGCCTTGGTAAGCGCAGCGCATCCCTGGCCCAGCTCGCGACTTGGCCCCCGGGCGCCTTTGGTTTACCCAGGCGAGAGGTCTAGCATCGTCTCACCCGACGGAGACCTGCATGAGCTTGCGTGACGACTGGATCCGGCATCTGGCGAGAACCGCGCGCGTTCCCGGCGAATGCAGCGCGCGGCGTGATTTCCTGCGCCAGGCGGTGTGGACGAGCGCCGCGCTCGGGCTGGGTCTTGGCGCAACCCGAACGCATTCACAGTCACCGCCGAAACCGCGCTTCGTCGCCGACCCATTTTCGCTCGGGGTGGCGAGTGGTTATCCACACGCGCATGGCGTCACCCTGTGGACACGGCTGGCGCCCGCGCCGTTGCTGGCCGACGGCGGGATGGGCGAGGAGCGCATCGACGTGCGCTGCGAAGTCGCCACCGACGCGGGCTTCAGGAAGCTGGTGCAACAGGCCGATCTCCTGTGTACGCACGAGCTTGGCCACAGCGTGCATGTCGACATTGAGGGCCTGGATCCGGCGCACGAGTACTTCTATCGCTTCACCGCCGGCGACGCCGTCAGCACCGTCGGTCGCACGCGCACTTTGCCCGCCGCCGGCAGCGCACTGCAGAGCTGCCGAATTGCCTTCGCCAGTTGCCAGAACTACGAGCATGGCTATTTCACCGCCTATCGCAAGATGCTGGCCGACGCCCCGGACCTGGTGCTGTTCCTCGGCGACTACATCTACGAAAACCAGTGGGGCGACAACTCGATTCGACGGCACCTGGGCAGCGAGGCCAGCAATCTCGCCGGCTATCGTGTCCGCCACGCGCAGTACAAGCTCGATCCCGACCTGCAGCGCATGCATGCGGCGGCGCCGTGGGCTTTTGCGTGGGATGACCACGAGGTCGACAACGACTATGCCGGGTCCGTGTCCGAAAGCCTCGATCCGAGTTTCGTGCTGCGCCGCGCGGCGGCTTATCAAGCCTACTTCGAGCATCTGCCGCTGCCGCGCCGCATGCTTCCCCGCAGCCACGAGATGCGTACCTACACGCACCTCGATGTCGGTGACCTGGCTCGCATCTATCTGCTCGATGACCGCCAGTACCGCACGCCGCAGCCCTGTCCCGGCCCCAATCGCCAGGGCTCGCGCACGCTGGAGCGCTGCGATGAGCTGGGCGATCCCGGGCAGACCATGCTCGGGGCCGAACAGGAGCGCTGGCTCGCCGCGCAGTTCAAATCGAGCCGCGCGCGTTGGAACCTGATCGGCCAGCAGACCATCTTCACCCCGGTCGATGAAGCACCCGGCGCCGAACGCGGCGTCTGGACCGATGGCTGGGACGCCTATCCGCTGGCCCGGGCACGATTGATGGCTGACCTCACGGCCGCGGGGCTCGCCAATCCCGTTATCGCGGGTGGCGACCTGCATTGCGCGGTGGCCGCCTCGGTGCCAGGCAATCCGGCGGACCTGGGATCGCCCTCGATCGCCAGCGAGTTCGTGGCGACTTCGCTGTCCGCCGATGCGCGGCCGCAGGCCTATTACGACCGCAATCGCGCCGAGAACCCGCACATCCGCCAGATGCGCTCTGACCAGCGCGGCTACACGCTGCTTGACTTCAGCGCGGATCGGCTCGAGGCCACGCTGCAGACGGTTACCGATGTGCGCGTGCGCGAGCCGCGGTTTGCGGTGCAGGCACGCTACGCAGTCGAGAACGGCAGGCCCGAACCGCAGGCCTTATAGTGGGTCGATCTTCTTCGTGAGCGGCGATCATGCTGCGTCAGTCGGTTGTCTGCGTGCTGTGCCTGTTGATGTTGTCCGGTTGCGCGTGGGTCGGGCGCCTGCTGGGCGGCGGCGATGACCGCGCGCCCGTCGAGCGGGCGCAGCCAGCGGTGTCAGAAGCGTCCGCGCGCAGCGCAGACCCACCAAGCGACTTCACTCCGGAGCGCCGCGTTCCGACTCCGGCAGAG
>JANPJV010000031.1:0-25888 GCA_031425695.1 Rhodanobacteraceae bacterium | reverse complement strand
CCCCACCCACCCGGTTTTTTCTGGGTTGGGGTCCCGCCACTTGCCCCCCCCGCTTCTCCTGCTCACGAAACTCTCGTCACCCAACTCATCGAGCTCTTCGACAAGAGCGCAGGGGTCGAGATCCGCCCCGCGGAACGGGCGGTCTCTTTCGTCGAACTCGGCCTCGACTCACTCGCGCTTACCCAGGTGGCCCTGCAGCTCACCCGCCACTTCAAGATCAAGATCAGCTTTCGCCAGCTCATGGAGACCTGGGAGAGCATCGACGCGCTCGCGCAGATGCTCGACACCCACATGCCCCAAGAGCAGCCGCCCAACGTGCGGATGTCTCCGAGCGCACCCGCTCTTCCGCCACAAGAGGGACGGAGCGCTGCGCCGCGGCTTTCCCTCGCCGACCCCGGCGCGACTGAGGCCACGCCGGCCGGTGTGCCGATGCGAGTGCGGACGCAGATCGACGCGCTGCAGCTTCGGCTCGCGCAACTTGCACTCGCCGATTCGCCCGCCAACTTCGACGCCCTGCTCGCCACCGTCAAATCTGCGGCGCAGGAGTTGCAGCAGGCACAGTTCTCACCAGTGCCTGCCGCCGCACCCAGGCTTGAGTTCGACGCGGGCGCGCCCCCGGTGCCGGGCGCGCGGCTGGGTCGCGATCCCGACGGAAAACCTGGCTGGTTCGTTCCCAACCCGGCAGCGCCGGGCAAATATCTCAAGCTCGCCCGATGAACGGTCCGGACGAGGACGCCGTTTGCTACGATCCGTTCGCTGGCGCCGAGCTCGCTCGCGCGGTCCCAAGTACCGGACCGCAGCGCGAGATCTGGCTGGCGGCCGAGTTCGGTCGTGATGGCACGCTCAGCTACAACCTTGCCGTTGCCATCCGCCTGCGTGGGCCGCTCGACGCCGAGCTGCTATGCAGCGCACTGGAGCAGGTCGTGCAACGCCACGACGCGCTGCGTGCAAGCTTTTCGGCCGATGGTCGCGAGTTGCTGATCGCGCGCACACTGTTCCTGGAGTGCCCGTTTCACGATCTCAGCGCGCTGCCGGCTGATGCAGCCGAGTCGGCGCTTGCGGGGGCCTATCTGCGCGCGGTCCAGACGCCTTACGATCTCGCGGCCGGGCCGCTGTTCCGGGCTGAAATGTGGCGCGTCGCGGCCGCTCAGGAAAGCGCGCCTGGCGACACCACCGCCCCCAGCCTTGCCAGCACGGCGACGCCGGCTTCCGAGCATGTGCTGATCCTCGCCGCCCACCACAGCATCCTGGATGGCTGGTCGTTCGGCGTACTCATCGACGAGCTGCGCAGCATCTACGCGGCGCTCGTTCGCGGTGCGCCGATCGCGTTGCTGGCGGCGCCGTCTTTTGCCGACTACGCGCTGCAGCAGGCTTTGCTCGCAGAAACAGCAGCGCATGCACAGGCGGAGCGCTACTGGCTCGAGCAGTTCCGCGGGCCGCTGCCGGCACTGGACCTGCCGACGGACTGGGCGCGGCCGCCGCAGCGCCAGCTAGCGTCGGCGCGCGAAGATTGGCAACTCGATGCGACACTGGTCGAGGGGCTCAAGCGCTATGGCGCGCAGCGTGGTGCGAGCCTGTTTACGAGTCTGCTCGCGGCTTTCGGCTTGCTGCTGCAGCGTATCGCGGGCACTCGTGAAGTTGTGGTCGGCGTGCCGGTCGCGGGGCAGTCGACCAGTGGCCTCGCGCAACTCGTCGGCCATTGCGTCAATCTCTTGCCGATCCGCGTGATCTCCCACGCCGGAGAAAAATTCGAGGCGCTGCTGGCGCGCACCCGCTCGACCGTGATGGACGCCTTGGAGCACCCGGACTACACCTTTGGCACGCTGATTCAAAAGCTCGTGGTCGCGCGTGATCCGAGCCGGTTGCCGCTGGTCAACGTGCTCTTCAATCTCGATCAGGTGCTGGATGCGTTGGACTTCGGCACGCCCGGGCTCAGTTCCGCGAGCACCAACATGCCGCGGACGTACGAGAATTTTGAGCTGTTCTTGAACGCGCAGCCGCGCGCTGGATCAATCGAGCTGGAATGTCAGTTCAGTACCGCCTTGTTCAGTGCGGCGACGGTGCGTGGCTGGCTGGAGGCGTTTGAAAGCCTGTTGCGCGGGCTGGTTGCGAAGCCGGATACGGCCAGCGAGCAACTGCCGTTGAATTCCGCCGCAGCCTTGGCAAGGCTCGAAGGCTTCCAGCCGGTTGCGAGCGACTATCCGCAAGAGCGCCTTGCGCATCAGTGGTTCGAGGCTCAAGCCGGCCGCACGCCGGGGCGCTGCGCCGTGAGCGACTCGCGTTCATCCTTGACCTACGCCCAGTTGGATGCGCGCGCGAACCAGTTGGCCCACGTTCTGCGTGCGCGCGGAATCGGGCGCGGCGCCCTGGTCGGGATCGCGGTCTCGCGCAGCTGCGACTTGCCGGTCGTGGTGCTCGGCGTGCTCAAATCGGGCGCCGGCTATGTACCCCTCGATCCGGCCTTTCCACCGGCGCGTTTGCAGCTGATGGCGGCCGATGCCGCGATCGTGACCGTGATCGTCGACACGGATCTGCCGCGCGGTCTCGAAAACTTCGAGCGGACGATTCGCATGGGCGAGCTCGACGCCGTCTCCTCGCAGGCGCCCGAGCGTGACGTGCGCCTTGATGCGACTGCTGACTCTCCCGCCTATGTGATCTACACCTCCGGTTCCACCGGGACGCCCAAGGGCGTGGTGGTGCCGCATGCGACCACGGCGAATTTCCTGCATGCGATGCAGCTGCAACCCGGCATTGAAGAGGACGACGTGCTGGTCGCGGTGACCACGCTTTCCTTCGACATCGCCTTCTTCGAGCTGATGCTGCCGCTGTCGGTGGGGGCGCAGATCGTCGTGACCGAACGCGAAACCGTGCAGGATGGGCAGGCGTTACGGGCACTGATCGAAGAACGCGGGATCAGCTACATGCAGGCAACCCCGGCGGGCTGGCGACTGCTGCTCGACGCCGGCTTCCAGGGCAGCCCGCGGTTTACCGCGATCAGCGGCGGCGAACCGCTTGCGCCGGACCTGGCGCGGGCATTGCTCGACCGCTGCGCACGTGTTTTCAACGGCTACGGACCGACCGAGACCACCGTCTACTCGACGATGTGGGAGGTCGTTGCGCCGGAGCAAGGCATTACCATCGGACGGCCGGTCGCCAATACCCGCATCGAGGTCCGCGACGAGCACGGTGGGCTTGCGCTGCAAGGTGTGCCCGGCGAACTCTGGATCGCCGGCGCCGGCGTCGCGAGCGGCTACCTCGAGCGTCCCGAGCTGACTCGTGAGCGCTTCATCGACGTCACTGCAGGCAACGGCGAATGCATGCGCATGTACCGTAGCGGCGACCGCGGTCGCTGGCGCAACGACGGCCTGCTGCAGCATCTCGGGCGCCTGGACTTCCAGCTCAAGGTGCGCGGTTTTCGGATCGAGCCCGGCGAAATTGAGGCCGCGCTCAGCCAGGCCTCCGGTGTGCTGCGTACTGTGCTGGTTGCGCGCGAGGATCGGCCTGGAGATGTGCGCCTGGTAGCGTATTTCGTGGCAGAGGCCGGCCGGTCGATCCGGTCCAGCGACCTTCAGCAGCATCTGCGGCAGACCTTGCCCGACTATCTGCTGCCACAACATTTCGTCGAGCTCGCTGCACTGCCGCTATTGCCCAATGGCAAGCTCGATCGCCAGGCACTTCCTGCGCCGGAAGCACCACTGACGGCGGCGCGCGAGCAGGTGCGCCCTCGCGATGAGCTCGAAACGGCGGTCCACGCTGCATTCGAAGCGGTTTTGGCCAAACCCGGGCTCTCGATTCATGACGATTTTTTCGAGCTGGGCGGGCATTCGCTGTTGGCCGCTGAGCTGACTGCCCGGCTTGGTCGCGAGTTCGGACTGAGGCTGCCGCTGCGGACCCTGTTCGCGGCCCCGAATCCGGCCGCCCTGACGACCTCAATTCGCGCGCAGCTGGAAGCCGTAGCACCCAAACTGCCTGCCTTGAGCACAATCCCCCGCCAGCCGGATCAATCGAGCGCGCCGCTCTCACTGCAGCAGCAGCGCATGCTCTTTCTGGAAGACCTGCATCCCGGTCGGACCGTGCACCACACGCCGTCCGGCCATCGCCTCGCCGGCGCGCTTGACCAAGGTGCCTTCGAGCGCGCGTGGCAGGAGATGATCCGCCGCCAGCCCAGCTTGCGGACTGCCTTCGTGATGACTGGCGAGTTTGCCGAACAGCGCATTGTGGACGAGCTGCCCTTTGCGCTCTTCCCTGCCGACGACCTGAGCTTGTTGCCGCCCCCGGAACAAGAGGCCGAACTCGAACGCCGGCTCGCTTCCTTGATTGCCGAGCCGTTCGACCTGAGCCGCCCGCCGCTCTTCCGCGCATGCATGTTCAAGCTCGCGGACGAGGCGCATGTGCTCGGATTCGTAGCCCATCACCTGATCTGGGATGGCGGGTCCTTCGACCTTCTGTTCCGCGAGCTGGGGACGCTTTATTCCGCATGCCGCCGCGGTCAGCCCGTGCCCTTGCCGGCGCTGACCCGATCATATGTGGACTATGCGGTGTGGCAGCGCGCGCATATGCAGGGCGCGGAGCTGGCGGAGCAGGTCCGCCATTGGAAGGCGCGCCTCGAGGGTGCACTCGAGCCCCTGCAGCTGCCGACCGACAAGCCACGCCCGCCGGCCATGTCGGGTCGCGCGGGCACGGTCTGGTTGCGGCTGGAGCAGTCGCTGGTGGGCGCGGCACGCGCGCTGGCTCAGCGCAGCCAGGCGACCCTGTTCCAGCTGCTGCTCGCCATCTACGCGGTACTGCTGCAGCGGCTTTCGGGCCAGCGCGACCTCATCATCGCGACCCCGGTGCGCGGACGCGACGCCGAAGGGCTCGACGACATCATCGGCTTCTTCGTCAACGCCTTGCCCTTGCGCATCAGCCTGGATCCGCTGTGCTCGTTCAGCGCTGCCTTGACCCATGCGCGCGAGGCGGTGCTGGACGCGTTCTTGCACCCGGACATTCCGCTCGAGCACTTGGTGCACGCGCTCGGCCTGCCGCGCGACGAGAGCCGTACGCCGCTTTATCAAGCGTTCTTTTCGTACCAGGACGCTCGCGCGCGTGCGCTCGACTGGGGTGGCCTCGCGCAGCAGCCCATCGACCTGGCGCCGCCAGCCGTAGCCGAGGACCTCGCCCTCTGGTTCATAGAATCAAACGAGGGGCTGACCGCTGGCCTGACCTATAACGCCGACATCTTCGAGCACGCCACCATCGAGCGCCACGGCGAACGCCTGCTCGGGCTGCTGCGCGCCGCGCTGGCTGATCCGTCGCAAGCACTCGCGCGCCTGCCGCTGCTCACCGCTACCGAACATGCCCAGCTCGCGTCCTGGAACGACACCGACTTGGCGTTCCCGCGCAAGCTCGGCATGCACGGCGCCTTCGAAGCCCAGGCCGCGCGTACGCCATGGGCCATCGCGCTGCGCTTCGAACCGCAGTCGATGGCCGCTCCCGGGCTCGTGCCCGCCGTGGCACCCGCACCACCAAGTGCAATGAGCTACGCCGAGCTCGAAGCACGCGCCAACCAGATCGCCCACGCGCTGCTCGCGCGCGGCGTCGGCCCCGGCCAGCGCGTCGGGCTGTGCCTCGAGCGTTCGCCGCAGATGCTCGAGGCGCTGCTCGGCGTGCTCAAGTGTGGCGCGGCCTACGTGCCGCTCGACCCGGATTTCCCGACCGCGCGCGTGCAGGCGATGATTGAGGACGCGGGCCTGTCGCAGCTCGTCTCGGTGACCGAGCTTTCCGAGCAACTGGGTGTTCCGTCTGCGCGCTGCCTGAATCTCGACGTGGATCTCGAAGCCATCGAGAGCCTGCCGGTCACCCGACCCGAAATCGACATCGATCCCGCCGCAGCGGCCTACGTGATCTACACGTCCGGCTCGACCGGACAACCCAAGGGCGTGGTCGTAGCGCATTCGGCGGTTGCCAATTTCCTGTTCGCGATGCAGCAGCGCATCCCGATCGGACCGACCGACCGCCTGGTCGCAGTCACTACCTTGTCCTTCGACATCGCCGTGCTGGAGCTCATGCTGCCGATCAGCGTCGGCGCCGAATTGACGATCGCAACCCGCGAAGTGGCCATGGATGGCAGCGCGCTCGCCGCGCTCATCGATACCGTCGACGCGAGCCTGCTGCAGGCGACGCCGGCGACCTGGCGCCTGCTGCTCGACGCCGGCTGGAATGCGCGCATGGATTTTCGCGTGCTGTGCGGCGGCGAGCCGCTGCCGCCGGACCTGGGCCTGCGCCTGCGTGCGCAGACGCGCGAGGTCTACAACCTCTACGGGCCGACCGAGACCACGGTGTGGTCCACGGCGTGGAAGGTCGAGCATGCCGCGGCTGGCATCAGCATCGGCACGCCGATCGCGAATACCCAGGTCTGGGTGCTCGACGAACATGGTGAGCACTCCCCGCCGGGTGTTCCCGGCGAGCTCTACATCGGCGGCGAAGGGGTCAGCACGGGCTATCACGCAAGACCGCAGCTGACGGACGAGCGCTTCCTGCCCGACCCATTCTCGAGCAAGCCAGGCGCGCGCCTGTACCGCACCGGCGATCGCGGCCGCTGGCTGGCGAGTGGACTGCTGGAGCATCTCGGACGGATCGATTTCCAGGTCAAGGTACGCGGGCATCGGATTGAGCTTGGTGAGATCGAAACCGCGCTCGGCGCCCAGCCAGACGTGGCCGATTGCCTGGTGCTGGCACGCGCGGACACACCGGGCGAGACCCGCCTCATCGCCTACCTGACTGCTGCTGCCCATCACGAGCTCGACCCGGTCGCGCTGCGCCAGAGCCTGCGTCGCACCCTCCCCGATTACATGGTGCCGCAGCAGCTGGTCGTGCTGGGCGCCCTGCCGCGGCTGCCCAATGGCAAGGTCGATCGCAAGGCGCTGCCGGCGCCGCAGCCGGAAATCCGTCCTGCGCGAACGGATCGTCGCGCACCAGCGACTGCGGTCGAACGGCAGCTCGCCGAGCTCTGGGCGGAGCTCCTGCATCTCACCGATATCTCGCCCGACGACAATTTCTTCGACCTCGGCGGACATTCGCTGCTGGCGATGCAGGCAATCGCGCGCATGCAGGTCGCGACCGGCAAGCGCATCAACCCGCGGCGCTACATTTTCCAGACGCTCGCGCAGGTGGCCCAGTCGTACGAAGAATTGACGGTGGCGCCGGCGCCGGCTCCGAGTGTGATCGGACGCCTGTTCAGCGCCCTGCGTGGTCGCGGGCGGGGTGGCGATGCTTAAGCGCATGCCCTTGCCCGCGCCCGAGTTCAGCACGGCACCAGCGCGCCCGCGACTCGCCGACGGCGACGTCGACGTCTGGCGCATCGACCTTGCGCAGGTTGCCGGGATCGAAGCGCTGGATGAAGCCGAGCGCACGCGCGCGATGCGCTTTCGGCATGCGCGTGATCGCCAGCGCTACATCTCGGCGCACGCCGCCGTGCGCGAGATCCTTGCGCGCTACTTAAATTGTGCCGCGGCGTCCGTGTACTTCGAGCCCGACGGCGAGAATGGAAAAATGCGGCTCCCGGGCGCATCGGCGCCGGCCATCAACCTCGCCCACAGCGGCGGCATGGCCCTGCTATGCGTGGCCTCGCTCGGGACGGTCGGCATCGATGTCGAACAGGTGCATGCGCTGACCGATCTCCCTGAGCTGGTGATGGCGCATTTCAGCCGCGCCGAGCGCGCCCTGCTGCGCGCGAACGCCGACCCGATCGAGGCGTTTTTCCAGATCTGGACGCGCAAGGAGGCACTGCTCAAGGCGGTCGGCAGCGGTCTCACCGTGGAGCTGCGCGGAGTCGAAGTCGGATCGCTCGCCCTGGCCGAATATGGGGAGCGCGAATTCGAGCTGGAAAGCTTCACCCCGGCGCCCGACTACATTGCCGCGCTGGCGCTGCCAGCCGTGCCCACCCGTGGCGCGCGCCGGTTCTACCATCACGCGGCCGCGTCGTGAGCCCGTTCCGGTTCGGGCCCGATTCCCGCCAGTTGCATGGGGTGTATTTCCCGCCATCCGGGGCCAGTCTCCGGCAGACCGCAATCCTGCTGTGCGCGCCGTTTGCGCACGAGGCCACGCGCAGTCACCGTCTCTATCGCGTGCTCGCCGAGCGCCTCGCGCGTGCGGGCTTTGCCGTCCTGCGCTTCGACTATTCTGGCAGTGGTGATTCCGACGGGGACTTTGCCGAAGCGACCTTGACCCAATGGCGCGCGGATATCGTGCGCGCGCATGCCGAGCTGCTGGAGCGGAGCGGCCTGCGCGAGGCAGCCTGGGTCGGGCTGCGGCTCGGCGCCACGCTCGCCTGGGAAACCATCGCACTCGGACTGGCTCGGCCGGTGCGCTTGGTCGCCTGGGAGCCGCTGGTCGATGGCGCCCGTTACCTGGACGAGCTGATGGCCGCGCACATGGTCTTCCTGCGGCTCGATTTCGGTCTTGGCTGGGCCGCCGTGCGCCAGCGCATCGCGGCCACCTTGCCGATCAACGACCAGGCCTTCGGCTTCCCGCTCACGCCCGTGCTCCGCGCGGAATTCGCTGCGCTCGATCTCATCACCCAGGACGCCCCCAAGGTGCCGGTGACGGTGCTCGCGAGCATCGTCGAACCTGGCCTGGAAACCCTCCAGGCGCGCTTTCCCGAGCTCGACTGGACCTGGCTGCAATCGAGCTCGCCGTGGAATACCGACGCCGCGATGAATTCATCGATCGTCCCCGGGGACTTGCTCGACGCCGTGCATGCCGCGCTCGCGGAGCTGCGATGAGCGAGCGCATCGTCCAGTTCGGGGAACGCCGCCGGCTCGCCGGCACGCTGAGCCTGCCCGATGGCAGCGCTCACGCGCTCGGCTTCGTGCTGCTCAATGCCGGCGTCATCTCGCGCGTCGGCCCGCAGCGCCTGAACGTGCAGCTCGCCCGAGCATTGGCTGGCGCCGGCCATGCGGTGTTGCGCTTCGACCTCTCCGGCCTCGGCGAAAGTGCGGCTGCATCCGGTACGGCATCCTTCGAGCAACAAGCGATCGCCGACACGATCGCTGCGATGGACGTACTCGCCCGCGAAACCGGAGTCACCCGCTGCGTGCTGTTCGGCCTGTGCTCAGGCGCCGACAATGCCTATGCCAGCGCGCTCGTCGACGAACGTGTCCATGGATTGATACTGCTCGATCCGTTCGCGTATGCGACCGTGGAAAGCCGCCTGCGCGCCTATGGCCTGCGGCTGTTGCTGCCTGGCGCGGTGGGTGCCCTGGGCCGCGGCTTCAAGGCGTTTGCCCGTCGCTGTGTGCGCCGGTTGCAACATCCGCTCGGCACCAGCGGTGTCGATCCGGCCGCCGAATGCCACCGCAACACGCCCTCGCGTCAGGAGTTTGCCCGTCAGCTCGCGGGCATGACCCAGCGCGGTGTCGCCGTGTACCTCATGTACTCCGGCAGTGTCAGTTCGGACTACAACTCGCCACACCAGTTCGAACGCACCTTCGGCCGCGAGCTCGCGCGCCGCGTCGAGGCCGAATTCCAGCCGCAGGTGAACCACACCCGCAGCGAGCTCGCGGCGCAGCGGGACTTGATCGAACGCGTGCTGGGCTGGACCAAACGCAAGTTCGGGTAAGCGAATCCCCTCTCTCCCGCTTTTGGCGAGAGGGCAGGGGAGAGGGCGCATTTCGTTGGGTCCAGGAAAAGCCCCTCTCCCTGACCCTCTCCCGCCGGCGGGAGAGGGGATCTTCCTGCGACCTCCAGCTATCCTCGCCGGCCGCCTGATCCACGCCTGCACATGTCCGCGCCCACCCACCCCGCCCTCGAGCAGCGCGCCGACAACCTGCGCGGGATCATCATGATGCTGATCGCGGTCGGCGCCTTTGCGCTGATGGATGCGGGCTTGAAGCACCTGGCGCCGCACTATCCGCCGCTGCAGGTGGCGGCGCTGCGCGGCTATGCGTCGCTGCCGGTGGTGATCATCTGGGTGCTCGCAGCGCGCAGCGGCGCTTCGCTGCTGCGCGTGCGCTGGTCGCTGCATCTGCTGCGCGGCGTGATCGGCATCGGCATGCTGGCGAGCTTCGCCTATGGCCTGCGCACGCTGCCGCTGAGCGAGGCCTATGCGATCTTCTTCGTTGCACCGCTGCTGATCACCGCGCTCGCCGCGCCGATTCTTGGTGAGCACGTCGGCGCCAATCGCTGGTGGGCAATCGCGATCGGGCTCGTCGGGGTACTGGTCGTGCTGCGGCCGAGCGGGGCTCAGATGCTCTCCCTCGGCGGCCTCGCCGTGCTGTTCTCGACCCTCTGCTACGCCGTCAGCGCGATCACCGCGCGCGTGCTTGGACGCACCGACAGCTCGGCCGCCATGGTGTTCTGGCTGATGATTTCGCTGGCCTTGGGCGCTACCGCGCTGACCGGGAGCGACTGGCGTCCCGTCCACGCGGAGCATGCGTGGACCCTGGTCGGCATCGCCGTCACCGGATCCGTCGGCCAGTTCACCATCACCGAGGCCTTCAAGCGCGGCCAGGCCTCGCTGATCGCGCCATTCGAGTACACCGCACTCGCCTGGGGCCTCGGCCTCGACTGGCTGCTGTGGCACACCCTGCCGCAACCGATCGTGCTGCTCGGCGCCGGCATCGTCATTGCCAGCGGCCTGACGCTGCTGTGGAGCGAACGGCGGAGGCCGGCGGTGGTGGTGTCAGTTGAATAGCGCAATGGGAAGGTGGCGCTGCTGCGCCGCGCTGCAGGTGCTGTAGAACATGCGGCGGCGCGGGCGCTGCCCTCCCCAGGAGCGCACCAATCTAGGCTAGCTTTACCGCTGGTTTCGAGGAGTGGAACGCATGAGCGACCCGGCGCCCTCCCGTGATCCTGGAAATAACTTGCCAGCCCGCCCTTCCGGCCTGTTGCGCGTCCTCGGCGTGACCTTTGGCTTGGCGATTCTCGTCGGCAACACGATTGGCATGGGCATCTTGCGGACGCCTGGCGAAGTCGCGGCGCAGGTGCCTTCGGTGCCGTTGTACCTGCTGGTGTGGTTGATCGGTGGCGTCTATGCGTTGCTCGGGGCGCTGACGGTGGCGGAGCTCGGGGCAATGAATCCGCGCTCGGGTGGGCTCTATCCGCTGGTGCACCGCGCGCTCGGGCCTTATTGGGGATTCGTGTCCGGCTGGGCCGACTGGATCTCCACCTGCTGCAGCACGGCAGCCGTGGCGATGGTGCTGGGTGAATACGTGGGGCCGCTGGTTCCGGCGCTGTCCGGCGGCGAAACCGTGACCGCATCGGCGGTCGTGCTCGCCTTCGCGCTGCTGCAGTGGCGCGGTATCCGCCTCGGTGGCGGCGTGCAGCAATTTACCAGCCTCATCAAGGCATTCGCGCTGATTGGACTGGCGCTGGTGGTGTTCGCGGCCGGCGCGCCACCGGCGGTTGCCGAGGTCGCTGCGCCGGCCACCGTGCTGCCGAGTGGAATCGCGCTGGCGGCGGCGCTGGTCATTGCGCTGCAGTCGGCCATCTTCACCTATGACGGCTGGACTGCTCCGGTCTATTTCGGCGAGGAGGTGCGCGATCCCGCACGCGCGATTCCGCGCTCGATGATCGGCGGCCTGCTGCTGGTGCTCGCGATTTATTTCCTGCTCAACCTGGCGTTCCTGATGGTCGTGCCGATCACCGAAATGGCTGGCGATCCGTTCGTCGCCGCGACCGCGGCCGGGCGCATGTTCGGCCCGCAGGGTGACAGCGTGCTGCGCGTGTTGATGGTGATCTCGCTGATCGCATCGGTCAGCGCGCTGCAGTTGATGGCCTCGCGGGTGCCGCATGCGATGGCCGGCGACGGCTTGTTCCCGGCACTCTTCCGCCAGGTCAACCCGGGCGGCACGCCGGTTGCCGCGCTGTTCGCCGGGACCGCGCTGGCGATCGTCCTCATCGCGAGCAACAGTTTCAACAAGATCCTGGCGCTGATGGCCTTCTTCTTCGTTGCCAACTATGTGCTGGTGTTCACGGCGCTGTTCGTGATGCGGCGGCGGGCGCCGGATGCGCCGCGGCCATTTCGCGTGCCGCTCTATCCCTGGATTCCCGGCCTGGCGCTGCTCGGCTCGGTGGCCTTCCTGGTCGCGGCAATCCTCGGCGATCGCGACAACAGCCTGGTTGCACTGCTGGTCCTGGGCTTGAGCTGGCCGGCTTACTGGCTGGCGCGGCGGCTGGCCACGGGCGAAAAGCGAACGTAGGTCATGTTGACCGTGCAGCGGTCTACTTGACGACGGTATTCCGAAAAGGCCGTCAAGTAGATCGCTGCGCGATCAACATGACCTACGAAAATGCAACGCCCCGCTACCAGATCAGATCATCCGGCACGACGAACTTCTTGTAGTACTCGGCATCGTCATCGGCGCCAGCTGGTGACGGCGCGGCAGCAGCGGCGCGAGCATGATCCACCACCAGCCGGGCGCCGCGCTCGTGGATACTGTCGGCCGCCGCGCGCGGGATCAGCGCGTAGCCTTGATCGTGCTGCACGATTGCCAGCGTGCCCCTGGCCAGCTGGCGCCGCTGCGCTTCGCTGACCAGCATGTCGCGGATCTTGTCGCCGTCGACGAAGCGGTATGCGTGTTCACCGTCACCGCGGACCTTGTGGTTTTCCACGATCTGGCGCACTTGTGCCTGTAGCTCCTTCGCGCGCGCCTGGGCGTTGCGCTCGGCGGCAAGCGCGCGGTCACGCTCGGCGCGTTCGGCCAGCAGCTGTTGCGCGCTGACCTGCTCGGCGGATGGCTTTTTCTTGCCGTCGCGCTGGCGCTCGAGCTCGCGAGCAGCCGCGTCGACCTGGCTCTTCTTCGCGAGGCCGGCCTTGAGCAATTGTTCCTGCAGGGGATTGCGCATATCAGGCGATCAGGTGGTGGATAGCTTCATTGTAGAGCGAGAGCAGGGTTCCGTTGCTTTGGCTGGTGCCGCGTACGCGCTGCGCGTTCACGCTTCGGCTCCTGGTGGGTCTGCGTTAAGCGTGGGTGAGACGACGGTGCCAGGACGCTTCGGCTTTCGGTGGGCCTGCGCTGCGCGCAGACGCTCGTGGCTGGTGGAGAGCAAAAGCGTCCGCGCATAGCGCAGACCCACCACCCGCAAATGCAAGATCCGCCCGCGGCCAAATTCGGCGATGATCGCGCCCCCGCCGTTACTCAGAGTCGTGTTCTTGGCCGTCACTCTGCTGTTGCTCAAACTCCTGCTGGTGCCGGCGCTGATCTATGGCGTGACCCTTGCCGGGCGCCGTTGGGGGCCAGGCATTGCGGGGTGGCTGTCGGCGTTTCCGATCATTGCCGGTCCGATCCTGCTGATCCTGGCGCTGGAACACGGCAGCGAATTCGCCGCAAACGCTGCGCACTGGACCTTGCTGGCGGTGCTTGCCATCCTGGTCTTCAGCGTGGCCTATGCGTGGGTCGCGCAGAAGCGCGGCTGGGCCGACAGCCTGATGATTGCGCTCTGTTGCTATGTGCTGGCGATCATCGGCCTGCGCCGTGTCGAGATGCCGCTCGGAACGGCCTTCGCGACCGTGCTCGGTGCGCTGGTGCTGGTGCCCTTCGCCTTCCCTGCGGTGCCGCGCTGGATCGCGAGCCGCGAACCGGCCAAGGACCACCTGCTGCTGCGCCTCGGCGCTGCGGTCGCGCTGGTGCTGCTGGTCACCTTCGGAGCTGCGCGGCTCGGCCCGCGCTGGAGCGGACTGCTCGCCATGTTCCCGATCATGAGCACGGTGCTGGTCGCGTTCTCGCACCAGCAGTCTGGCGCAGGCTATGCGGTGCGGCTGTTACGCGGGATGGTGAGTGGCTATTTCGCCTTCGCCTGTTTCTGCGCGGTG
Organism: Rhodanobacteraceae bacterium; assembly: GCA_031425695.1. GTDB lineage: Bacteria > Pseudomonadota > Gammaproteobacteria > Xanthomonadales > SZUA-5 > JANPJV01. The sequence goes on along the minus strand of JANPJV010000031.1, from coordinate 12,096 downwards.
CTCGCGCTGGCGCTGCCGTTGCTGGGGATCACGCAAGCCTTCACGCTGGCGCTGCTGGCGGCGGTGGTCGTCCATGTACTCGCTCGGCGCCTGCTGCCAGCCTGATCGCGCCTGTGGTCCGCCCCGGGTCCGAGCAAGTCCATCCTGGACTTCTCTGGCGCGCTCAAGAAAAATGGCATTTTCCCAGCGCTTCATTTTCGTTGTCTGCGGCATCGAGAATGGCGGCATCCCTTGTCGCAGGCAGCGTTCATCGGCCGGTGGAGGACCATGCGCAAGCTTTTACTGGCGTTTGACCAGGGCACGTCGAGCTCGCGCGCCATGCTGTTCGACCAGGATGCCAACCTGGTCGGCAGCCACGGCGTCAGTTTCGACTGCAGCTATCCGCAACCAGGCTGGGTGGAGGTTGATGCCAACACGCTCTGGCAGACCCAGCTCGCGTGCGCGCGCGCGGTGCTCGCGGCAGCGGGAATAGCGGCCTCCGAGGTGCATGCGCTGGGGCTGACCAACCAGCGCGAGACCGTGCTCGCGTGGAATCGGATCACGGGCGAACCAATCGGCCGGGCGATCGTCTGGCAATGCCGGCGCACCGCGGACGCCTGCGAGCGCCTGCGCGCGGATGGCCTCGAGCCCGAGATCCGCGAGCGAACCGGCCTCCTCCTGGATGCGTATTTTTCAGCGACGAAAATGCGCTGGATGCTCGACCACCGTCCCGAGGTCCGGCGCCTCGCCGATGCCGGCGAGCTTTGCTTCGGTACCGTTGACAGCTGGGTCGTCTGGCAGCTCTCCGCCGGCAAGTCGCACCTGACCGATGCCAGCAATGCCTCCCGCACCTTGCTCTACAACCTCGCGACCGGCGATTGGGATCCCTGGCTGCTCGACGTCTTCGGCATCCCGCGCGCGACGCTGCCGACGGTTTGCGACTCCAGCGGCGTGCTCGCACACACCGACGCCAGCGTGCTCGGCGCGCGCATTCCCATCGCTGGCATTGCCGGTGACCAGCAGGCCGCGCTGTTCGGCCAGTGCTGTTTCGCGCCCGGGATGGCCAAGAATACCTACGGCACCGGCTGCTTCCTGCTGCTCAACAGCGGGGCGGAACGCGTGCGCTCCGTACATGGACTGCTGAGCACGGTCGCCTGGCGCATCGCTGGCGCGACCACCTTTGCGCTCGAAGGTTCGGTCTTCGTCGCCGGGGCGCTGGTTCAATGGTTGCGCGACGAGCTCCGCCTGGTGGGCTCCGCGGAAGAAACCGAAGCGCTCGCGGCGGCGGTCGCGGACAGCGGCGGCGTCTATATCGTGCCGGCCTTCGTCGGCCTCGGTGCCCCGCACTGGGACAGCCATGCGCGCGGGCTGATCACTGGGCTCACGCGCGGCAGCACGCGCGCTCACCTTGCCCGGGCCGCCCTCGAAGCGGTCGCCTTCCAGAATCTCGACCTGATCGAATGCATGCAGGCCGACACCGGCGTGCCACTGCGTGAGTTGCGCATCGACGGCGGAATGAGCAGCAACGCATTCCTTTGCCAGTTCCAGGCCGACCTGCTCGGCATTGCCGTGAGCCGTCCGGAACAGACCGAGAGCACCGCCTTCGGCGCCGCCTTGCTGGCGGGGCTCGGCAGCGGCGTGTGGGCTTCGCTGGAAGAGATCGGCGGCCTGTGGCGCCTGCAGCAGCGGTTTGAACCGCGGGAGATGGCAAAACGCGAGGAATTGCTCGCAGGTTGGCGACACGCACTGGCGCAGGCACGGCTTCAAACGTAGGCCGGGTCCTACGCGCCCGCCGGTCGATCTTTGCGAGCTGGGTCAAGCGCGAGGCGCCCGGCTTTCGCTACGTAGCGAAACGCGGCCGCTGGCGCGATCACCTGCACGCGAGATTCCGATTCACGCGCGCTCAGAACCGCGCTACCTCAGGCTGGAAGTTCGATCCTCCAAATCAACGCACCGCCTCGCACACCACCTCGGCCCGCACCGAGTTCGCGATGTAGCACTCGGCGTGCGCGAGCTCGTGCAGGAGATCGATCTCGGCCGCGGTCGGTTGTCTGCGCGTGTTGCAGAACACCACCTGCGGGCGCAGTACGATGCGCGCGATATAGGGCTTGCCTTGCCCGTTGCGGCCCATGCTGCCGACCGCCTGGTCGCGGTACTCGTCGACCCGCCAGTGGCGTTTGGCGGCGAGGTGCAGGAACCACAGCATGTGGCAGCTCGATACCGCCGCGACCAGCATTTCCTCCGGATCGATGGCGCTCGCGTCCGACATCGGCAGCGGCACGGAAAGCGGCGACGAGGAGGCACTGATCTCCGCGCCGCCATCGAATCTCAGCCGATGCCGACGACTGTAGCGCTGGTCGAGGAAATCCTGGTCGCCGCGGGTCCAGAGAAGCTCGGCGCGGTAGTCGCTCATGGCCGATCCGTCATAAAACGCATTCCTGGGCTTTGGTAGCCCGGGTAAGCCGAAGGCGCACCCGGGAGGAGTCGCGATTCACTCGGCCAGGTAGCGCCATGGCTCGCTCAGCGTCGGCCGCCGCCAGATGGTGAAGAATGGAATATTCGCGGGCTGCTTGCCGTCCTTTGCGGGCGCGTTCGGCACCAGAGCGCCGATGGTCACCCCGAGATCGCCACTGCTGGCCACGATGACCCGATCTGGCGCCCAGGTGACCGGGCTGCCGGTCGCCGGCAGGCCCTCGCCGATCAGCGTTCCGATGGCAGGTGAACCCACCACGAAGTCGACTGCGGCAGCGCCACCGAGATTGATCGCATCGATGCTGCCGAATTGGACGAAGGCGCTGCCGAGTCCGATCTTCTGGGCTGCGTCGGAGAACGCACGCTCGGCCTGGTCGAGGCTGGTCCGGTGCGCTTCGAGGATCGCGGGGTCGGTGGTCGGCAGCAGCATTTTGGGCGGCAGTGCCGGCGGCATCGTCAGCAGCGTGGGCTCTCCATCGGGCCGCCGCGTGCGCCGATACACGGCGACCTTCCAGCCCTCGGCTCCCTTGATCCAGTAGGCGAGATATTTTCCGGGCACGCGCGTGCCGTCGGCGCGTATCAGCGTGATGAAGCCGAAGCTCAAGCCATGCAGCCCATCGGCAGACACCCCACCGCGCACCGGCGCCCACTCGGCCCGCGCGCCGATATTGTCGGCATCGGCCTGCAAGGCACCAATCGCTGCACCGCGGCTGTCGCTGAAACCATCCGGCGTCTGCATCATCACGTCGTCGGCGAACATCGCCTCGAGCGCAGCGATCAGGTCACTCTTGGCCTGCTCGGCGAACGCGCGATCTGCCGCCAGCAATTCGTCGGCAACCTGCTGCGCGGATACCGAGCTTTCCGGCGTCCGCGTCGACGTCGGCGCCTCGCCGATGATGGCCGCGCAGGCCGCGAGCAGCAGGGTCGACAGGAGCAACAGCAGCGTCTGAATACGGGATCGCATACGGGCACCTGCGCAAGGGATCGAGCGAGCAAGATGATAGGTGCTTCTGCGGCTTCCACCGGCGCGGCGAGAGCGAGACGATGCCGGATTTGCCGAGATGCGCTGGTAGGTCATGTGGGCCGCGAACGCGGGCTACTTGACGCGACCTCCGAGAATGCGTCAAGTAGCCCGCTCTCGCGGGCAACATGACCTACGAAAGCGCGATGGCGTACACCTCGACCGGGTCCTTCCCGGCCTCCAGAACTTGCGCGCCCTCGAACTCGAAACCGAGCTTGCCCAGCAGCGCAATCGAGGGCAGGTTGGCGGGCGAGACGATCGCCAGGACGCGCTCGATGCCGCGCGCGCCATGTGCCCACGTGAGCGTGGCGCGGGCCGCCTCGAATCCATAGCCCTGGCCGCAGAATTCCGGCAAGTAGGCGAATCCAATATCGACGTCCGCCAGCGTCTTGCGCTTGAGCAGTCCACAAATGCCGATCGCTTGATCGTCCGCTCGGCGGGCGACCAGCCACAGCCCGAAGCCATGTTGCGCATAGCTCGCCTGTGGACCGTTGCGGATGTACGCGCGTGCCCCTTCGAGCTCGCGCGCGCCGCGGTCGCCGATATGCAGCAGGAAGGCCGGGCTGTTGAGCAGTGCGTGGATGAACGGTGCATCGGCATCGTGGAGCTGCCGCAGATACAGCCGCTCGGTCTCGATCAGGGTCGCAGGCGTTGCCGGAGCCACGCTCATGGCGGCGACTCGACCCTGGTGAACCACTCGCCAGGGCCCTGCCAGGCAATGCTGGAAAATGGGACGCGCAGGATGTGGCGGGCGTGCAGCGCGCGCATGAAGTCGGCGGGCGAGCAGCCCTGCTGGTCGTCCTCGCCGAACTTGAGTCCGATGCGGTTGAGCTCGAGCATCACCATTCGCAGGTCGGTGTTGTCGAAGTGCGGACCGCCGGTATCGATGAACTTGATCGACAGATAGCCAAGCTCGCGTCCGAGTCGCGTGCTCAGGCCGCCGTTGCGCAGGGGCGTGCGCAGTTCGCCGACCCCGCCCGACAGGCAGACATGGGATTCGGTCAGCATGCAGACATAGGCCGGAACCTTCATCGCGCCTTTAGTTTCCGCTCATGCGCACAGCCCAGTATTGCAGATGCGGCCCGTCGCGCCGCGGCGAAGCTGGTCAGCAGCCAAAAGTAACGAAAGGGACTCGTTCAATTCGTTACCGGAAAGCGCACCCCTGCACTATTCCGTTGGCGCGTCGCGCACCGCAAGATGCGCTCGAGGCCGGTGCCCGACGCCCGGCGACTGCACTGATGGTGCCAGTAGCGATGGTCAGACTCATGTGCGCATGCAGGTGGTTGGTGGTGGTACTCGTCCTGTTGGCCCAGTTCGAGGCCGCCGACGGCCTTGCCCAGTCACCCGGCCCCACGGCGAACAAGATCGCTTTCGAGCGGCTGCCGATCGACGACGCGCTCGCCCAGAACACCATCCAGAGCATGTTGCAGGACCAGAGTGGGCTGATGTGGTTCGGCACGCTCGGTGGCTTGGATGTCTATGACGGCTATCGCTTCCGGCGCATCTCGAGTGATCCGCGCGACCCGCATGCGCTTTCCGGCCTGGAGGTGTCGCGCCTCATGGAAGATGCGCAGGGCCAGATGTGGGTGGCCGGCACGCTTGGCGGAGGCGGCTGGGTAGACCGCCTGGATCCGCGCACTGGCGAAGTCACGCGCATGCCGCCGCACATCTTCGGCAATCTCAATCTGCCAGGTTCCACCTTTGTCGGCCTGCACCAGGGCGTCGATGGCCTGGTCTGGATCGGCACCAACGCCGGCTTGCACAGTTTCGATGCGCGCACCGGCCAAGTCCGGCTGCGGATCAAGGCGGAACACGAAGAGAAGGGCTTCGGCGGCGTGGCCGACATCACCGGCAGCCGTTCCGGCGGGCTCTGGCTCGCCACTTCTGCTGGCCTCTACCACTTCGACCCGGCCAGCGAAAAACTGCAGGCCTACCGTCACGACAGCGGCGATGTGCATTCGCTCTGCCATGACACCGTGACCGAGTTGCTCGAGGACAGCGAGGGCTATCTGTGGGTGGGAACGCGCGGAGGGCTGAACCGCCTCGACCCGGACCGCAAGCGCTTCACGCGCTACCGCCACGACCCCACCGATCCGACCTCCCTCGGCGGCGATTTCGTCCGCGCCATCATGCAGGACTCACGCGGCCGCATCTGGATTGGAGCGCACTCGGGGGGCTTGAGCCTCTTCGAGAATGGGCGCTTCGTGGTTCACTACAACGATGTCAACGACACCTCGACGATCGCCGCCAACGACGCGTGGTCCTTGTACGAGGACCGCTCTGGCCTGATCTGGATCGGCACGGCCGGCGCCGGCCTCAACCGGATCAACCTCACTACCAACCGCTTCCAGGCGATCGAGAGCATCCCCTACAACCCCGCCAGCCTGCGCAACGGCATGGTCTGGGACATCCAGGAGGATGCGGCCGGCGCCATCTACATGACCACGCTCGCCGGGCTCGAGCGATTCGAGCCGGGTACCGGTCGCTTTGCGTATTTCGAGCCAGCGCCCGGCGACGTCACCAACAGTCAGTTGCAGCCGTTGCTGATCGACCGCAAGGGCCGCATCTTTGCGGGCGGCGTCAATGGCCGTCTGTACCAATTCGACCCGGAGTCCGCCAAATTCACTCCGATCGGGCGCGCGGGCGTGCCCGACCAGCGGTTCACGCGCGGCCGGGTCTGGTACCTCGCCGAGGCGGCCGATGGCCGGATCTGGGTCTCGACCGAAGAAGGGCTGTTCGCCATCGATGGCGACAGTGGCGCTGTCCTGGAAACGATCGCTGCCAGCGAAGAACTGCCGATGGGTGGCGGAGCGGTGCGCGTCTCGTTGACCGATTCCGATGGCACCCTATGGTTCGGCGCGGGCGGCGTCGGCCTGTTCCGGTACCAGCCCGGGAAAGGGGTAACCGCCATCCTTGGCAAGGATCCCTCGCGTCCTGGCACCCTCAGCCACAACGTCGTCCGGTCGCTGTACGAGTCTTCCGACGGCAGCCTCTGGGTCGGCACCCACAACGGGCTCAACCTGCTCTCGGCCGAAGACCGTCGCGCGGGCCGCAACCGCTTCAAGCTGTTCACCGAGGCTGATGGCCTGCCGAACAACACCGTCTACGGGATCGTTCCCGAAGGCGATGGCCGGCACCTGTGGCTGAGCACCAACAATGGCCTCAGCCGCTTCGACCCGGTCGACCAGGGCTTTCGCAACTTCAGCGTGCAGGACGGGCTCTCGGCCAACGAAATGAACGGTGGCGCCGAGCTCGCCGCCTCCGATGGGCGCCTTTATTTCGGCACCGTCAATGGCGTGAGCTGGTTCAAGCCCGCGGCGCTGCCGCGCAATACCTATGTTCCCCCGGTGCGCATCACCCGCGTCGAGCGCCACGAGGACGGCGTGGTCGGCGGTACTCGCAGCAGCGTCGTCGCCAGCGCGGAGCAGCTGGACTTTGCCCACGACCGCATGGCGCTGTCGCTCGATTTCGCGGCCATGGATTTCCACCAGCCGACGAAGAATCGTTTTCACTATCGGCTGCTGGGTCCCAACGGCGGCGAATGGATCGAATCGGACCGCCCGGGCGTGAGCTTCGCGATGCTGCCACCAGCGGACTACCTGTTCGAGGTGATGGCCAGCAACAACGACGGCGTCTGGAGCGAGGAAGCGGCGACCTTGCGCATCCGCGTGCATCCGCCATGGTGGATGACCTCCTGGGCGTATGTGGCCTATGTGCTGGGCGCGTTGCTGCTGCTGCTGGCATATCACCGCCTGCAACAGCAGCGCCTCGGGCTCGCGCGCAGGCACAACGATGCACTGAGTGCCCAGCACCGCCTCGCGGAGGCCGCCAACGCGGAGCTGCGGGCCGAAGTCGAGCGGCGCGAGCGCGTCCAGAGCGCGCTCGAGCTGGCCCACGTCGACCTGGAGGCACGCAACCGCGAACTGTCCGATTTTACCGCGAGCGCGTCACACGACTTGCAGGAACCACTGCGCAAGATCCAGGCCTTCGGTGACCGCCTGAGCACGCGTTATGCAACCGAGCTCGAAGGTGATGGCCGCATCTATCTCGAGCGGATGACGGCGGCGGCGTCACGCATGCGCGCGCTCATCGACGGATTGCTGTGCTACTCACGGGTGACCAAGCAGCGCCGCCATCTCGAGCCGGTTGATCTGAACGACATCGTGGCCGAAGTGGTCGGCGACCTCGAAACCCGGCTGGAACAGAGTGGTGGACAGATCGAGATCGGACCGCTGCCGGTAGTGCGGGCGGACCCGACGCAAATGAGCCAGCTGTTCCAGAACCTGCTGGCCAATGCTCTGAAATTCCGCGAGCCCGGTCGGGCGCCACGTGTCTGCGTCAGCTCCCGCGTGGTCCTGAACGCGCCGGGCGAAGGTGGGCTTGGACCGCACTGCGTAATCGAAGTCAGCGACAACGGCATTGGCTTCGACATCGTTCACGCCGAGCGCATCATGCAACCGTTCCGCCGGCTGCATGGATACGACCGCTACGAGGGCACCGGGCTCGGGCTCGCCATCGTGCGCCGCATCGTCGAGCGCCACCGCGGCAGTATCAGTGCGCAGAGCACACCGGGGCAGGGCGCCTCATTCACGGTCACGCTGCCCCTCGACGACCTCGGCCTCGAGCGCTCCCCCGACGCGCCGGAGATCGGAAGCTCGCGACCGGTGAAGGAGAACGTCGATGCCGTGCTGAAAGCGGCGCGGGCGGAGCGGGCGGGCGTTGTGGCGCCCTCGTCTCGCGTCACGGATTGAGGCACGCATGCTCCCCTCTCCCTCAGAGCACGGGAGCGGGGAGCAGTCCGGCTATCGCTACCAAAACCGGAAACCGATCAAGCCCGTGCCCCGAAGATCGCCGAGCCGACGCGCACCAGGGTGGCGCCTTCCTCGATGGCGAGCTCGAAATCTTCGCTCATGCCCATCGACAGCGTGTCGATCCCCGGATGCTGTTCCTGCAGCTGGTCGAAGCATTCGCGCAGTCGACGGAAGCTTGCGCGACGGGTGTCGGGGTCCGGCGCCGGGCGCGGGATTGCCATCAATCCGCGCAGCCTGAGGCGCGGTTGCCCGGCGACCTTCGCGGCGAGCGCAGCGATGCCTTCGGGGGCCACGCCCGACTTGCTGTCCTCGTCGTCGATGTTGACTTGGATCAGTACCTCGAGCGGTGCCCGATCGAGCGGACGAAAACGCGCCAGCGGCTCGACCAGGGAAACGCGGTCGAGGCTCTGCAGCCAGTCAAAATGCGTGGCGACGAGCTGGCATTTGTTCGATTGCAGCGGCCCGATCAGGTGCCACTGCAGCGTCGGGTCGGCAATCTCGATGATCTTTGCGACCGCTTCCTGCACGTAGTTCTCGCCGAAAACGCGCTGGCCGAGCGCAGCCGCAGCAATGATTGCGCTCGCCGGCTGTTGCTTGCTCACGGCGACCAGCTCGACCGGCGCGCGGGCCGCCCTCGCGATGCGCTCGCGAACGGCCGACAGCTGTTGCTCGAGCAGCGCGCTCATGGAACGCTCGAGGCGCGGTTCCGGGCCGCGCCGTGGGTATACTGGTGAACGGTCGCGCCGCAGGGGTCAGTCATGGATATTGCCGAACTCTTAGCTTTCAGCGTCAAGAATAAGGCCTCGGACCTGCATCTGTCGGCGGGGCTGCCGCCGATGATCCGGGTCGACGGCGACGTGCGTCGCATCAACATTCCCGCACTCGATCACAAGGCCGTGCACGGGCTCGTCTACGACATCATGTCGGACAAGCAGCGGCGCGACTATGAAGAGTACCTCGAGGTCGATTTCTCGTTCGAGATCCCGGGTCTCGCGCGCTTCCGCGTCAACGCGTTCAATCAGAACCGCGGCGCCGGCGCGGTCTTCCGAACCATTCCGTCGGAAATCCTGAGCCTTGAAGACCTGGCCGCGCCGAAAGTCTTCAAAGAGCTGATCGACGTGCCGCAAGGCCTGGTGCTGGTCACCGGCCCCACCGGCTCGGGCAAGTCGACCACGCTCGCGGCGATGATCGATCACATCAACAAGTCCGAGTACGGTCACATCCTTTCGGTCGAAGACCCGATCGAGTTTGTGCACACCTCGAACAAATGCCTGATCAACCAGCGCGAAGTCCACCGCGACACCCACGGCTTCACCGAAGCCCTGCGCTCGGCCCTGCGCGAAGACCCCGACTACATCCTGGTCGGCGAGTTGCGCGACCTGGAAACCATCCGCCTGGCGCTCACCGCCGCGGAAACCGGCCACTTGGTCTTCGGCACCCTGCACACCAGCTCCGCCGCCAAGACCATCGACCGCATCATCGACGTCTTCCCGGCCGGTGAAAAACCGATGGTGCGCTCGATGCTGTCCGAATCCCTGCGCGCCGTCATCGCCCAGTCGCTGATGAAGAAAGTCGGCGGCGGCCGCATCGCCGCCCACGAAATCATGGTCGGCATCCCGGCCATTCGAAACCTCATCCGCGAAGACAAAGTCGCGCAGATGTACTCCTCGATCCAGACCGGCGCCAACTACGGCATGCAGACCCTCGACCAGTGCCTCCAGGACCTGGTCAAGCGCGGCCTCGTCACCCGCGTCCAGGCGCTCTCGTACGCCAAGGACAAACGCATATTCGAGGGGTAAGGCGAGCTCGCTCATGCGGCATGCCGCATGAGCTCGCCGAACGCCGTCGGCTATGCCGACGGCCGGATAGCCCACGCACAGACGGAGCCAGGTTTCTATCGAGGTCGAGTGCAGGCGCCAGCGCGGCCGCACGCCGTCGGCTATGCCGACGGCCGGATAGCCCACGCACAGACGGAGCCAGGTTTCTATCGAGGTCGAATGCAGCGGCCTGCGCTGCTGAACGCCGTCGGCTATGCCGACGGCCGGGCGAAGAGGGGCGGCTCAGGCGCCGTCGGCGCCTGCCCCCCTGAACGCCGTCGGCTATGCCGACGGCCGGATAGCCCACGCACAGACGGAGCCAGGTTCCCATCGAAGTCGAGCGAAGCGGCCGGCGTCGCCGAACGCTCGCGGGCCGGGGGAGAAGCTCACAGACGAAGATCGTGTCTTTTGATCCTGGCTCCTAGCCCGCCCAGCGCCAATGCGAGGTAGGCTGGGTCCTACGCGCCCGTCTCGTTTTCGGCTTTCGCGACCAAAGCGCGAGCGCGAGGCGCCCGGCTACTTCGACGGAGCGAAACATATCGGCTCCGTTGCGAGACGCGGCCGCTGGCGCGAACAGGCGCAACGCAAACATCGGACACCACGCGCGCACAGAACCGCGCTACCTCAGGCTGGCACCACGTCCTCCGTCGAACCACGCGGCGCTGGCGCGATCACTAACGCGCGTAAACCAAACACCGCGCGCGCTCAGTGCCACGCTACCTCAATCATCTTCGCGCGCAAACCCAACACGACGCGCGCTCAGTGCCACGCTACCTCAATCATCTTCGCGCGCAAATCCAACACCACGCGCGCTCAGTGCCACGCTACCTCAACAATGCCGCGCGATAATCGAGCCAAGCGCCCAGTGCCGCGATTCCTCAGGCCCAACATGCGTCTTCTCTCCATCCTCTGTCTGTTGCTGTGCACCCCGCTGGCCGCACTCGCCCAAGCGCTCGTCCCCCCGCCGGACGCCGAAGAGCGCATCGCTGCGGCGTTTGCCGACTTCTCCGCGCGCGCGATCGAAATGCTGGCAGTGTCGGAGTCGCCGCGTGAGCGCTGGACGGCGGCATGGATGCTGCTGGGCGAGGCGGCGCGGGCCAGTGCGGATGAGGCACGGGCTGCGGCATTGCGCAGCCGGGCGGACGCGCTGTTCGGGGCGGCGCTCGCGGATGGCCAGGACGATCCGCTGGTGCTGTCCTGGGCGTTGCTGGATCCGCCGGTCGAAGCGGGCGCCGATGCGCGCGAGGTCGCGACTGCGCGCCTGGTCATCCTCGAGCGCATGCGCAAGCTCGAGCCCGATAACGCCATGGTCTGGGTCGCTGCCATGCCGGAGTTCGGCGAGCCGGGCGTCCATCGCGAGGGCTTGTCGCTGCTGAAGAAAGCGGCCGCGGGGAAGCGCTTCGACACCCATTTCGGAGACTCGTTGCGCGAGCTGATCCGTGTCTATGACCGTGTGCCACTGCCGCCGGACTGGCCGGAAACGCACGGGCTCAAGGGCTGGGACGGCATGCGCGCCGAAGACGTGCCAGCCGTGATGGCGGTCGGCGTCGCCTCTGCGGTCTCGATGCCGTATCTCGCCGAGGTCGGCAGCTGGTGCGCGGAAGCGCGCGTGCACCCGTGGTTCGAGGCCTGCCGCGCGCTCGCAGCCCTGATGAGCGATCGCGGTGATGCACTGATGGTCAAGTCGCTCGGCATCAGCCTGTTGGCGAAACTGGCGGATCCCGGTGATGCAGAAAGCGCGCGGATCGAGACTTTGCGCCGGAATCTTGCCTGGGTGGCGGAGATGGGCATGCAGAAAGTTGGCCCGGGAAAGCCGGTCGGCTTCCGTGACTGGCATGCGGCCTGGTCAGCCAAGGGCGCTACCGAGGAGAGTGTCGGCCGGGCCCTGCTGAAGCTCCAGAAGCTGCCGGAGACTGCACCTGCGAGCTATGTGCCGGCGCGGGATCGCCAGCCGGCGGAGGACAAGTAGCGCGGAGTGCGCACAGCGCTCTCCGCG